>NZ_CP053836.1:1902409-2219478 GCF_013201825.1 Halarcobacter ebronensis
AGTATAATGCACCAACTGCTGCTAAGATACCAAAGAAGAACATTAAAGTATTGTTTTCAATTTTTGCCATTGAATGAAAAATATTGAAGTGTTCTTTCCCATGTTTTCTTTTTAGTCCATAAGCATATACTTTTAGTAAAGATAAACCAAACATCATACCCCACATTGCTGGTAGATGTAAAACTTGGTGAGACATTACAGCACAAAAGATTGTAAATACTCCAAGTCCCATTACAACTTTTGCACCTTCTGCCATTTTAGGAGCAACCTCTTTTGAAGCATCAAAAGATGGAGCTTCATTTGGAACCACTTTAGATAATAAAAATGCAGTTACAATATATCCTAAAATTGAAGCTGGGAAAAGGAATAAGAAGTCAGAAAAAGCACCTTTCCCTGATGTCCAAGCCATAAGAGTCGTGATATCTCCAAAAGGAGACCAAGCACCACCAGCATTTGCTGCAACAACTATATTTATTGCACCTGGAACTAAGAAATCTTTTCTTGTTTTTTCAATTGTAATTAACACAGTTGAAAGAATAAGTGCAGTTGTTAAGTTATCTGCAATTGGAGAGATAAAAAACGCTAAAAATCCAGTAACCCAAAAGAGTTTTCTATACGTATACCCTTTTGAAACAAGATCATATTTTAGCTTATCAAATACACTCATATGAATTAGAGATTCTATATATGTCATAGCAACAAATAAAAAGAAGAAAATTTCTGCAATTTCTAATATCAAATGTTGTGCTTGCGTATGCACTAATCCCATATCTAAATGATTTAGCGCATAATAAATAGCAACTAGAATAAACATAAATGTACCAATAAATAAAGCTGGTTTAGCCTTATCAATTTCATATTTCTCTTCAGCAGCTACAAAATAGTAACCCACAACAAAAATAAACAGACATGCAAAACCTACCCATGTCATGGTTAAGTCAGGTGCAACCTCTCCTGAAGTAGCACCACCGCCACTTGCAAATAAAGCTAGAGATGATAACAATAATACCATCAGAATCTTTAACATTAATTCTCCTTAATAAAGTGAGCTCCAAGGGACTCTTTTCTGTCAATTGCAGCTTTTAAAATAGATTTTGCCGTAAGCAACCTTAAATAAAGCAGTCTTCCAACATCCTGCTTTAAAAATTCATCTATCTCAAATAGTGCTGCTTTTAAAGAGTCAAAATCCCTAACTATTGCAGCATTTTCCCACATTAACTTTCTTACTCTATCTTTAATAGGTTTATCTATCTCTTTATTTCTTATATAATATTTTATCTCTTTTTTATATGCTTTTTTATCTATAGTGAAATTATTTTTAAAACTATCATTTACAGCTAATTTTGAAAACACTAAACCTTCTAACATTGAGTTTGATGCTAATCTATTTGCACCATGAATTCCTGTGCAAGCTGCTTCTCCAACAGCATAAAGGTTTTTCATATTTATAACTTTACCATTTAGATCAGTCAAAATTCCTCCCATTGCATAATGAAAAGCTGGAGAAATAGGAACTTTTTCAAAAGGTAAATCATAACCTAGATCTTCAAAGTTTGCATAAATATTTGGAAATCTTTTTCTAAACCAAATTTTTTCAAATTTATCAAAAGAGAGAAAAATACCATGCCCTGTTCTTTTGTGATAATCAAAGATTGATCTACTTACAACATCCCTTGGGGCTAATTCTCCGTCAGGATGGTATTCAAAAAGAAATCTATAATCATTGTCATCAACAATATAAGCGCCCTCGCCTCTTAAAGCTTCACTTAAAAGTGCTTTTCTAGCAAATGAAGTTCCTTTAAATACTGTCGGATGAAACTGCATCATCTCCATATCTTTTAATTCAAGACCTTTTTCTATACATATACCTTGAACTTCCCCAGCAACTGCTGTTGAGTTTGTATGATATTTATAGATTGATCCTACTCCACCACTTGCAATTATAGTGTTATGGGCATAGGCAACTTTTTCTTCAGTCTCACTTATAAAATATTTAACCCCATAGCAAATTCCATCTTGAATTAATAAATCATTAACAACACAATTTGTCTCTATTTTATGAATAAAAGTACCCATTAGAAAGAGGTGCAACATTCTTCCTGTCGCATCTCCATCTGCATGAAGAATTCTATTTCTACTATGTGCAGCCTCTTTTGTAAAAGCTAATTCACCCTTATCATTTAAATCGAACTTCATTCCATTTTCTATTAAGTTATCAATTGCTTCTCTTGAATTTTCACTAAGAACTTCAACTGCTTTTTTGTCATTATGATTGACACCTGCTACTAGAGTATCTTCTATATGCACAGGGATATCATCTTTATCAACAGCAGCGGCAATACCACCTTGGGCATAAAAAGTATTACACTCCCAAGGCTCTTTTTTACATAAAAGTAAAACATTTTTTGATGGAGGGATCAGTCTTGCTGCATTTAATCCTGCAACCCCTGAACCTATAATAATATAATCGTAAATCATTATTTTGAAACTTCCTGTTTATCGTCAACATATGTAGGTGGTGCTTTGTAACCGCATCCAGTAGCAGCTAATAAAAAACCTGCTATAATTAGAACATGAAAAAATTGAGTGAAATACTTTATCATCTTAAAAATAATCCTGAATTCAGAAGAATTAATACCCAAGAGACAATTCATAAATTTATTGAATTGTTACCACCTAAAATGAAAAAAGGGGTCAAATTTGCCTATATTAGGCAACAAATCTTCTTTTTTGTATTAACCCATCCTGTTTATAAAATGGAGTTTGAGTATAACAAGAGTTTGATAAATGACTTATTAAAACAATCTAATATAGCAAATGTTCAAGAGATAAGATTTTTCGTAACCAATAAAATAGAGAAAAAAGAACAAGAAAAACAAGCTATCAATGAAAGTTATAAAGAGCGTTCTTACGGTATTTTTGCAAATAAAATTACAGATAAAAAACTACATGATAAATTTGAAGAGATAAGAGCAATTATAAAAAACTCTTAAACTCTTTCATCCTTCTTTTATAATCAGGACAATACTCTTCAACCAAAGACCAAAATCTTTTTGAATGGTTTTTCTCTTTTATGTGGGCAAGTTCATGTATAACCACATATTCAATTAAAGGAATTGGAAATTTCATCAAAAGAATATTAAAATTTAATTCATTTTTATAGTTACAACTTCCCCAAGTTCTTTTATTTTTCCTAAATTTTATAGAGGTTGGACTTAGATTCATAATTTTTGAATATTTTTCCACTATTGGAGGTATCAATCTTTTTGCTTCACTTTTATAGAACTTATCTAAATCTCTAAAATCAAGATTTTTGTGTCTAATTCCCAAAAAAAGAAATTCATCTTTTTCCATAAAATTTTTCTCTAATTTTACTAAGCCTTTTTCTAACCATTCTATTTTGTTATCAATCAATCTTTTTGCATCATCTACAGTAAAAAAAATATTCGCACTAATTTGTATTAAATCTTTGGAAATAAGCCTTAAGTAAGTATGTTTTAAAGCTCTTTTTCTAATAAGATCTACGGTGACCTCTTTATTATTAATATATGTTGAAAAATTCAAGCTAATCCTTAAGTTTTTTTTAGATAGAATCCACGAAATATTATGTCTTCGTAATATTAACATATTGAAAATTATTAGAGGGAAAAACTAATGAAAATTGCGCAAAGAATGGAGAATTTATCTCCGTCAGTAACAATGGCTATTACTGCTTTAGGTAGAGAACTTAAAGCGCAAGGTAGAGACATTTTAAGTTTTAGTGCTGGGGAACCAGATTTTGACACACCTGAAATGATTAAAAATGCAGCTATTAAAGCTCTAAATGGTGGGTTCACAAAATATACTGCAGTAGAAGGTATCACTGAAACGAAGCAAGCAATTATTAATAAATTAAAAAGAGACCATGGATTAGATTATGAATTAAATCATATTGTAATAAGCAATGGAGCAAAACATTCACTATTTAACTTATGTCAAGTTTTGATTGAAAAAGGGGATGAAGTAATTATTCCAGCTCCATATTGGGTTACATATCCAGAACAAGTAAAATTTTCTGATGGGGTACCAGTTATTATAAATACTGATGAAAAAACAGATTTTAAAATTACGCCTGATCAATTACAAGCAGCTATTACACCTAAAACAAAAGCCTTAATTTTAAATACACCTTCAAACCCAACTGGTGCTGTTTATACAAAAGAGGAGTTAGAAGATATTGCAAAAGTTTTAGAGGGAACTGATATTCTTGTTTGGTCTGATGAGATGTATGAAAAAATCATTTATGATGGTAAAAAATTTGTATCTGCTGCAAGTATCAGCGAAGATATGTATCAAAGAACTATTACAATAAATGGTTTAAGCAAAGCAGTTGCTATGACTGGTTGGAGATTTGGATATATTGCAACTCCAAAAACTGAAATTGCAAAAGCAATGATTAAACTTCAAGGTCAAGTAACTTCAAATATTAACTCAATAACTCAACATGCAGCTATCCCTGCACTTTTAGGTGAAGTTGATGCAGATATTGAGATGATGAGAGTACAGTTTGAAAAAAGAAGAGATTATGCTGTATCAGCATTTAATGCGATTGAGGGAGTATCATGTTTTAAACCTCAAGGAGCATTTTATCTATTTGTAAATATAAAAGATATCAATCCAGATTCTATAAGATTTGCAGCTGACCTTTTAGAAGAAAAAGGTGTAGCAGTAGTACCTGGTCTTGCATTTGGAATGGAAAGATATTTTAGATTCTCTTTTGCTACAGATTTAGCAAGTATTGAAGAGGGAATTAAAAGAATTAGAGAGTTTATAGAAAAAAAATAAAAAATGACTACACAAAAAAAAGCCACAGTCGTATCAAGTAGTGTTGCGGCACTACTTACTTTATTAAAACTTGTTGTAGGAATAGCAAGTGGATCAGTTGCAGTTTTGGCTTCTGCAATTGATTCAGTTTTAGATATGTTTGTATCTTTATTTAACTACTTTGCAATTCACAACTCAGAAAAACCTGCCGATGAAACTTTCAATTATGGAAGAGGAAAGATTGAAGCCTTAGCTTCAGTAATTGAAGGAACAATTATTACCATATCTGGGCTTTTCCTTCTTTATCAAGCAATAGAAAAAGCTATAACAGGTGAGACTTCAAAATATCTTGGAATATCTTTGACAATAATGATTATTTCATTAGTAATAACTATTTTGCTTGTTCTATTTTTAAATAATGTTGCCAAAAAAACTGATAATATGGTAATCAAAGCCGATGTGTTACACTATAAAACAGATGTTTATACAAACCTTGCAGTACTTATATCTTTAGTTTTAGTTAATTTTACAGGTATTGAGCTAATTGATGTTATTGTCGGAGGAGGAATATCTTTATTTATTATTTATTCTGCATATGAACTTATTCAAGAGGGAGTTTTGGTTTTACTTGATAGAGCTGTTGATGAAAAGATAGTAGAAAAAATTACAAATATAATAAAAGCTGAGCAAAGGGTAAACACACACCATCTACTTAAAACAAGAGAGGCAGGGAATCAAACCTTTGTTGATGTTCATCTTGTTTTTGATTGTCTAATTACACTTATGGAAGCACATAGAATAAGTGATAGAATCGAAGAAAAAATAAAAATGATTGAACCAAATAGAGATTGGGTTATAACTATTCATATGGACCCATACGATGACTTCGAAATAAATGACAATGGGGCAAATAACTGTCCTATTAATTAGTTTTTTTATAAAAAAAATGACTATAAACTATATGTAATTAAATTATGATAAAATTATTAAATAATCATTATTTTATTATTTAGGAATAGTTATGAATTATTTAAAAGTATTAGGTTCTTCAGGAAGCAAAACCAAATTCTCAGGTACTACATCATTTCAAGTTTACAAAGATATTGTTATAGATGCAGGGAATATATTAAATGTTTTAGGTAATAATGCCTTAGATATAAACCATATTTTTCTAACTCATTCCCATGCTGATCATATCACTGATTTACCTTTTATTATTGATAACTTTTTTGAGCAAAGAAGAACTCCATTAAGAATCTATGCTTCAAAACAGACAATCAGTTCTTTGAAAAATCATACTTTTAACAATGAAGTTTGGCCAGATTTCTCAAAAATAAAACTTTTAGATTCAGAGGAATACTCTTTAATATTTATAGAAATCAATGTTGATGAACCAATATATCTAGACCCTCTAAAAATAACTCCTATTGAAGCAAATCATATTAATGGTTCTTTTGGCTTTATGATTGAAAAGGAAAATAGCAATGGCTACATAATAAGTGGAGATACCCACAAAAATGCAAAAATTTGGGAATATATTAATAAAAATGAAAACATTACTGCCCTTTTAATAGAGTGTTCTTTCCCCTCAAATTTAGGGAAGCTAGCTAAAGACAGTAAACATTTAACTGCAAAATATTTGGCTGAAGATATAGAAGAGAATCTAAAAAGAGATGATTTACAAATCTTTATTTATCACCTAAAATCTTCACATTATGAAGAGATTAAACAAGAAATTATTGATAGAAAACTATTTAGAAATGGTGGAAAAATCTTAGAAGATGAAGATGTTATCCATTTTGATTTAAGAGTAACAGAATCAAATATGATAAGCAAAGATAAGTTTGACAAAATCTTAGCAATAAACTTGGAGCTTTCAAGTGAGCTTGACAAAGATAAACTTTTTGAGATGATTTTAACTTTAACTAAAGAGCTTACTCACTGTGAAGGTGGAACTTTATATATAGTCTCAAAAGATAAAAAATATTTAGATTTCAAAGTTGTCCAAAATACTCCTTTAAATATCAATATGGGAGGAACAAAAGACAATATAACCTGGAACTCTTTGCCTCTATATTTGGAAGATGGAAGTGAAAACAAACAGATGGTTGCAGTTGTTTCTGCTTTAGAAAAAAGAATTATCAATATTTCAGATGTTTACAATGAAACTGCATATAATTTTGAAGGTACAAAAAAGTTCGATAAATCAACAGGCTATCACTCTCAAACAATGCTTGTAATACCTCTAATCAACCATGAACAAGATGTTATAGGAGTTTTACAACTTATAAACAAAACCAAAACAATTAATCATGTAATACCTTTTACAATAGATGATGAAAAGATAATTAAAGCTTTTTCCAGCCAAGCTGCCATGGCTTTAACAAACAGCTTATTAATAAATAGTTTGGAAGAGTTTTTAAATGCCTTTGTGGAAACTATTGCCCATGCAATTGATGCAAAATCAACTCATACAAGAAACCATATAGGAAAAGTTGCAAAAATTGCAAGCTACTTAGCCCAAGCAATTGATAGTGATGAAACAATTTATAAAGATGTAAAATACTCATCAAATGAATTTAGACAAATTGAACTAGCTGCATGGATGCATGATATTGGTAAAATATCTATGCCAGAATCAATAATCGATAAAGCTACTAAACTTCAATCTATGCTTGATAGAATAGAGATAATCAAAGAACGATTTGAAGTTATAAAAAGGGATTATGAAATAAGTTATCTAAAAAATGAAATTTCAAAAGATGAATATAAAAAAAGAGTTCAAGAGTTAGAAGAGAATGAAATTTTTGTTGAAAAAGTAAATATTGGTGGAGAGTTTATGAGAGATGAAGACCTAGAGAGAATAAAAGAGGTTTCAAAACTTACATATAAAAGAGATAAAGAGACAATTCCACTTCTTAATGAAGATGAAGTTGCAAACCTATCAATTAGAAAAGGAACTCTAACAGAAGAAGAGAAAGATATAATGAATAGTCATGCTCAACTTACCCTTGATATGTTATCAGCACTTCCTTTTCCCAAAAAGTACAATAGAGTTCTAAATATTGCATCAAACCACCATGAAAAACTAAATGGAAAAGGATACCCAAGAGGTTTAGATGAAAAAGTTCTAACATTAGAAGACAAAATTATGATACTTGCAGATATTTTTGAAGCCTTAACAGCAAGTGACAGACCATATAAAGAGGGGAAAAAACTCTCTGAGGTCTTTAAAATTCTCTCATTTATGGTAAAAGATAAAGAGATAGATGGAGAACTTTTGAAATTTTTCCATGAACATGAAGTATTAAAAAAATATTCGGATGAAGAGTTAAAAGAGTTTCAAAAAGATAAGAGCGAAGTAACTATTTAATGAATAAAAAGCTAATCAAAAAAATTTTACTATTTCTATTTTTAGGTATTTTATTAGCAACTACCCTTACTTCTATATATATAAATTTTGATAAATTACCTAACTCTTTAGATAATAGACTAAGAGATTACTTTTTTACTATTAGAGGAAGCATTAAAGATAATGGAAGTGTAGTTATAATAGATGTTGATGAAGCTTCCCTAGCTGAAGTTGGTCAATGGCCTTGGTCAAGACCAAAAGTATCTGAACTTTTAGAAAAATTAACCCAAGCAAATACAGCAATTATTGCCTTTGATATGGTTTTTGCAGAACCTGATAAAAGTTCTCCCCATAGAGTATTTAAAAAATATAATATCAATGTTCCAAATCCTCCAAACTATGACAAAATTTTAGGGGAAACTGTCTCAAATACTCCAACAATCTTAGGTTATGTATTTGAGTTTAACAAAGATGAATACACAAATAAAAAAGCTCCAACTATTCCTGCAATTTTTATTGAAAAAAATAAACATTTAGGAGATGATTATCTTTTAAAAGCCCAAGGCACGATACTAAATGTTCCTGAAATACAAGATTTAGCTTATAGTAGTGGTTTTTTTAATAACATCCCTGATGAATCTGGAATAATTAGAAGTGTTCCTTTACTAATCTCTTATAATAATCTTATCTATCCCTCTTTGGCACTTGAAATTATGCGTGTAATTACTCAAACACAAAGAGTTATAATCAATTATGATGAGTTTGGAGTTGAAAGTATTAAACTAAATAATATAACAATTCCAACAGATAGATATGGAAGATTGTTACTTAATTTTAGAGGTGGAGAAAAAACCTTTAAATACTACTCAGCAAAAGATGTATTAAATGGAAAGATTAGCAAAAAAGAGTTAGAAGGAAAAATTGCAATAATAGGAACCTCTGCAGCTGGACTTTTAGATTTAAGAGCAACTCCTTTTGATTCAGTATATCCAGGAGTTGAAGTTCATGCAAATGTTATTGATAATATTCTTGAAGGAGATTTTTTATCAAAACCTTCTTGGGTTGATGGTGTAAATATTTGGTTGATTTTCCTTTTATCTATAGTTACTGTTCTATTTATAACTTTTACTCCATTTTGGTTAAATCCTATAATAAGTTTAACTCTTCTTGGAGGAACACTTTTTGGCTTGTATCAAGCAATGTTCAAGTATGGACTTATACTAAATATTTTTTTCCCAGTAATAACTATTGTATTGGGAACGATTCTTGTAACGTTAGTTGATTATTTTTATGAGATAAAAAAAGAGGAAGCTATTAAGAAAAAGTTTGCTTCAAAAGTATCAAAATCTGTTATGGATAACTTACTAAAAAATATTGATAGTAATGAGTTTCAAGCAATGGAAAAAGAGGTTACTATCTTTTTTAGTGATGTAAGAGGTTTTACAAATATTTCTGAACAAATGGGAAATGCAAAAGAGTTAATCCAATACCTAAATGAGTATATGGAACCAATGAGTAATATTATTACAAAATATGAAGGGACTATTGATAAATATATTGGTGATGCTATTATGGCATATTGGAATGCTCCAGCAAATGTGGTAAACCATCAAGACAAAGCTGTACAAGCAGCACTTGCTCAGCTAAGAGAACTTGAAACTCTAAATAAAAAATTAAGTGAAGCTAATCTTCCTTTGATTGATATAGGTATTGGTATAAATACAGGGCTTGCAATAGTTGGGGAGATGGGAAGTATTGGAAGAAGTGATTATACAGTTATAGGAGATCCTATAAATCTTGGTTCAAGACTTGAATCTTTGTGTAAATATTATAACTCTAGACTTAATATTTCAAACTATACAAAAGAGAAGTTAAAAGATGAATATATTTTTAGATTTTTAGACTTAGTTACAGTAAAAGGGAAAAAAGAACCTGTAGAGATTTGGCAAGTACTAGAGCAAGGCAAACCAAATAAAGAGTTAAAAGAAGAGCTTGATTGTTATCAAAATGCAATTGATTTATATAAAAATTCAAAATTTAGTGAAGCTTTAAAACTTTTTAGAGAGTTAGAAGAGAATGAAAATAAAACAAATAAAAATATTTATAATATATATATTAATAGATGTGAAGAGTATATAAAAACTCCCCCAGAAAATTTTAACGGAGTTTATAAGCACAAAATTAAGGGATAAAAAATTAATAAAAAGAGGAAGAGAACATGAAAAAGATACTGCTACTTTTAACAGTATGTTTTCTAACAACACTGTTTGGTTCAATAGGCTCTATATCAACAATAGAGGGAAAAGTAGAGATACAAAGACAAAATAGTCTTATTCAAGCACAAGTTAATAGTGAAATAGAGAGATATGACATTATTACTACTGGCAAAGACTCTATTGCTAGAATAGTTTTAAATGATAATACTTTAATTACTATTGGTAAAGAATCTGCACTTAATATTGAAGAGTATGTTTTTGATGAGAAAGATTCATCTAAAAATGAAACTAATTTCAATTTTTTTAAAGGTGCTTTTAAATCTGTTACTGGAAAAATTGGGAAAATCAATCCTTCTAAATTCAAACTAAAAACTAAAAGTGCCACTATAGGTATTAGAGGTACAACAATTATTGGAAACCAAGAGAGAATTATTGTTTTAGAGGGTTCTGTTTTAGTAACATCTCAAAACAAAAGTGTAATTGTTAATTCTGGGCAATATACTAATACTTTACCAAATCAAGCTCCAAGTGATGCACAAGACTATAATCAAGATCAAGAACAACCAATAAGTGAACAATTAGGAGAAGAGGAAAAAGAAGCAGAAGCAACTCTTCCTCAAACAGAAGGTGCAACTGATAATCCTTCAACTTCTAATGCCTCTTCTGTAGCTAATGATGTTCAAAATGATGCTCAAGATATAGCTAATACTCCTGCAGCATTTGATAGTGAAAGAGTTTATCCAACTAAATGGAACAAACCTTCTCAAGCAAGTGAGGATATATCTGGATTAAATCAATTAGAAGGATATAGTACTTCATATTCAGAAGGAACTTATTCAGCAACAGAAGATAACATTATAAGAGTATTTCTTGATAGTAGTCAAATTTTTGCACAAATAGGTAGTTATGAGTTAGGTACTAAAACTGAACCTGATAGTTACTACTATATAAATAGTGACTACTTTGGAGGAATTAATGAAGATAGAATTTGGATGCAAGCAATTCCTGATGTACTAAATACAGATGGAACTTATAGCGTAAACAATGATAATCATATTTCTTGGGGTTATTGGGGAAATAGCGCAGATATAAAAGGAACATGGGTTGCTGGAAATCTTATAACTATTAATAATTATGACACGAGTATAAATGTAAATTATTCAGGACATATGATTGGATATACAAAAGCGATAGGAGATCCTACTTTAAATACTATTTTATATGATAATAATAACTCATTTAATATGAATCTTAACCTTGGAGCTGGGACGAATGGTCAAGTCACAGGAACTTTCTCTTTTAATACTTCGAATAATGAAAGTTGGTCTGGAAGCTTTAACTCTACAACAAACGTTTCATCAGATAGGTTTTCAGCAACCATATCTACTCTTGATAAATCACCAGGAGTACTAGATTCTCAAAGTATTAGCAATTTAAATGGTAAATTTTATGGAACAGGGAATAATACAGTTCCTACAAGTGTTGGAGGAAACTTTAGTATTAATACAACTACAAATCAAGCCTTTGGTTCATTTATAGGAGATAGACAATAATGAAAAGAACAGTTTTAATAAGTAGTATAATAATCTCTACATTTTTAAATGCACAAGAGATAAAAACATCAACAGAGATTACAAAAGCCTTTGATTCAAAAAATTATGAAAAAGTTTATGAGACTTTAAATAAAAAAACAAAAACTGCAGTTTTAACATCAAATGAGTATTTTATTTTAGGTAGAAGTGCTTATGAACTTGGTAGATACAATGAAGCCATTTTAAACTACCAAATGATTTTACAAGAAGAACCAAGTAATAGAAGAGTCCAACTAGAAATTGCTCAATCTTATGAGAAACTAGGAAATCTTAGAGAGGCAAAAGAGATTTTTTTATCTGTTTTAGACACAAAAGTTCCTGCACAAGTAAAAGAGAATATTATCTTAAAACTCAATAGTATTGAGACAAGACTACAAAAAAGTGTACTTAAGTTAGAGACTCTTTTAAGCCTATCTTATGACTCAAATGTGAAAAATCAGGCAGATAAAGGGAGCTACTCTTTATATATTCCTGCATTTGGAGATTTAAATATAACAGATAATACAGAAAAAGAGGGAGATACACTTTCTGAACTTGTAGGACTTTTAACTCATACTTATAGAGTTAATAATAAAATCGATATTCAAAATAAATTGACTGCTTATACTCAAAGATATTTTAGTCACTCTGAAAATAATATCAATCTACTCTCTTGGGCTATTGAACCAAGTTATCAATTAGATAAATCAAAACTTTCAGTTGAATTGTATAAAGATTTTATCCAAGTAGGAAATAGAAACTATCAAACAAATACTTATTTAAAACCAAAAGTAACTTATAATCTTTCACAAAATTCAAACTATATTGCTTCGTTTAAATTAAATAAAAAGAGTTATTTACAATCATCAAATAAAGATAGAGGCTCTTATGAATACACTTTTGCAAACACCTACTCAATCTATGATGAAACTTATGGGTTAAACTCTTTTACCCTTGAAGTTGGTCTTAGCGATAGAAGAAAAGGTACAAGAACAGATGTAAACAATAGCTTTTATACTTTAAGATATGTAAATAGATATCCTCTTGAAGAGGGATTAGTATTAAGTAATTATCTTGAATATAAAGATACTTCATATAAAGATACAGATGTAAACTTTAGAACTAAAAGAGAAGATAAAAACTATTTTTATTCTATTGAACTTACTAAATCTTTGAAAAATAATATTTCAGTTGGTGGAAGTTGGCAATATATAAATAGAGAGTCAAACCATAAACCATTTGAATATGATAAGATGATTACAAAACTCTTTTTATATTATCCTTTCTAAAAATATTATTCTTTACTAAATATTCAATTAGTAAAGAATAATAATCTTTCTAATAATAATATTAATTAATAAAAGTAACCATTTTTTAACTATTTATTTAGTAATATAAATAAAATATCAAAAATAATAATTTATTATTACAAAAGAGAAGATATGCAAAAAATTTTAATCCTCTTAGGTGTATGTTTTCTAACAACACTGTTTGGTTCAATAGGCTCTATATCAACAATAGAGGGAAAAGTAGAGATACAAAGACAAAATAGTCTTATTCAAGCACAAGTTAATAGTGAAATAGAGAGATATGACATTATTACTACTGGCAAAGACTCTATTGCTAAAATAGTTTTAAATGATAATACTTTAATTACTATTGGTAAAGAATCTGCACTTAATATTGAAGAGTATGTTTTTGATGAGAAAGATTCATCTAAAAATGAAACTAATTTCAATTTTTTTAAAGGTGCTTTTAAATCTGTTACTGGAAAAATTGGGAAAATCAATCCTTCTAAATTCAAACTAAAAACTAAAAGTGCCACTATAGGTATTAGAGGTACAACAATTATTGGAAACCAAGAGAGAATTATTGTTTTAGAGGGTTCTGTTTTAGTAACATCTCAAAACAAAAGTGTAATTGTTAATTCTGGGCAATATACTAATACTTTACCAAATCAAGCTCCAAGTGATGCACAAGACTATAATCAAGATCAAGAACAACCAATAAGTGAACAATTAGGAGAAGAGGAAAAAGAAGCTAGTGGAACTGCCCCTAAGGTAGAACCTAATACATTAGATAAACCTAAAGAAGCTGATGATGTTGATAAAGAGAAGAAGGACGATGACACTAAAAATGATGCTCAAGATATAAAAGATAAAATAGATTTATCTATATTAAATAACCAAAGAGTTTATCCAACCCAATACAATAAACCAGAAAACTCTAATAGTAGCCCTTCAGAAGAGTTTAATTTTGAAGGATACCATACCTATTTAGGACCTGAAGATTATTCTGGAACAATTGAGTTAAGTAATAGTAATAGTGTATATGAAGCCGTTAAAACAGAGCAACACCATCTTTTGCCAACTATTACAACCTATGATACAAACACCTATTATGTCAATAGTGACTATTTTGGTATGCAATCAGAAAAAGGTTGGTTTCAAGCTATTCCTGATGTACTAAATGCAGATGGCACTTATAGTACAAATAGTGATAATGAAGTCTCTTGGGGTTATTGGAATGATTTAGATGGGCTAAATCGTACAATAAAAGGTACATGGGTTGCAGGAAATAGTATTAATCTTTCATCTCTTTCTGAATCAGGAGATATAAGCTTTTCAGGACATGCTATAGGATATACAAAGGCCATAGGAAATTCTACTCTAAATCCAATTTTATATAATAATAACAACTCTTTTAATATGAACCTTAATCTTGGAAGTGGAGCTTACACAGGAAATCTTAGCTTCAATACTGCAAATGGTGAAATTTGGTCAGCAAATTTTTCAGGTAATGATGCAAGTGGAGAGAGAAGTACATTTTATACTTCAAATGTTGGAGGAACTGGCGCAGGTGGAACAATAAGTAGTGGTTCAGTATATGGTCATGCTTATGGTTCTAATGGAACAATAAAAAGTGTTGGAGGAAATTTCAACCTTAGCACAGACTCAAACCAAGCTATTGGTTCTTTTATAGGAACTAGACAATAATAAAGATTTGTTCCTTTACTAAGTAGTATTTCGCTATCATTGGCAAAAACTTAGTAAAGAGAACAAAGATTTCATGGCATTAATAGATCTTCAAAATATAAATAAACAATATGATATAAAAGTAATTTTAAAAGATGTAAATTTCACTTTGACACAAGGTCAAAGAATAGCTGTTATAGGACAAAATGGTCAAGGAAAATCAACACTATTTAAAATAATAATGAATCAAGTTGAGCCAGATAGTGGTGAGATGGCAATCGACAAATCTATAAAAATAGAGATGCTTGATCAACAACCAAAATTCAAAGCAAACTTAAGTGTTAGAGAAGCTATTGAAGCTCAACTAAGTGAACTTAAAGAAGCAAAAACAGAATATGAGGATATTACTCATAGATTATCAACAGAGTATGAGAATGGAGAGTTGATAAAAAGACAGAGCGAATTAGCAACTTTTATTGAGTTTCACAATGCATGGGATTTGGACAATATGATTGAAAGAATCCTTATTGAGTTTCAGTTAAAACAGTTTGAATATAAAGATGTAAATCTTTTAAGTGGAGGGGAACAAAGAAGAGTAAGTTTGGCTGGACTTTTGCTAAAAAAACCAGATGTTCTTCTTCTTGATGAGCCTACAAACCATCTTGATGTATATATGGTTGAGTTTTTGGAAAGTCTTCTTTTAAGAAATAATTTTACTCTACTTTTTATCTCTCACGATAGATATTTTATTGATAATATTGCAACTTCTGTTGTTGAGATAGATGCTGGAGTTTTAAAAAAGTTTAATGGAGGTTACTCTTCATATTTGGAACAAAAAGAGCAGATGCTTGAAAGTATGCAAAAAGAGCATGACAATCTTTTAAGGCTAGTAAAAAGAGAAGCCCATTGGATGCAACATGGAGTAACAGCTAGAAGAAAAAGAAATGAGAGAAGAAAAGCAGAATATTTTGATCTAAAGAAAAAAGCAAAATCAAACCCAGCACTTATAAAAAAGATGAGCTTAGAGCTTCAAAGGGAGCAAAAATCTTTTAATAGTGAAGAGAAACAACAAAACAAAAAAAAGATGCTTTATGAGTTAGATAATATCACCAAATCTTTAGGGGATAAACTTTTAATAGAAAACTTTACAACAAGAATTCTGCAAAAGGATACGATAGCAATAGTTGGACCAAATGGAAGTGGAAAATCAACAATGCTAAAAATCTTTATGGAAAAACTCAAAATTGACTCTGGAAACTTTAAAAAGGGAGATTTCAACATTGGTTACTTTGACCAACAAAGAGATATGTTAGATGATGAAAAAAACCTTATGGAGACCTTTTGCCCAAATGGAGGAGATAGGGTTATATTAGATGATGGAAGATCAATGCATGTTTTTGGTTATCTTAAAAACTTCCTTTTCCCTAAAGAATATTTAGATAAAAAAATTGGTGTGTTAAGTGGTGGTGAAAAAAACAGAGTTGCCCTTGCCCTTTTATTTACTAAAAAAGTTGACTGTCTAATCCTTGATGAACCAACAAATGATTTGGATATTCCTACAATAAACATACTTGAAGAGTATCTTCAAAACTTCCAAGGTGCACTTATTTTTGTATCTCACGATAGATATTTTGTTGATAAAATTGCAAAAAAACTTTTTGTTTTTAAAGGAGATGGTAATGTTGAAGAGAGTTTTCAACCATATACAGAATATTTAGAAATTGAAAAAGAGTTAAAAGAGCTTTTTACCCTTGAAGAGGAGAGTTCAAAACAAGAGAATCTTCAAAAACAAGAGAACACTCAAAAAGATAAAAAACAAACAAAACTCTCTTATAAAGACCAAAGAGAGTATGATAATTTACCAAAAGAGATAGAAGAATTAGAAGAAAAAATTGAAGAGATAAATGGATGTTTATATAACCCTTCATGTTATGAACAAAAGGGAATCGTAGCCCTTTCAAAGGAGCTTGAAGATATTAAAGAGCTTTATGAACAAAAGGTTGAAAGATTTTTAGAGTTAGAAGAACTGGTTGAAAGCTTTAACTCTTAATAAGATATAATGGTACAAATATAAAGAAGGATTTTTAGATGAGTTTAAAAGAGCAATTAAAAGAAGATTTAAAAATTGCAATGAGAGAAAAAGATGTTGTAAAAAGAGACTCAATTAGAGCTATTAATACAATGATTAAACAGATTGAAGTAGATGAAAGAAAAGAGCTAAATGACCAAGATGTTATAAAGCTTATCCAAAAAGGAATCAAACAAAGAGAAGAAGCTGTTGCTCAGTATAAAGAGGCTTCAAGGGATGATTTAGTACAAAAAGAGCAAGAACAAATTGATGTTTTTAGTCTATATTTACCTGCACAATTAGGTGATGGTGAGCTTGAAGCTGGTCTTAGAGAGATTATCACAGCAGTTGGTGCACAATCAATGAAAGATATTGGTAAAGTTATGGGACAAGCATCAAAAAAATTTGCTGGTGTTGCTGATGGGAAAAGAATCAACGAAATGACTAAAAAAATATTAGGATAATATACTAGGACTAAAAATGGATTCAGAAGTTCAAAAAGTAGTAAAAGAGACTCTCTTAAACCTTCACAAAAAAGGTGTTTTGGCAACTCCAAATGAGTATAGAAAAGAGTTCTGTAAAGTTTCAAAAAAGTTTAATCTTTCAGTTGATGAGTGTGAATTATTTAAAGAATTAGTTGAGAAACTAAGTAAAGATGAACAACTCAATATTGATGAAAAAGAGATAAATAGCTTTGAAGATATTATACCCATACTTCTAAACAGAGTTTCAAAAGATAATATAAATGCACTGGCTGAACTTTTTCAACAATCAATTAAACCCTCTATTAGTATAGATATAGATGAAGACTTAAAAAAGTTTTCAGTAAAAATAGGAAACTCTCCTGCTCTCATTTTTGAAGATGACATTCAAAAAGAGATGCAAGAGTTTATTATAAAAAGATTTGAAGCTGACAAAAAAGTTGTAAAACAAAAGACCTCAGAGATTGCAAAACTATTAACTCTTATGGGACAATATTTCAATGATGCAATAAAAAGCAGTGGAGATGGTTCAAAAGAGGTATCAGATATCAAATCTCAAATCCAATCTATGGATATGGAATCACCAAGTATAAAAGCCTTAACAGAGTTACAATCAAAACTTATAGATGCAGCAAAATCAATAGAAGAAGAGATGAACTCTGTAGAGAAAAAACTCTCAACAGGAAAATCAGAAGTTGAGTCTTTGGAACTACAAGTTAAAAAACTTCAAGAAGAGCTTGAAAAGACAAGAGAAGAGAGTATAAGAGACCATTTAACAGGGGTTTTAACAAGAAAAGCCTATGAAGAATCTGTTAAAAAAATAGAGAATAACTTTATTCGCAATAATACCCAATATGCAGTTGTATTTTTTGATATAGATCACTTTAAAAAGATAAATGACACTTTTGGACATGATGCTGGAGATGTTGTATTATCAACTTTTGGAAAAGTATTAGAAAAAAATACAAGAGAAGTGGATGTTGTAGGAAGATATGGTGGAGAAGAGTTTGTAGCTATAGTTCACTTTAATCTAAAAAGAGAACTTCTTAAATACCTAAAAAGAATAAAAGCTATTATTCAAGAAAACAACTTTTTATATAAAAATAATAAAATTCACATTACCTTTTCAGCTGGTGTCTCTATTAGAAATAGTTACAATAGTTATGAAAGTACCCTCCAAAAAGCAGATATGCTTTTGTATCAAGCAAAAGAGGATGGAAGAAATAAAATCATCTTAGAAGATGGAACAATAATTTAATTTGGAAATGAAAGAATAGCAATAATCAAAGTCTGGATTCCCAAAAGTATCCAGATGATTTTGCTAGTATTATCATCAAAATATCTACTAAACTTTTGCCAAAGATTCATATTAATACCTCTTGTAATAATTTTACACTCTTTTTCAAAGAAAATCAAATAAAACTTACATACCCTATATTGCAAAGGAGAATGGGAAGTGTTTTTTTAAAATGATTATGAAAGAAGAAACATTCATATCACAAACCCTAGCCAAACTCTCTATATCTTGGTTTTGTTTATAGTTATCATGAAGTAGTTTTAAAGCCTTTGCAATTTTCGATTCGTTATTTTATTACAAAAACATTTTGTGAAGTATTTTTGCATGATCTCCTATGATTTGATACGATACTATTTATTAATACGTTTATAGTCTTTTGAATAATAGTTTCCTTTTTTAATATCATCTATCATCCCGTCATATGGAGCTTCAGAAATCACATCGTTATTATTTTTGCCAGCATTACCCATATAAGTGATAGTTGCAAATTCTGGAACTACATATTTGGGATAAGTTTCATATTTATTTCTAGATTCTTCCATTAAATCAATATGTTCATTTTGATAGCAAACAGTGATTTCAGGATGCTCATGAACCCATTTTGGGAAAAAGATAACACCATGTAATTTACCTTCATTTGGCATAAAATCTAAGGCTACATCTGTTCCTGTAGGCTCTGTCCAAGTGATTTTAAAAACACCATCTGTCAATTTAACTATATCAGCTTTCTGATCTGTTACCCATCTACCTGCAACCATACCTCCATGAATACGGTAGTCTACTGTATTTTCATTTTTTGCATACCATTCATATTCCCAGCCATTGTCATATGTATATATAAAATGTGTTCCTATAAAATCTTCTAAATCTTTGAATGTTTTTTTGATTTCCATTTGTAATTCCTTTTATTAATTATTTGTCAAAATTTAATGACACTTCTTTTAGATTTTTATTTACCCTCTCCAAATATTCTATAAACTGTTCTTTCTCTTTGTTTGTAAAATTATTTAATGCAAGGTTTGATAATGTATTAAAAGCTTTTTTAACATATCTAGCTTCCTCTTTCCCTTTTTCAGTTAAAAAGACATATAAGGATCTGCGATTACCATCTTTTGTTTTTCGTTCGATCATCCCACTTTTTTCCATGCGATATAACAGGCTTGTAACTGTTGCGGGCTCAATTATGCAAGCCAATGCAATTTCTTTTTGTACGGAACCATTATGTTCATATAAGTACTCTAGAATTTTGGGTTGACCTGAAGAAAGTTCTCGATCTGCTAGCTGTTCATATACCTTTTTTGTAAATAATAAGTGATTTTCCACCATTAATTTATGATACACAATTGTCTCCTATCTTTTAATACAATTAGAATTATAATAGTTAGAATTCTAATTGTCAAGAGTTAGTAGTTAGTTAGTAGGGTCTTAGTAGGGTCAGGTGATAACAATAACATTATCCACCAAATCTTTTTATTATTCTATTTACTGCTGGTTGAGATATTCCTATAGTTTTTGCAATTAAATATTGAGAATATCCCTGATTATATACTTCTACTATATATCTATTTCTTATTTTCTTATCACTAATTCCATAAAAAACTTTTTTTAACTTTTCATTATCTATTTCTTTATTAATATCTGGTGCATCAACTAAGCTTGATGCTTTTTTAAGTTCTAATAAATCCTCTTTATCAATTTCCAATGAAAAAAAATCTTCTATCTCCTTTATATTTTCTTTATATGTTTTTACTATCCATGAATTTTCTAAATATTCGGGTACTTTATCTTTTTTAAAAAAATAGAAACTTGAGCTATATGGATAATATTCTATTTTCTCTACCATTTTTGCCTTTATTGGATTTTGTTCAATATATCTCATCAAAATATAAAGATAAGCTTCATTTGTCACATACCATGACTTAAATCTTCCTTGCCACAGATGTCCTACTCTTTTATATTTTTTATTAAAATAAATTGCATAAGTAGCATTTAAGTATCTCATAAATTTTGAAAGGTTTTCCTCTATTAATTCAATCAAAAGATGGTAGTGATTACTCATTATGCAATAATTGTGCAATTTTATATTAAAGTTCTTACATCCCCTAGATAATAAATCTATAAAATACTCAAAATCATCCTTATCATAAAATACTACTCTTCTCTCTACTCCCCTATTTATTATGTGATAATATCCTGCAATCTCTATTCGTGGTCTTCTTGCCATACTCTCACCTTATATTAAGATAAGATTATTTTAGCTTAAGTTCTTTTTATAATTAAATTAATTACATTTTGCAATATAAATTCTTCTCTTACTTGTTATTATTATCCCTTGACTCCTATTTTTCTATTTTTTATCGTTATCACCTGATCTATTTTGTTGATTCAAATCGCCAGTTGTCACTTTTTGAAAATACTTACTCTCTAAAGTTAAATAAGAAAACTCGGAGATTAAACCATATTCTAAAGTATTGGCCATAGTTGGTTTTATTGCCATCTTATAATCCTTTTATATCAAATAGTTGATTTTTGCAATCTTCAAATGTTATTATTGGTTTAGTGCCAAACATAGGAGCACCTCCTCCACCGCTTATAAGCATTAAAATACCACCTCGAAATAGATTCATAATATAAGGGGTTCCAACACGAATACTTGGAGCTACTGCTATAGTTTTATTTTTTTTAGTATCAATAAATTCAGCTTGAGATTTAAATATCTTAAATCCTAAAAGTGTATCATCTTCAGAGTCAACAAGTTTATATATATACCTAGCCTCTGATTTTTCAATAATCTCATAATCTTTTTTTGAGTTTGGGTCTAAATATACTTTAGCAATTAAATTTTTTTTATCTTTATATAAAGGATTTTTAGTTCTTGCTGTATATTCTACATAATCACGAACTTTATCTGCATATGTTTTTTTGTAGAACTCCATATTATAGTCATCTAAATCTATATAGCCTCTAGTTAAACTAACTCCTATACTCTCAATCTTTCCATCTTTATCTTTCTCAGGCATTTCATAGATAATAGGCTTAGTTGTATAAGATAATACTTTCAGTATCCCGTTTGCAGCAAATATATCCCAAAAAGGGAAGAAAATCACTATTACTAAAACAATGATTGAGTTTAATCTTTTTTTAAATAGTTTTAAAACCCATTTAAATAATATAAATCCGATAACTACATAAATCATGTAAATAGGAATAATTATTAATCCACTCATTAAGCTACCTTTCTTTCATCATGAAATCTATTATTAAGCACCCTATTTTTTTCTAGATCAAGGCTTGAAGATAAAATCTTGTAGGAGCTTAGTAGACTAAGTGAGTAAAGATTTTTTCTTTGTAACGAAGAAGTAGGAACAAAGAAAGTGTGTAATAATAGATTTTCATTATTTGCTTCTAAAGACTTATAATACGACCCATTACTATCTTTTGAGATTTTTAATTCATTTTTATTCATATGATTTTTAATTTTCACCTTCATAATTTCTTATTTCCTAAATATTTATAAAAAGTAAAACTTATAAAATAGCATAAGGTTGTTATCGTTATCACCTGACCCCTATTTTTATAATGCACTAAATAAAGTCCAAGTGTAAATATTAAAAAAATTGTTAAAACTGTCAAAATTATTTTTCTATACTTTTTCAAAACTTCTCTTTTTTATACTTATAATTTCTTATTTCCTAAATATTTATAAAAAGTAAAACTTATAAAATAGCATAAGGTTGTTATCGTTATCACCTGACCCCTATTTACTTACGCCACCTTTCTTTCATAAAATCTATTATTAAGCACCCTATTTTTTTCTAGCTCAAGGCTTGAAGATAAAATCTTGTAGGAGCTTAGTAGACTAAGTGAGTAAAGATTTTTTCTTTGTAACGAAGAAGGAGAAAAGAGAGTGTTTAATAATAGATTTTCATTATTTGATTCTTGAACTTTATAATATGACCCATTACTATCTTTTGAGATTTTTAATTCATTTTTATTCATATGATTTTTAATTTTCACCTTCATAATTTCTTATTTCCTAAATATTTATAAAAAGTAAAATTTATAAAATAGCATAAGTTTGTTATCGTTATCACCTGACCCCTATTTTAAGACATATATCCACTAAAAGAAGCTAATGCAAAATCACTAGAACCATTTTTGCTTAAAAAAGTTATTTCTTCATTATCTATACCAACTGATAGATTTTTTTCATAGTCTTCTATCTTTTCAATATTAGTAGTTCCAGTCATATTCATCTCCTTTTAATATTTCTTTTTCTATTAAAATCTGTTTAACCTGTTTAATTGTTTCATCTTGAAGAGGAGTTAAACTTACAAAAAAGCAAAATCTTTTAAAAAAACCAGCTTTCTTTTCTGTAAAATTCAATGTACCAAATACATATCCTTTTTTACTATGAATTATTTTTAAATCTTTATATTTAATTTTATTAATATAATTTTTCCCAAATATTGACCAATATTTTATTACATTAAATTTTGTAAAAATTACTCGTTTAAAAAAAATCGTATCAAGAAAAACAAATGTAAAAAGTAAACAACACATTAAACCTATAATAAACATCAATAAATTTATATAAAAAATAATAAAAATAGAACTAAAATAAATTGAGAATATAAAAAAAGATAATATAAAAATTCTCCAACCTAAATTATATTCTAATGTCAAAATAATATTATTTTTCATGCTACTTTCCTTTTAAGAGTTTTATAAAAATTATTCATATCTCCATCTAAGAAATTAAAAGCTTGTAGGTCTTCTTTTGAATACTCTGTAAGATTTGATACATCATCCAAACTGACATTATCACCTGTTATCTCTATATTTGTTACTGTTTTTGTATTATCATAAGAGATTGTAAAGTCATTATTTGATTTTTGAACTTTATAATATAACCCATTACTATCTTTTGAGATTTTTAATTTATTTTTATTCATATGATCTTTAATTTTCACCTTCATAATTTATTATTTCCTAAATATTTATAAAAAGTAAAACTTATAAAATAGCATAAGGTTGTTATCGTTATCACCCGACCCCTATTTTTAAAGTTAAACTTCCATTATCACTTTTTTCATACCAATTACCATTTTCAAACTTATGTGTTTGTGTGTCATATGGGTCAAATTCTAATTTTCTATATTCTTTATTTAGGAAAGTTTCTTTTGTGAATGTTCCAACTTCATAACCTATTCCTAAAGAGATTAATTTAAAAATTTTCGATTGAGGAAATAAACTAGACACAAGCATAACTGCACTTGCACCAGAAAAAGTACCTGCAACAGAGGACATAAAACCATTATATCTTCCATTTATACCAGAATCAATGGCATCTATTATTGCTACTTTATTACTAAAATAACCTAGCGTTTTTCCAATCACTGGGTCAGAATTAAATACAGCTGCTATATCTGAACCATTTCCTATATACCCGTAGACATCACCAAAAGTACTACCTACACCGTTTGTGTTACCTTGTAGATTATCTATATCTAAATAATCTTTTTCGTATAAATCATTTTCAGTAATTGACATAATATTTTCCTTTAATATACTCTAAGCAATCCAACAAAATTTTTATTAAAATGATAAAAAATGATAAAATTGAAATAAAATAAATCAAAATCAGACTAAAATGAATAGCATATGCAGTAGGAAATCCATAAAATATTTTTTCTCCTAAATAGAAATTCTGTTTATTTAATAAATATACTATCAATCTATTTAGAACAAAAACAAAAAGGAATAACAATATTTTACTTCCTAAAGCATCTACTTCATCTTTAATAATAGAATAATATCTATGAGGATTTTTTATAAAATATGCTATTAATATTATTAATATAAATACACTAAAAACAAATACCCAAGAAAAACAAACTTTAAAAGATAAAGGATTGAAAGTATATTTTTCAAAGTTGTGATAAAATACTTTAAAATATGGTTGTATATAAGGATATAAAGAGCTGATAAATTCATCTTTATAAAGTCCTGTAATAGTAAAGATAAAGCCAAATAAAATAGAGATAAAAAAACCATAATAAAAAAGTCTAGCTTCAAATCTAAAAGCATCTAAGCTTTTATATTTATTTTTATCAATCATTTTTTGTAACTCGGGGTCTTTTAAATTATTATCAAGATAATACTTATGAGTTAAACTTTTCTTATACTCTTCTATCTCTTTTCTTCTCTCAATTCTTTCAGCTCTAGTTTTATGTCTATATTTATGTGCTCTTTTTATTAAAAATTTTGATGCAATTATTTTTTGCTCAATTAATATAACAAGAACAATCATTAAAATCCAAAATATTAAAAAATATGCCATACTATTCCATTATGTAATTTATTGCTTTCATAATTTCTTATTTTCTAAATATTTATAAAAAGTAAAACTTATAAAACAGACTTAACTTATAATGCTACTTTATAAATATAAAAAAATAATTGAAAAATATACAAGATTTAAACTTAAAAGTAATAAAAATGTAAATAAATAATAAATAAAAAGTAACAATAATTGTAACATACGTCACATAATAGAGATTATATAAGATTTATAATTTATTATCTTATTATAATAGATTTAATAATTTTTTAAGATATAGATAAATAGTTAGATTTATATCATTTAGATTAATTAGATTTAGTTATAACTTTCTCTTTTGATTTGAGATACTCTTGATTTGAAGTGGTATCAACTTTTTGATAGAAGTTTTCAAGTTGTATGCATGCTTTTTTATACTCTTTGCTACATAGATTTTTATAGATATTTTCAGCCATATAAAGGTTTTTTTCTACTACTTCTCCTACTTGATTAAAGTAGCCTAACATTAGACAACTTTCATCTCTTTTCCCTTTTTCACAAGCACTATAAAAAAGTCTATAAGCTCTATATTTATCCACACTTACTTTATGTTTTCCTTTATAATAGATAAGGGCAATTTGTGAACACGATTGATAGTCACCTTTTTGACAAGCTTTTTGCAAATAATTTACATAGTTTTTATCATCTTTATAAGTTTTGTAATGTATTGCAGAAGCTAAAAAACAGGCATCTGAAATATCATTGTTACAAGCATACTCTAAATATTTTAAAGCATTTGGATGATCTTTCTCTTTTAAAAAAAGATACCCAACATAATAACAAGAGGAATAATCATTAAGATAGCAACTCTTTTTATAAAACTCTTTTGCATAGCTTTCATTTTGTTCTATAATATTTCCATCCAAGAACATATTAGCTATTTCACTGCAGTTTGAAATATCACTGTTGCAAGATTCACGAAAAAGTTCAAGTGCCTTTTTTTCATTTCCTATTTCATATTGTTTTAATGCTTCGTTAAAATAACCAGCAAACAGTGAGTTAAAAAAAATTATAACAAAGAATATTTTTTTCATTATTTATTTGTAACCGATTTCAAAATTTAGACTCTCTTTTATTTGATTTATATAAAAAATAATTTTCTAAATATATGAAAATTTAACTTTAATATCACCTAAAAAAAAGAATTAAAATGGTAGTAATTATAAATATAAATTAAAAATACATTTTATAAACATAGAATAAATTATATTATTATTTTATTAAGATTTTTATCATTATATGATGAATTTGAGTATTATATAATCTATAATCTCAAATTCTATAAAAATATATGAAAAGTTTAGATTGGCAAAATTATATAAAATTTTGCTCCTTTGTAGTTATGATTGTTATACTCTATATCCTCATTTTTAACAATGATTTCTCCCAAGAAATGTTCATGAATAATTTTTGTACTCATATACAATCCTATACCTGTACCTTGACTTTTATGTTTTGTAGTAAAGTATGGATCAAATATTTTATCTATAATATCTTCTTGTACTCCTCCTGCATTGTCTTGAAGAGTGATAAATATCTGGCTATCTTCTTTATAAAAAGTGACCTCTATAACTTTTTCATCAAGATTTTTTTCATTTAAAATATCTTTTGCATTGTTTATTATATTTATAAAGACTTGAGTTAATTCATTCATTATCCCATCTACAAAAAGTTCCTCTTTAGACTCGATTATATTTAGAGTTATGTAGTGGTTTTTTAAAGAAGCTGAGACTATATCAATAGCTTTATTAAAACTATCCAATACTTTGAAATGCTCTTTTTCTGGATTATCTTTCATAAAATTTCTAAAATCATCAATTGTATTACTTAAATAATTTGCATATTTAATCACACTATTTGCAGTCTCATTTATATCTCTTTCTTCAATCATTTTTAGTTCATTTTTTAGTTTTAGGCTACTTAGTTGTACTGTTATTGCATTTAGTGGTTGTCTCCATTGATGGGCAATATTATTTAACATTTCTCCAATTACAGCCATTCTTGTTTGATGTTTTAGAAGTAAATCTTGTTCATAGTTTTTTTCTAACTGTGATTTTAGTTTTTTAAAAAGTTCCTTCTCTTTTTTATTTGAAAGTTTTAAATCTTTTATATTTTTTTCTATATTTGTTGCCATAAGATTAAAAGAGTTTTGTAATTCAAAAGTCTCGTTACTATCACCTAAATCTATCCTTTGGGAATAATCACCCAATGCAATAGCATTTGCTGTGTGAGTTAGTTTAACAAGGTTTTTTATTATCCATTTGCTAACTGTTATAAGTAGTATTGCAGAAAGAATTAACTCAATCATTGCAATTATAATACTTCGTACTATCATCTCTTTTTTAGCTTGAATATAAAATTTTGTAGATAGACCCAAATAGACTTTTCCTAGCGTTTGAGAAGCAAGAGTTATTGGAATATTTGTATCAAACCTCTCATCTTCTAATGAGGTCGAACTAAAAGGATCTAGCTCTATTTTTGGCAAAACATCACAATTTATCCAGCCAAGAGAGGAGATACAGTTGTTATTATTATCAACAACAATCAAATAATCAATAGTTGAAATAGCTTTTGTCTCTTTTAGTATTGCATCTATTGTTGCATAATCCATTTGTACAATTGGAGCAGCAAGGGCACTTTGCAAAAGTATCTTTTGTTCATTGAGTCTTATGTGAGTCTGTGTTGATAAATTATTTTCTAACTGTATTACATTTTTTATTACCAATAGTGTAAGCATTAAGCTCTCTATTAATAGGCTGGCAATTACCCATTTCCATGCTAATGATATCCTCATTAGTTATATAACCTATGGATTGTTTTATCTACAATCTCACCTAGATTATCTAAATCATTTGGAGCCATTTTTTTAAATCCTTCAAGTTTTGTTATCTTTAGATGATTTTCACCTTCGCTAGATTTTGAAAAAGCATCAAGTGCTTTTTTCCATTGTTCTAAAGTGATACCATTTTTATCCTTTGCCAAGAAAATTCTGCTTGGTTTTGGCTCACTTTGATATATTACAGTAACTTTATCTTTTAACTTATCAGTCATAAGTTTTATATAGTTTGGCAAAGAAATAATTATCATATCCGCATGATTATTTAGAAGTATAGATATTGAACTATCTGTAGCACTTGTATAGGTATATTCCACTTTTTCCCCCTCTTTAAATCCTTGTTTATCTAACCAATCTTGTGCATCTAAAGTTGGGAAAGAGACAGGATCAAGTCCTACAACATGTAAAGGTAATTGTGTACTTTTTAAAATATCTTTATCTTTTGATAAAATAATAGTTGATAAACCTTTTTTATAGGTCATCAAAGGAGTATAAGAAGCCATTTTTTGAGCAAGAACCGCAAGATTTGGTGATGTCAAAATTAGGTCATAATAACTTCCTTCATTACACCTCATTGAAAATTCACTAAAATTTTTTGCTGTCAAAATCTCTACAGGTCTTTGAAAATATTTTTCTAAAAAGACTCTTAAATCTTGATGTAATTTTAAAATAACTCTAGTTGAAGAGTGGGGTGCGATTCCAATTATTATTGGATTAATTTGCGAACCAAAACAACTTATGGTAAAAAGAATTGCAAGAGATAATAATCTTATTTTCATATCATTTATACCCTACTTTGAAAAGATATATTATTCTACCAAAAAATAATAATATTATTAATTAAACGATTTTCTCCTGCCCTATTCTATATAATATTATATACTTTTATATTCATTCATACAGAGTACCATTCCTTCACAAAAAATACCATAAAATAAGCTTTTATTAAACTTTCAATATATATACTTTCATATTA
Organism: Halarcobacter ebronensis; assembly: GCF_013201825.1. Classification (NCBI taxonomy): domain Bacteria; kingdom Pseudomonadati; phylum Campylobacterota; class Epsilonproteobacteria; order Campylobacterales; family Arcobacteraceae; genus Halarcobacter; species Halarcobacter ebronensis. The sequence continues at coordinate 1,931,368 of NZ_CP053836.1, forward strand.
ACTAATCTAAAAAAGTGTGTTAAAAAGTGTGTGATTAAAAAGGTGTGTGTTGTGAAAAAATATATTAGAGTTAAACTTCCTAATTCAAATTGTACAGGTATTTCCCTTGAAATTGATTCAGATATTAATATAAAAGAAGTTACAACAGTTAAAGAAGCAAATAAATATATTAATGGTGTTTATAAACTTCATCTTAGAATTAAAAAGAATGGTATAGATAGTTCTAAAGTATTTTATTTTAATACTAATGATATTGGATTTAAAAAATCTATAGATCAAGTATCTTCAACAAGAGAAGAACTAAAAAAGAAACTTGCTACAAAAGGTACATTAAGAGAAAAGTATATTGAAAACTCAATGGAGTCTAATACATTCTTAGAACAAGCAAAACTATTTATAAAACAAAAGTCTATATCATTAAGACAGTCATCTATTGATAACTATTCAACTAATCTTTTAACACACTCAAAAGAACTTCATAATAAGCTATATAATAGTATTACAATACATGATGTACAAAAGCAATTAAATAAGTTAATAGGGAAAAGAAAACCAGCAACAGTTAAGCTATTAGCATTAAACTTAAAAACCTTTTTAAAACCTTTAAATCTTGATTGGTCTACATTAGAAATACCAAGTGTACATAATAAAGTAGATTATACCCTTCCTATTGAGGATACAAGAACAATTATTAAAGCAATGAGAAGTTATAGCTTAATAAAAGTTTCTGATAAAGAATATTATCAATTTCCTGAAGTTAGAAATATTTTTTTATTTTTATTAACTGGACGGAGAGTAAGTGAAGTTTTAAATCTAAAGTATTCAGATCTAAATTTATCACAAAAGATTTTTAGAATACCAGCTAGCAAAGCAAAAGGGAAAAAAGAACTAGTTTTTGATTTAGATGATACATTACTAAATGCACTTGAAACACAATCTAAAATTAATCATATTGAACTAAATGATAAATTAGATCTAAGAATATTTAACTACACAAAAGAAACACCTAGATGGCATTTTCAAAAGCTATTAAAAACATTAAATCTACCAAAACTTAGATTACATGATATTAGACATATGTTAGCAACTACACTACTTCAAAATGAAGTAGCAGTAGCTGATGTAAGTAGAATGTTAGGACATAGTTCAATTATAGTTACAGAACAAAGATATGTAACTAAATCTAAAGAACAAGCTTCAAGAGCTTTGAAAGCTTTGGATAGTATTATTTAATAGTTTTAGTTTAATGAAGTTTTTTATAATTATTATATCCATCATAAATATTAGTTATGTCATTTTTTAAATAAAGTAAGCCAATAATATACTCTATTGCTTTTTTATCATTTTCATTTTCACTTAATAATTCTAAGGGTATAAATAAACTATTAAAAAGGATATCATCTATATTATAATTTTTATCAAGTTCTAAAATGATATCTGTCAATTTTTGTAAATCTTTATTAGTTTTAGTAAACTCTTTCTCAACCTCAATAGGTACATTTTGTTTAAAAGTAAATCTAATATTAGTTAAAGCATGAATTATATTTCTAGGTAAATTATTCATAATACTATACCAATTATTAGGGGATAAAGAAATTTTAATAATTTTTTCATTGTTGTAAGTAAGAATTTTTCCATTTTCAAAGATAAGTTGTTTATTATCTAAGAGATTTTTTTCATGTCTTAGTAGCTGAAATTGTGAAGTTGCAAATGCTCTTATAAAATCTTGCAAAATATGAATAGAAGAACCAGAATAAGATTCTTTTCTCAAACCTTTATTTTTATTTTCTATAAATATAATTTTATCATCTAATTTTATAACTAAATCACATTCTAACGGCTTATTATTTTTAGTAGTTTTATATTTATCTGAATAGATATCAAAATTTTTATTACTAAAGATATGTTTAACATAAGTATCTATATTATTACCAATCTTTGTAGTTACTTTTGAATCAAAATTTAATCTAATTTTTTCTACAAGTGCATTATAAAAATTCATTTTAAAGTATTTAAAACCAACTAAGTAATAAGTGTTCTTATGCTTTATTATTGGATTATGTATAAATAAGTTTTCTATATTAACTAAACTTGTAGGTATTAAGTAATTTTTATTTATTACTTTCGAATCAACAGAAAAAAAACTAACTATTTTTTCCAACTCTTTGAAGTATTTTAAATCTATTTTTATTATATTTGCATTTTTAGATAACTTATCTGTATTTATTAAAAAAGTAGTGAGTTCATGCATTGAAAAACCAAATTTATTTTTAAATTCTTTATTTAATATTTCATTACCAATTAAATTATTTATATAGGCTATTAAGGTATCAGTATTTAAAGGATAACTCAACGAATATAAATTTAAATGTAAAACTTGTTTCTTTAGTTTTTCTTCAATATTTTGTTCATCAATATACATATACTCCCACATATTAAAAGATCTTAATTGATATAAATTAATAAAATTTATAAATAATGTTACTATTGTTTTAAATATTTTATCATTTGATTTTTTTAGATTTGAAAGATGAATATTTTTTAATGCTAAATTTATAATATAGTTAAAAGGAATCCTTCGGTCATTCCTTTTTTGAATTAAAATAAAACTTAAAAATTCAAATATATCTATTTGTTGTAGTTTTTTTTCTATAAACTTAATAATTTTCATTTCTTGACATTTTTTAAAAACAATATTTCCATCTATACAGTCTATTTTAAATGAAGTATTATTTTTAAAGTACTTTAATGACTCAACAAGAGTAGAGTTTTCTTTAATAAAGTTATGCTCTATTATTTTAAGAAAAGAATTTTTACTAATAAAATATAATAGATAGAGTTTTTTAATTAATTTCTTCCAAAAAACTGTATTGGATAAGTCACAAATTTTATCTTCACTATAGATTCCATAATGTTGTAAAGCTTTAGAAATAGAATAATATATATTAAACCTTTCTTCTTTACAATCACCTAATAAATAATCAATATGTATCTGTTTTGATATATCAAATAATTTAGAAGTACTCATTGTAAAATTATTTTTATTCATTAATATAAACTCTTTTATATATTCTTTAAATAGTTCTTTCATATTATTTTGATTTGAATTATAAAAAATCTTAAAATGTTCAAATATCTTTTTTTCAATCATTATTTTATCTTGTTCTAATTCTTCAAAAAAAGCTTTTTCTTCAAATAATGCATCATCAACTAAGTTAATAAATACATTTGTATAATTTTTTAACAAGAATAACCCTTACTTCTAAATTTTATTTTTTTCTAAACCATAAGATTTCAATTGTTTTTCAGTTAAATTATTTCTCAGAGATACGCCTAATGGATAATTGTATTTTTCAAAAATAAATATCCAAGTTAATACTTCAGAATATTTTTTTATTAAAGTACTTGTATTATTTTCTAAAATATTTTGTGCATTATTGAAGTAATTATCTCCTTTAATTGAGAAAGGTAACATTACAACAATAATAACTAATGAAAACACCATAATTTTTTTGATAATATTTACCTTGTTTTCATTCATTTTAAAAATAAGTACTAACATTAAACAAATGATCAAACTAAATAAACTTATTGCATTTAAAACACCAAATATTAAACTTAATGCTATAGCAATAGGTGGTATATATAAAGCTTTAATTGACTTATTACCTTTATCTTTATATGAAGAAAATAATTGTTTTTTTGTTAATACAAATTCCTTTTTCAATCCTTCTTTTAGATTTGGCATATACACATCATCATAAAACCTTTCAGTTCGTTGATACGCAATTAATCTTAAAACTTTATTCTGTTCTTTTTTATTATACATTGATAGAGTAGCCTTAAATTTCTCTCTAATTTGATTACTTAAAACAAAACTTTTAAAACTCAAGTTATGTTTTATGCCTGCTATACCCATTTTTTTATATAATTTATTAACATTTATATAGGTTTCTTTTGTAACATTTTTTATATAAGCATTTCTAAATTCTTTTTCTTTGTAATTAAAACTATTACTTACTTTAATCCCTTTTTTTCTCAAATTATTAATTATTTCGTTTTTTACTTCCTTGTTTAAAAGATAATCATTAAAAGTATCTATTCCTTCATAAGGAACCTTAGTTTTAGTTTTCCATTTATCATGATAGTTTTTTGATATAATTTCTGTAATTGCATATGTGTTTAAACAACCACTATAACTATCACCACCACCAGTAAAAGCTCTAAAAATTTCACCTAAGATTCCATCAGTTATTTCAACAAAAGGAGCTAATAAACCACCTGGTACTTTACACCATGAAGAAGGTTCAATTTTTCTTCCAAATTTTTGTATCATATAGCTGTTATAGTCTTTAAGTGCTCTTTTCTTATAATATCCACCTCTATTATAATATTTAACAAAATCATTCCATTTTGATCTAAATGAACTATCATTTTGTAATTTTTTAACATTTTTTTTAATATTATTATTTAAGTCTGATACCTCTTGTTGATATTTAGTAAAACTATTTTTTGATTCTCTCTTAAAATCTAAATATTTTTTATGTGATTGTTTTTTAGCCTTTAAAAATTCTTTATTTGCTTTTTTCTGTGCTTCAGTATATTTTACATATAACTCTTTTAATCCACTAGCAAACTGTATAAAGTTTTCATTTTGCTCTTTAAATTCATTTTCATATTTTTTTTGAGTATAAAAATTTAAAAATGAATCCATTCCAACTGTTGCAATTTTTTCTACAACTTTATTTTCATCAATATAGGATAATAAAAAAATATTATTGATAATTACTTTTTCATCAACTGAAAACTCTCGTTCATTATTGTCTTCAAATTTTAAGATTGAACTATGACCCAATACATTATTAGCAATTCCATTTTTTAATATATTTAAATAATATGCACTATACCTTTTATCTTTATTTTGTTCAACAATATAATCCATTAAAGAAGTTAGTGAAAAAAAGATAGATACATATATAACAGATGATACAATCATTGTAAGAATAAACTTAAACCATTCACCTTTATTGAAGATTTTTTGTATTAACAAATAAGATAAAGGCATTAATAATAATGTTACACCAATTGATGTTATATTATGACCTAAAAGTTCAAGATTATTAAATATTTCCTCTGAAAAGTCTTTTATAACACCAGAGTCTAATACAATAGTATTATAAGAAGATTCTACTAATAAATATACAGTTTTAAATAAAATTATTATTATTAAAAAATATATTGGTAATCCAAATATTCTTTTCATTATAATGAACCTAAATCAATCTTTTTAAAAGATCCATTTTTTTTAATAAACTTTGATTTCTTTAAAATAATTTGTTGTTCCTTAAGTATAAAAGGTTCACTAACTTCTAGTTCACTATTTTCTTCTACAAATAAGTCTTTATTTTTTTCTAAATTTTTATTATTAGATGAACACCCTATGAATAAAAAAACACATAATCCTATAAATAACTTAATCAACTTACTAAACATAATAACCTTAATAAATATATATAGATTTAATTATATAGAAATTTTATTAAATTATAAATTATTTTTTGAATACTTTTTGTTATAATAAATTGTTAAAAAAAAGATAAAAATACAAGCTTAAAAAAATAGAAATTATAAAGTAAAAGAATTACTAAAAAAGCATAAAGATATTGCAGAGAATATGATATAAAAGTATAAATATTAAGCTTATATTACAATATCCTATGAATATATTAAGTTCCACAATCAGGAACTAAACTATATAACATAAAGCCTATTTTATAGCTGATTTATTAAATATATTTTTTATAGTACCGTATTAAATACCGTTAAGTTTCTACTCTAAATTTATTTACAGACACATGAAGTTTTTTTAATACATCTGCTTTTGGATAAACCTTTTCAAATTCAATAAATATTAATAGTTTTATTTACAACTATTACTTATTGTGATATAATATGTTGTAATTGGTAATTCACACCAACCGCACTCACCGAAAGGTATGGTAAAGTGTCTTAAACTTACAAGATTGGTTTCAGATTTCTGAATTGATTCTTGCAATGTAGTATTAATGAGTGCAAATATAAAAATAGCAAAATGAATTAAAAGAGGAAAAAATGAAAGCAATTAGCTTATTGAAAATCCAAAACGAGGCAAAAGAACTTCAAGTTAATCAAAAGATAACATATAATCAGGCGTTGCATAAAGTAGCTAAAAAAAATGGCTTTAAAGCTTATCAAGCATTACTGGAAAAAATTAAAAAAGATTATATTGATGATGAAGATAATCAAATCAAAGAATTTAAATCGAATGTATTTGAAAATCGAAAGCATATTGAATCAAATTTTATAAAAATTGAAAAATTGTCTAAAAAGTATGGAGAAATTCGATTTAATGAAAAGTATGACGATGACGAAGAAACAAGAGAAGAACTGATTGAAGAAATAGAAGAAAAAGCTGCAGAGTTATCTAATTCTATTGCAAAAATGTTTTTTGGAAATGTGCTCAATAAACTGACAGATAACCAAAAATTATGTGTAGAAGGTGGTGCATATGCAGGTTATATTTCAAGTAATTATCAGACATTTCACAATGATATAGATGCTAATAATGCAGACTATTTTATTGAATTAGATATTGAAAATCAAAGAATTGAATTCTCTTATAGAGATTTTAATATTGATAAATATGAAGATATAGATAATGAAGGAAATAAATTTATAGGAGAAATTAAAGAATGGAATGATTGGTGTCAAACTTCTGAGATTGAACTTCCTTTTTAATATAATACATAAATAAAGAGATAAAGTTTTAATGCATTATCTCTTTTATTTGAATTACTTTTATTTTTTGCACTTTTATAATTATTATAATCACTCATAAAAGACCTTTGTTATTTTAATATATAACATTATATACTACTATATATTCCTGAAAGATTATTTTACTTGCTAAGTGATAAAATAATTGATAAAGAAATAAAAAAGGAGCATATATGTATGAAGATGATTTAACAACAGGAACAGACTATCAATATAATTCTAATCTTGAAAGTATGGTAGTAGCTAAGAAAAAGTCACAAATACAAGAAAAAGTAAACTTAGATTTAGTAAGCACTTTGTTAGATGAGAATAGATCATATAGTGATTTATCACAAGAAGATTTAATAAGATTAAAAAAAGAGCATGAAGATTTATTTGATAGCTTACCACAAAAAGATTTACCAATTGAGAAACAATCGGATTTAGAACGGGCAATAAGAGAAGATTATCAGGAAATTTGTGAAGTACTAAAAAATAGAAGATTAATATAAAAATCTTAGAAAGTAGTATAACTTTATACACTTTTCTAAATTTTATGAATGAAACGTATAGATAAAACTAGGAAGTAATTTGAATACCAAAAAAGAAATAGAACATATTGTTAATTACCACATGGTAAATTCTCCACTATCACAATGGTTTAAAAGTACCCCTGTGATTAATATTCAAGACAATAGTCCTGGCACTATTGAAATAGTATTTTCAGATATTAAAATAATTAATAATTCAAAAGGTAATACTGCAAGATTATTAAAACAAGAAATTAATTCATTATATTCCATATTAGAAAAAAGTAATAGAGGAGCATTTATATCCTTTATATTAAAAAATTCTCATATTCAAATTTTAAATGAATCTATTGACTTCCCTTTTTATCTTGTTTTTGTAGAATCAGAAATAAATATTTATATAGACATAGCTAGTCATATAGAAACAATAAAATTAAATAAAGGTAACTTTAGCAATTGTGTTTTTACAAATTTAAGTATTCTTTTAAGTAATAATGAAGTAGAGAATATTGAAAATATTGAAATTGATTTAATTGGTAATACTATTGAAATGTTACAGTTACAACATATTGAACTTAAGAACAATAAATCAAATAAATTTAATATTGAAAATTGCAATATAAATCGTATAACATTTTGGAAGGTAATATCAGATATTGATATATCATTTAATAAGATAAACACATCTTTAGATAAAAAACAAGAACAATTAAGATTTATGGAATGCACATTTAATGGAAGGTTCTTTTTAATTAATTCTTTTTTTGATACTAAGCTTGATTTAGATGGAGTTAGCTTTAATAATGATACTTCTTTTAAAAACCTTTACATTAAAACAACAGATTTAGATAAAGCTTTTTTTAGTAAAGAGATTAACGTAAAAATTTCTGATTTACATTTTTCTGATCTAAAAAACATTTCAAGAAGTACTTTTAGAGAGATTAAACAAATCCTTGAAAATAATGGTAATAAAATTGATGCTAACAGGTTTCATAGCTATGAACTAATAGCAAAGAGAGAAGAATTAAAAAAAGAAGGATTTAATTTACATAATACTTTAGATCATATTGTTTATTTCATGAATAATAATATATCTAATCATGGACTAAATTGGATGTTACCATTGTTTTGGATGTTTTATATAGGTTTTTTTTATAGTGGTTTTTTTTATAGTTCACAATTAGACATTGATGAAATAGCAGTTTTATCTTTTACCTTAGTAAGTTCAATATTAGCATTATCATTTAAAACTTATATAGATGAGAGTAAAAAACTATATATTTACATCTTAGCATTAATATTAAGCACCATTTTTTATTTTTATATGCATAATGGAATTGAATATCTTGTTAGATTTTTAAATGTTATTGACTTCTCAAAGGATATAGACAATATAGAATTTACTGATAAAAGTATTTCTAAAATAATTATGATATACCTTATATATCATTTCACAACTACATTAAGAAAAGATACAAGGAAATAAATAAAAATATTTTATCTTGCTAATATATTAGATATTATCATTTGTCCACCTAATATATTAAAAAACACATATTTTTAAAGAATGTCCTATTAATATATTATATTATCTAGCTAATATATTAAGAAAAGCACCATTATTAAGTACTCATTAATATATTAGCAGGACAAAATCAATATTACTTACCTATTAACTTTCTTTTTGAGATATGATGTATCAGGAATAGGCTCTAATTTTAGTTTATTATCACTATTAAAAGTCTCTACATTTGACTCTTTTTCTTCACTTCCATTACCTATATTAACAATAGGACAATTTCTTATACTACATTTACTTACAAAAGCTTTTATTCTTTCCATTCTACTTTTATGTTCCTCATTACTAATAAAATCTTCTTGACTATTTTCTAAACTCATTTTTTATTCCTTTTATTTTTTTCTAAATTTTCTTTTAGTATTTGAACTTTCTTCTAAAGGTTCTGATTTTGATTGGTAGTTATTTGTATGTTGCTTTATTCTATTCATTATATTTTGATATGAATTTTCATCCATATCATCAATAGTCGCATGCAAGCTTGTATTTTCTTTTCTAAGCTTATCATTTTCAATTTCTAAAGCTTGTATATATTCTTTTAGATCTCTATTCTCTGAATGAAGATTTTTATTAGATTCTTTTGATTTTTCAAGTTCATTATATAAGCTTGTTAAAGTAAACTTAGCTTGTTTTAGTTCTTTACTTACATCGGCATTTAAATTTAAATACATTGCACTTTTATTTTTAAGTTCTTCAATATCAGCTTCTAAAGTTTTAATTACTTGCTTGTATATTTCAACTTCATCTTTTACATCTTTAAGAGATTCTTTTAAATCAATATTTTCATTAATAATTTCATCAATTCTAATTTTTAACTTTTCATATTCAGTTTTAAAATATGAAGCATTACTAACAATATTTTCAATATCTTCTATACTTAAATTATCATCTTCTAATTGTATTTTTAAGCTTTTATGTAAAGCTTCAAGTTTTGCATGTTCTTCCCTTTTTGCACCTAACTTTTGAAGTTCTTTTCTTTGTTGTTTAATAATCTCTTTTAAATCATTATCAGAAGCTTTCTTTTTTAGTTTTTGTTCTCTAACTTTTGCATGTTCCTCTTTAATCTGCCAATGATTTTTTCTTTTAGTTTTGCTCCAAACTGTTCCTCTTTCCATTTTTAAAAACTCTGCTACTTTTGTTTGAAGTAAAGACATTTTAGTTCTATTTAACCTTGCACTCTTACAAGTATCTAAATCATATAAGGAAAATATAGTATGTACATGATAATTCATTTTTAATTGTAGTTTTGACATATCAGCTTTTATTTTAAATTCTTTATCTAAATACCAATCTTTTGTATCTTCATTATAAAAGATATCTTTACTTGGTTTATAATCAATAATTTCATCTGTAACATCTAAATCATTGTGATACCATTTTAAATTAATACTGTCATAGATTAATTCATTTTCAGGATATGGACTATCTAAAAACACTCCTTCGTCTCTATGAATAGAGACATCAAGTAATTCAAATCCTGTAAACTCTTTTTTAAGCTCTTTAAATAGGTTTTCTATATCTTTTACGTTATGTTCTTTTTTTAAATTTATCACTGCTTCTAAGAATAGATTATCTACTTGTTTTTTCTGCATAGATTGATTATGTTTTTGTTTGTATGAGTCTATTGCTAATTTTTTAAATCTGACATAGTCCATATATCTTTTATTTTCATTTACTTTATTTGAATCTAAATGTTTTAAAAGATATGTGATTTTTGAAGTTCTTGAATTGTGTTCTTCGGCTCTTTGTAAGTCTGCTTTTTGAAAATTAAAACTGCTTTTAGAAACTGCCATTGCTCCCCTACCCCTTTTTATTCTGAAACTTTTCTCATACCCCTTGCGGGTTTTAAAAGAAAAGCAAATTTATACCTCACATAGTTGGGGTGTTAATTTGCAAATTAACACCCTAAAGGATGAAATTTGAAAATCATTGCTAACCCACAAGGGGTTTATGATTTTTCTTTATTCTACCCCTGAATATTTTTAATGAATTTTTTCTCAAACTCTTTCTGTTTTTTTTCTAAAATTTCAAATATCTCTTTATTAGATTTATTCTCTTTTTTTAATCTATCTAAAGTGTCTTTCTCTACCATTCTCATCTTCCCTTTACCATCTGTAATAGTTACAAATACAAACCCATTTTCTTTTGCATTTAATACACCTGATAAACTTGCTAAAATAACTACTATTAAAAAACTTTTTTTCATTTTTATTCTCCTGAATCATATATTTTTTCAATGTCTGATAACGACATAATTTTTAATAAATCTGCAAAACTTGGATATCCATTTATATACCAACCCGAAAACTCTTCACCTTTTACTTTAATTACTTTTCTTGTAACTACTGGAACTAGTCCATACATTTTCTCAATTGCCATTAATCTTTTATTGTTTACTCTCATTGCCCTACTCCTTTTAGATTAAATTATTAAATTGGATTTTGCCATTTAGCAGTTTTTGATTCTACATTTCCTACAAGTTGATTTTCAGAAATTGAATCTCTGATTCCAAAAATATCAAGTATCATATTTGCACCATTGAACACTAAATAAAACACAACAAATACACCTATTATCGAATTTCCTATTAATAAAAATCCTTTTATTGTTGTAAGTCCCAAAGTATCGAAGAAGCTACCAATAGAAAAACTAGAAGCTTCATTGAGTGCATACATTGGCTCAAATTGTAGATTTATTAACATCACGTTTATTGTTTCAAAAAACTCTTTTGCAAATAATGCCATCACGATAGATATCACAATTAGCAAGGGTTTAAAAGCTAGTGTTAAACCTACTTTCATAAATGTTTTAAGGTGTTCTAGTTGGTTAGTTGAGAATGCAAAAGCTATCATAAATGGAACTGCTAAGTAATAAATTTCAATCATAAAATAGTAGAAAAATATAACCATAAAAGAAGCTGTAGAAATAGCTATAATTGGTAAATATGAAATTAAATATTTAATAATTAATATAGCTAGAAATATAGATAGTATTTTTATTAAAGCGTCAAGTATTCCCTCTGCCATATCAGCTACTATTCCCAAAACTAAACTTTTAAAATTAGAAGCCATAGTGTATAAAGAGTTTTGTGTTACAGGCTTTTGATTAGTCATTTTTGAATGAACAGAATTACTATTATTTCCCTTGTTTATAATGTTTGCATTTTTTGATTGAACATTATTTGAAACGTCATTTACTAAGTTTATAAGCTTACTTGGAAATAGTTTTAAAGGTGACAATAAAGTCTCTGTAAATCTTTGTATAGAGTCAAATCCTGGCACTAAAACATAAGGTATATTTGAAAAAGACCAGTTTATAGATGAATCTATCCAACCTTCACCTTCTGCTATAGCACCAATTTCATAGCCACTAGATTTCCTATAGTCTTTTATAGTTTGTTCTCTTTGTTCTTCTTCAAAGCTACCTTTTAAGCCTATATTATCTATAAAAAAGCTTGTTGTTGCCAACATTGGTAAGCTTGTAAAACCTAATTCAGAATTGTTTCTATATTGCATATTTGCAATAATCTCAACTTGCTTTTTAATTACATCATTCTCTTTTGCATTTTGATATGATTTAATTAAATAGTTTAATGATTTTAATTCTGTTTTATTCTCTAAAAATTTTCTTTCAAACTTATAGCAAGAACTAACACTATAAAGTCCATTCATTTTTATAAAACTTTCATTTTTTAAGAAGCTTGTATTATAAAAATTAGTATATGTATCACCACCTATTTGAGAAGAATACCTTTTTAGATTCTCGCTTGGTGGGTAAGTTTGATTTAATCCAACAGTTACACCTATATACTGTTTTAAAGCTTCTGTATTATAAATATCAGAACAAGTGTTTAATAAGCTTGTTAATTTAGTTTGTTCATAGTTTATTTTTTCTTTTTCTAAGCTTATTTCATTTATTGTAGAAACAGGAGCTAAGCCTACGTCTCTTAATTTATATTTCAAATATGCATTGGTGGCACTTGAACTTGCCAAATCTGCTAAATATGCACCTTTATAGAGAACAGGTCTTATTAATTGATGAAAGTTAGTTTGAGATATCTTATTTTCTTTATCATCAACTTTAATATTACTTGTTGAAAAGAAAAATATAAACATAGTTGCAACACCTAATATTATTCTTTCTGCTATATCATCAAAATCACTAACATTACTTACATATTTTGTTAGTTTTGAAAGAACTGACATTCCAATAGTAATTGGTATTATGGTAAATAAAATGAAAGTTTTACCTATTAACATTACATCATTGTATTCGTTTAAAAAGTTAATTATAAAGATTATTGAATTAGTTAAAAAGCCTTTTACTGTACTTACTAAGTCTTTATTTTCTATGGTATTTGTATTAGGTTGAGATTCCTTTATATCTATTCCTAAACTTTCTTGGAATGAAGTTCTAGCAGAATTTACTATTGATTTTAATTCATCAAGTAATGATTTATTTTCATTCACTACAATTGAATTTGGGTAAAGTGTATAACCACTATTTAAAGTAACTTGGTTATATTTTATAGTACTTGGTACATCAATAATTTCTTCATCTACAGTTAAACCAGCGATCATATATTTTGAAAGATTTACGAATTCTTGATTAGTACCTACGTTACTATAGTTTTTATATTTTTCTTCAATCTTTTTTAGATCTTCAAAATTTTGTAAACTCATTGATTCATTTGGTTTAGATTCTAAAGGTTGAATTTTTATATTATTATATTCACTTTTACAAGATTGATTTACATTTGAAACTCTTGCAAGAATATTATCAGGCATTTTTTTGTCATATACATAGCAAGAAGTTTCACCTCTTTTGATATCTATGTTAGCAATTCTTCCAAAATATCCTTCTTTTAATGTAGGACACTCGTAATAACAACTATTTCTATTTGGATATGATGATATATAGCTTTCTTTTTGATTTAAAGTGTCTTCAAAGCTATTTATAATCTCACTTGGAGTTTGACTAGCAAAAAGATAGTTTAAGGCTAATATGCATATTAAAATTAGTTTATTTAACTTCATTTTCAATCCTCATAAAATATCCACCTACGCTAAAATTAAATCCAAAATTGAATCCTCTTTTAACTCTAAATAATCCCTTGCCTTGCCAACCAAAAGAATCTACTCTTGGAAGTAGAGGTATAAGTGGTCTATTGTGTTGTTTTGTTAGATTTACTTGATTTACTTTTTTGATATCTTTTAAGTAATAGTAATTTTCATATTTCTTTTTAACTATATCTCTTATTAAAATAGCTACTATGATTATTTGAGAAGCATACATTACATAGCTTTCTACATACACACCAATTTGTATATAATTGTAAAATACTAAAAAACCACCTACTAGCAATAGAACTAGAAACTTGATAAAATATTTTGGAAATTTGATAAGTACAAATCCACCAATTGCAACTGATATTAAAGAAGCTCCAAATATTTTAAAATCTAAAAGCTCTTTTGGATATATAAATAATCCAAAAATTATGAACACAAAAACACCGTACTTCATTAGAAGAACTTTCCATAGATCAACTTTTTTAAATTTTGATTCTGCAACTTCACTAACTGCTTTCTTATTTTTAAAGTCTAAATTTATATCAGTCGTATATCCCAACCAAAGTAAATAAGGATATTTATTTACTCTAATTTTATATTTTTTAAAATCCATATTATAATCCAAATATTAGGCAAGCGACATAGCGAAACTTTTAGATAGTTAAAATTTCACTGCAAACGCTTGCTACCGCCTTTCGCTTACGCTCAAGTTGGTCTATGATTAAAGAAAATTAATTTTATGAATAAATAATTAGCTTACCCATAAAATTAAAATTTCTAACCCTTTTCCACGATTTTTGGTACTCCAAAAATGTGGGTACTGCGTACCTTGTAGTTATTTAGCACGATTAAAGTTGCTTAAGCAGTATTATGAGCAGTTGATTTCGTTGTTCTTGGCTTTTGTGTATAAGCTCTTGATTTTTTCTTTTTTTCTTTCTCAACTTCATGCATGCAGATTAATGCATCCCAGTTTGAATAATCTTCAGTTTCTATTTCTTCTTTTAACTCTTGCTCTATCTCTATTGGACTTTTTTGGACACTCGTTGGACAATGTCCAATTTTGTTTTTATTTTCTTTTCTTTCATTTCTTTTATACTGTGCCCATTTACTTTCCGAACCTACCATATTTTGAGTTTCTATCATAAATAAAGTACCATCATCCCATCTTTCCATAAGTTGAAGTTCAATAAATAAGCTTACTGCAACTTTAACTGTGTCAATTGATGTATTTGTAATTGTTGCCAACATGTCAGGGGAATATGGAATTGTATTTCTAAAAAAAAGCTGACCTTCACTCTCTACGCTTTTTAGCAATAGTTTCATATAGAAGATAATGTAGTCTTTTCCATTTTGTTGATTTTCAATTATTTTGATTTCTTCTCTATCAAAAAAATCATTCTTTAGTTTCAACCAAAAGAACTTTTTATTGTTACTCATTATTTACCTTTAATAAATTACATTAAAAGTTAAATAATCATATGCAGTAATTATGTTATAATGCAGATGATTAAAACCTGTAGTTGGATTTAATTACCCACTCTTTTAAAAAAATTGGCGTTGGATTAAAAGAGTGGAATTTATTTAACTAGTTTGTCTAGTTCTGATTTTTCTATTCTAATAGCTGTCCTAATTTTTTTAAATTTTATTTCCCTTCTCTCAATCATCTTCCTAACACTTATTTCAGATATATTTAAATATTTAGATGCTTCTTTAACAGTCATTAACTCTAATGTTGTATTATTACTTGAAGTTTTATTATTTTGATTTTTTATTAAATATTCAGCAAGGTTTGAGATTTTTTCTTCTAAAATTTCTAACCTCTTTTCATCAATTGCTATCATCATAATTTTTCCTTTAATTTTGTTAGTATATATGCATATATATATGAAATTATAACCAAGAAACAAAACAAAAAGCAAATTTGAAAAATATTATTTATTTTAGTTTAATAAAATACAAATCCCTTAAATATGGGATTTATACGATAAAAAGTTCAGGTATAAAAATTATTTTATTGCTGTTTTAAGTAGAAAAGTATATAAGGTTATATGTGTTTCTAAAAAAAACAACAAATTTCAAAATTTCTTTTTTTCTTTTAGATTTTACAATTTTGATTAAATTGTTTTAAGCGTGTTAAAAGTGTGTTAATTTATTTTAGTTATATCTTAAAGTACTATATTATAGGATTAGTATAGTTTTTCTTGACCAATTCTATAAAGTGCAAAATCATATTTTATGGGATCTTTTATATCAAACTCTTTTAACTTTTGTGTAACTAAAAGTGCAGATTTTAAATCATATGTTTGTCTGCTTAGTAATCCTAGTTTTTGTGATACTTTAAAAGTGTGAGTATCCAAAGGAAGAATTAAATCAGATTTATCAATACCTTTCCAAAGCCCTAAATCAAGATTATCAAATCTAACCATCCACCTTAAATACATATGCCATCTTTTATATGGGGCATTTCCCATCTCTTTTATTTTATTTTTTGAGTCCCTTTTTAGTCTGTTTGAGACCAAAAAAGTAAATCCTTGGGAGTTATAGTTTGCATATTTATAGATATTTTCTATTAGAAAATCTAAGCCCTCTAAGATATTGTTCTCTTTTTTATATGCCTTTAAAAATATCTCATTTAAAGAGTTTTCCTGTTTCATTCTTCTAAAAGTTTTAAAAATGTTTTTTACATCTTGAGTATTTTGAAATCTATAATAAAAACTATCTAACTCTTTATCAATATTCTCTTCACTCCCATTTAAAAGAGAAAAATCAAGACTATCTAAAAACTTTACAATCAAACTTGCTTTACCATAAGCAAAAAGAGCACAAAGTAAAATTGCATATTCATCTTTATATCTTTTTGCAACTAAAAGTGGATCTGGTTTTTCATAAGAAAGTTCAAACTCACTATTTCTAAGAGCTATCTCTTTATCTAAAAGCTCTTTTATCTCTAAATCTTTTTTTCTCATAGACTATTTATATATTCCTCTATATCATCTTCAATTTTTTTATAAGCACTATTTGCATCTTCATAATAGATTTTATCAAAGCAATCTTCAACTATTGCTTGGCTTGGCTCAAGATTATTTAATATTGCTTTGTCTGCATATTGGGATAAAAAGCTTACATCTATCACATAACCACTTGTTCCAATTACTACCAAGAGTCCACACTCTTCTAGAAGTTTATATAATTTTTCATATTGTGGTGCAGCTTCTCCAAAAAATACAATATTTGGTCGAAGTTTACCTCCACATTTAGAGCAAGTTGAGTTAGTACTATCTTGGAGTTTATACTCTATGTTTACTACTCTTTCACAATTCATACATCTAAGCTCTTTTAAAAAACCATGTAGATGAAGAACCCCTTTACAATCTGCTTTTTCTAATAAATCATCAATATTTTGGGTAATTACTTCAACTATACTTGGATATTTTTCTTTAACTCTTGCAATCATTTTATGGGCATTGTTTGGTTTTTTGTCTTTTATATCTTCTCTTCTTAGGTTATAAAAATTTATTGTAGCTTCATAGTTCCAATCCAGACACCCTGCACTACAAATCTCATTTATATCATGTTTTTCCCACAAGCCATCACTATCCCTAAATGTTGAGATTCCACTACTTGCACTAAGCCCTGCTCCACTTAAAATAACTACTTTTTTACCCATACAAAATCCAATATTATTCTTTGTTTGGATATTATATCATCATTTAAATAATGAGCTAAATAGGGTTTTTAATGAGAAATATTTTAATAACAGGTTGTTCTAGTGGTATTGGATTTGAAACTGCAAGAATACTAAAAGAAAATGGCATAAAAGTCTATGCAAGTGCAAGAAAAAAAGAAGATGTAGAGATGTTAAAAATTTTAGGCTTTGACGCACTTTTGCTTGATGTAACAAATGCTCAAAATATAAAAGAATCCCTTCAATATATTATTTCAAAAGATGGAAAAATTGATGCAGTTTTTAATAATGCAGGGTTTGGGCAACCAGGAGCAGTTGAAGATATCTCTGTAAGAGTTTTAAAAGAGCAGTTTGAGACAAACTTTTTTGGAATGCATGAAGTTACAATACAAATTTTGCCAATTTTTAGAAAACAAGGATATGGAAAAATTATCCAACACTCCTCTGTTTTAGGAATAATAAGCCTTAAATTTAGAGGAGCATACAACGCTTCAAAATATGCAATTGAAGGACTTGCAGATACTTTAAGATTAGAGTTATTAGATACAAATATAACTGTAAGTACCATAAACACCGGCCCAGTTACAAGTAAATTTAGGGAAAACTCTTTGAATAATTTTAGAAAAAATATAGATATAGAAAATAGTTTCTTTAGTAAAATCTATAAAAAAGAGGTAAAAAAAAGATTAGAGAGTACAGATGATGGAGGTCTGTTTAATCTTCCCGCAAGTAGTGTTGCAAATGTTGTTTTAAAAATAATGAACTCAAAAAGAGCAAAACCTAGATACTATGTTACAAAAGCAACATACATCTTAGGTTTTGCAAAAAGAGTTTTATCAACTTCTTTGTTAGATAAACTCTTAAATAAAATCTAAAAAAGAGGAGTTCTCTCTTTTTAGTTACAAGTTCCATCTTCTAAAATATAATAAGTTCCAGCCCAATTATTTTTTCCACAACCTAACATATTCCCTTCATAAGTTAGATTAGAAGTTGGGCAATTATAAAGTTTAATTTCATAATGTGGAGAAGTAAGGCTATCATTTACAGTTAATCCTCTAATTACAACAGCTGATAAATTTTTATCTTTAGAATAATCAGCCACCTTATTACAATTAGACTCTTTAAGAAACTCTTCTAAAGCAGCTTTAGTTTTTATGTCGCTTTCAAGAAGAGGTTGTCTATTCCAATTTTGCTGATATGCAACATCAGCATTTAAACTTAATACAGAAACCACAAAAAAAACCACTATTTTAAATACACTTATTTTATTCATAATATTCTCCTTCTTTATATTTTACCATCTTTAAAATGGAAAAGTCTTTACAATATGATCATTAATTCTAGCAAAAGTTTCAGGTACATCTGAGTTTTCAAATTCAATCTCAATTTTTGCCACACCTGCATTTTTATTATCACCTGAAAAATCAACTTTTATTGGTCCTTTTGAAGAGTTATCATCTTTTTTCTCTAATTGCCTAGAACCATCTTTTGATTTAAAAAATTTGAAAAAACCTTTTTCCCTTTTTTGACTCTCATCAACACCTGTAATTCTAGCTTCAAAGCTTACTTTCAAGTTTTTTATTTTGATAGAACTTGGAGGACTTAAAGCAATCAAAGGAATCTGTACATCATGATATTTTAGTTCATTTTCCTCAATAAACGGTAATTTTACATCAACATTTTTAGGCATCCCTAAATCATCAATTGTTACACCTTCGTACTCCATAATCTCTTCATTTTTATCTAAATAAAAATATCTACCTAAAGCTCTCATATGTTGTTGCTCTGAAATTTTTTGAGCCTCTATAACTGAATTATGAATTGCTTTTAATATATTGTCTAAAAAAATTGCCATTACTTATCCTTTTAATTAACTTCTCTTGGAAAACCTATATGATAAGTTGTAGCTTGTGTAGTAAGTTGATGTTCTCCTACTTGGAAAATAGCAAAACTTACATCTTTTCCTATTAATTTTCCTTTTGGATAACCATTTAAATACTCATTAAGCCTTTTAACTTGTTCATCTTTTTTCTCGTCACTCATTGGTTTATTTGGGTCAACATCCCCCACTGTAATACGTTTGATGTGTTTTACATCTGCTAATGAAAATTTATCATCCATTTTTTTCCTTTATGAATACACACCAAAAAAGGTGTGTATTGTGAAGTTACTCTGTAATAGCTTTCTCTTTAGCTTGTGAAGCTGGTAATCCAGTTGGAACAATTGCCTTATTCATAATATCCAAGACTCTAGCTAAACCTTCAGGCATACCATGATCTGTTGCTCTTACTTGAACATGATATTTTGCAGATTTATCTGTACTTCTTGTATTCTCTTTATGTGCAGATACAGAACCTGACACAGATACTTTTAGACTAAATGGACCATAACCTATTTTACCTGTAGCAGATAAAGAGGCTTGTTTATCTTCTGAACTTTTAGAAGTTTCTGAGCTTCTAATTTCCATATCAAAAGTTATATCAACTAAATCTACTTTTAAACTTGGAATTTGAACAACAGCTAATAGAGGTACATCTATATCAACTTTTTGTTCTTTTCCGTCTTGATCAAAAACATTGTATGCAAACTGTGCAGTTCTTACAACTTTTTTGTCCCCTTGAGTATCAAACCCAACTGTATCTATAAACTCAGCTGTTGTTTTTGCTAACTTTAAATTAGATTCGCAAGCAGCCGTAAGAGGAGCTCCAATTAGAGACTCCATTGGTAAACCTTTAAATTCATCACCTAGTGCCATATTATCTCCTTCATAGTTTTGTACTTAAACAAAATGTCGACTTGTTTTGAATTAAGTGATGAAAGTATGACTTAGAAAAATTTGATTAAAATTTGTTCTTATTGTCAGTTAAACGTTTTTTTAAAACATAAAGCTTTAAAATCAAAAGATAATATATTTGAGTATAAAGAAAATATACTATGCAATCTCTCTCTATAGCCCTTTTAAGCCTATTAATCTCATCTAACTCACTCTCATTTAAATTTTCATCTAATTTATCTTCTAGGTTATATAACTTTTGTTCATACAAAAATATTTTATGTTTTATATATAAAGAGTAAGAGGGAAAAATCATCTTTATTAAAATAATTATTAAAGGGATCAAAGGTAATACTATAATTAAAGATTGTTCGATAAAAGAGAACAACCAAAAAGGCAGATAATCTTCAATCCATGATGGTCCATTTTGCAAATATGCTTTTGTATTTTCACTAATAGGCAAATCAACAAACTCAATAGAAGGGAAAAATCCTTTTGGATCTAAAAACCCACCCTCTTTATGTATTTTTTCAATTTTTCTAATTATCAGATTTTGCAAATTTTGATTAAAATCAGCTCTTACAACCAAAGATGCAGTAGTAACAAGCAGTTTTTTATCACTTGAAGGTTTATTTTCATATAAATCAATTACTCCTTCACCTAAAACAATACTATTTATAAAATGGTATTTAACTTTATATGCCAAATTACGATTAAAAGACATTAGCTCCATATCTTTTAAATTTAATAACTCTTTTATTACTTTTGCTTGAGCTGAAACGACTATACAAACAGCATCAAGCTCATTTCTTTTTAACCTATTTAAAACCTCCTCATTTGAATAAGAGTAGATTTTATTCAGATCATTTACACTATTTTCAATTAATAAAGTTTTACACAATTCATTTGTGCCACTTCCTTCTTGTCCTATGGAAATATTATGATTTTTCAAATCTGAAAGATGTTTAATCTTCAAATCTTTTTTATAAAAAACCCATAAAGGTTCATAAAAAACACTTGCTAATGAGATAAGATTTTTATCTTTATATTTAGAAGCCGTACCGCCTTGAACAAAAGCAATATCTACATCTCTTTCACTTAACTGTTTAAGTGCATCAAAAGAACCTTTTGTCTGTACTATTTTTAAATCTATTCCCTCCTCTTTTAAAACCTTTTGATACTTTTGTGCAAAATAGTAGTAAGCTCCTAATTTATCAGCAGTTGCAATTTTTAACTCATTTGGAAAAGTATTATTAATTTTGTAAATCATTAAACTACCAAAAAGAGAAAAAAGAATAACTGCTAATAGGGCATGACAATATTTCATTAAAACCTACATCTCTAAATAGTTATTTTCCCAATCCTTAGTAAGTTTTTCTACTATAAAATTGGGATAGGAACAAAATAGATTTCGTTCAGATAATCTTCTTCTAACTAGACCTTCCAATCTAATACCACCAGCTTTTGACCACTTTACAAACTCTTTTGCACAATTAAATTGATTATTCTCATTTAACAACTTTAAAAGTGTTGATTTTTTTAAACTGTTAACTCCTAAATTAAAAGCAAAAGAAACCAATGCAGAAAATTGATTATCATTAATATCCAAAGTTACTAAACTATTAACACCCGATTCAAAAACTTTTAAGTCCTCTAATAAAAAGTTTTCAGCCTCTTCTTCAGTGATAATAAGTCCTTTATAAACACTTCCATCTCTATTTCCTGTATGTCCCCATCCTATAGTCCAAATTCCTACACTATCTTGATATGCTTCTAATCTTAGTGATTCAAAGTGCTTGATTAAAACTATCCCCTCTTGATTTATTTTTTTATCCATATTCTCTCCTTTTTAAAAATAAAAAATAATCATATATATTTTAAATTTGTCGTAAATTTGTTTTTAAAAAAATTATTATATTAAGATAGTCGATAAAGGAGTTTTTATCTTGAAAAAGAATATTTTAATTGTTGAAGATGAGATGATTATTGCTTTAGATATAAAAAATACATTGAAGAAAAATAACTTTAATGTAATAGGAATTTCAAACTCTCATAAACAAACAATTGTCAAAATTAATGATTCATTAAATAGTAGGATAGATGTTGATTTAATTTTGATGGATATAAATATTTCAGGTCCAACAGATGGAATTCAAAGCTGTAATATAATTTATCAGAAATATAAAATTCCTATTATTTTCTTAAGTGCTCATAAGGAGGAGGATACTCTTGAGATGATAAAAGATAGTTATGCAAAAGCATACTTTACAAAACCAATAAAATATGAAGAGCTTTTAATCGCTATTCATTTTATAATAAATAAAAATTCAAAAAGCTATACAAAAGGAAAAGAGAAAGTAGAACTAAAAAATTGTTTTTCCTTTAATTTAGAAAAAAAATCCCTCTATCATGATAATAAAGAGATTTTATTAACAAGAAAAGAGAAAAAATTAATATATCTATTATGTAAAAATAAAAACAATTATGTCTCCTATGAGAGTCTATTTTCATATGTTTGGGAAAAAGATATTGTCAATATCAGTAAAATAAGAGGTTCAATTTTCAGAATTAAAAGAAAAGTTCCTTTTTTAGAAATTGCAAATAGTAAAGAGTGTGGATATAAACTAGAATAAAATAGAAGAGAAATACTCTTCTATTTTTGTATTAAAAGATAAGGTTTCCCATAAAATCTTATTACTAAAAAAACAATCAAAAATCCAAGAGGTAATAAGATATATGCAGGTACACCAAATGCCGCAGGTAAATATCCACAAACAACTGCAATCACAGCTACAAAAATAGCATAAAAAAGTTGTGTTGTAATATGATCCATATGATTACAAGAAGATGCCATTGAAGATAAAATTGAGGTATCTGAAATTGGTGAACAGTGGTCTCCAAAAATAGCACCTGTTAATACTGCTCCAACATTTAAAACTATATAGTTATGTAAATCAACTCCCTCTAAACCTGTTTGAATACCAACTGCATTTGCTAAAGGGATTGTAAGAGGCATCAAAATTCCCATTGTTCCATATGAAGTACCAGTTGAAAATGAGATAATAGAACCAAGTATAAAAATAACTGTTGGAAGAATAAATTGTGGAGTAGAACTTGAAAGTAATGTTACTAAATAATTAGCTGTTCCAACCTCTTTCATAACTGCACTTAAAGACCAAGCTAAAATAAGAATAACAGCAGTTATTACAAGAGCTTTTACACCATATACCCAAGTCTCTAATGCTTCATGCAGGTTAAATATTTTCTGTTTTAATCCCATTGCAATTGCAACAATTGAAGATAATAAAGCTGCTTCAAAGATTACAACAGAGGCATCAGCTGCACCAAAAGCTTCTCTAATAGAAGAAAATGAATATGGATCAGCTTCAAGAACTTTTAAAGCATCTCCTTCTAAAGAAGAGACTCCATTGATATAAAAACCAATAATTGCCATTACTATTAAAACCATAATTGGAATAATTGCATTATAAATAGAGTATTTTATTCCCTCTTTTGGCAACATAAAAGAGTTTTCTTGATTCATTAGGGCACTATCTGTTTTTGGATCAGTAACTTCACCTTTATGGTGGGCTCTTGTTGCTGCTTTGTGCATAGGTCCAAACTCTCTTAAAGTAAGAGCTGAAAAGAATACAAAAGCCAACATTAAAATGTTGTAGAATCTATAAGGTAAAGTCTCAACAAAAATTGCAAAGGCATTTATATTTGTTTGTCCAATTGCTTCATAAGCATCTTTAATTAGTGATAACTCATAACCAACCCATGTTGAAATCAAAGCAAGTCCAGCAATTGGAGCAGCAGTAGCATCTATAATAAATGCTAATTTTTCCCTTGAAACCTTTAACTTATCTGTTACTGGTCTCATAATTGGTCCTATTACAAGTGAGTTTGCATAATCATCAA
Organism: Halarcobacter ebronensis; assembly: GCF_013201825.1. Taxonomy (NCBI): domain Bacteria; kingdom Pseudomonadati; phylum Campylobacterota; class Epsilonproteobacteria; order Campylobacterales; family Arcobacteraceae; genus Halarcobacter; species Halarcobacter ebronensis. Next base: position 1,955,717 of record NZ_CP053836.1, read on the forward strand.
AAAAGATAAAAAATCCCATAATCCAAGTGTAAATCTGAGCTGATGCAGGAGTTTTTGCCTTTTTTGCAAGTTTTTCAGCAATAGCTTTTGGACCACCCATTTTAGTAATAAGAGCAATCATTCCACCAATTGTTAAAACTTGTAAAACAATACCTGCATTCCAAGAATCAGCTAGTGAACCAACCATTTTAGAAGAGATATCTACAAATACATTGTATAAAGAAGAGAGAATATTCTCTTGGCTAATATTTATCATAAATGCACCAACAAATATCCCCATAAATAATGAAAAAATTACATTTCTTGTAATAAAAGCAAGTACAATTGCAACTAAAGGCGGTAAAAGGGTAAGAACCCCATAAACAGTAGATTTATCTGTATTATCAGCACAAAACCCAAGTAAGGGAAAAAGAACTAAGAATACTATAATATTTAATATTGTCTTCAAATATTTTCCTTAAAAAAAATAGTAAAAAGTATAGCAAAAGAGTGGTTAAAGAGTTTCAAAATTACAAGATAATCTTATAAAAGTTTCATAACTTAGGTTTGTTGAATCTCTTTTGAGTTTGCTTTTGCTTGTAAAAAATCTGATATTTGTATCAGACAAAAAGTTACAATAAAAATCATAAGACCAGGGAAGAAGCTAACCCACCATGCAATATCTATGACAGCTTTCCCATCACTAAGAAGAGTTCCCCAAGACATATTAGGAGGATTTACTCCTAAACCTAAGAATGAGAGTCCAGATTCTGCCAATATTGCTCCACTTACTCCAAAAGTAAAAGAGATAAGAAAAATAGGAGCAAAAAGTGGTGCAAAATATTTAAAGATAATTTTCATTTTAGATACATTTGCAAGTTTTAAAATCTTTATAAAAGGTCTATTTCCTATTGCAAAACTCTCACTTCTAATAAGCCTTGCCATTCCCATCCATCCTGTAATAGAGATAACAATTACTAAAATTAAAGAGGAAGCTTGAATATATGAAACAAGAGCTAAAAGTAAAAAGAAAGTAGGAAAAGTTAGAAACAGGTCAATTATAATTGTAATAGATTTATCAATATTACCTTTAAAGAATCCTGCATTTATACCAATAAAAAGTCCAATGATTGAAGCAATTGCTGCACTTAAAAAACCAACAATCAAAGAGGTTTGACCTCCATTTAAAACCCTTGCTAAAATGTCTCTTCCTAATCTATCTGTACCAAATAGATGTTGTAAAGAGGGAGCTTGTAATATTTTAGTAGGATCTAGTATATATGGTGAAGTAGTATAAAAAAATGGAAGAAGAAATACCAATAAAATAAGTGTTACTAAAATATATGAAGCTACTTTTACCATAAATATTTACTTGTACGTGTAATATGAAAGAGAACTCTTTCCAAATTTCTTTGTTTTATTTAAAACAAATTTTCCTAAGACTTCTGGCATATCAAGGGTTGAAACATGTTCAACAATAACAATAAAAATATTTTCATTTTCAATATTTTCAATCATCTGAAAACTTTTATTATATATCTCTTCCATCCCTTCCCTATAATCAAAAGGGGGATCAATATATATAATTAACTCATCATTAGAGTTCTTTAGACTACTAATAGTTGCTGGCGTTTGAACAAAAGTATCACCCATCATAGTTTGGCAACTATCAGGTTCAATGGTTTTGCAATTTTTTGTCAAAATTTTATATGAGTTTCTATCCAACTCTACAAAATATGCCCTTTTTGCACCTCTACTGATTGCTTCAAGACCAATACTTCCACTTCCCGCAAAAGCTTCAATAAAAATCTTATCAATAATATCAAATTGTAATACATTAAAAAGTGACTCTTTTAGCCTAGCCTTTGAACTTCTTGTTACATCTAAAGATGGAAGTTCTAAAACTTTCCCTTTATATTTTCCTGCAATAATTTTTGTTGTTGGTTTACTGTTTTTCATATCTTTTTTCAATAATAAATTTTAATGTATTATAATCTAAAATTGTTAAGGATTTAATTTGAAATAAGTTTATTAATATTTGGTTAATATAAGATTCAATTTTAGTAATTTTATCATGTTATAATTTTGCTATTAGATTTAGAAGGACGAAGTTATGAATAGATTTAAATTTAAAGATTTGGCAACATCTCTTACAACTCTTATATTTTTAGTTGTTGGAATTAGTGGAGTAATGTTGTATTTTAAAATTTTTAATGGTCAAGTAAAAGAGTTACATGAAATTTTAGGCTTACTTTTTGTTGCTGCTGTGGTGTTGCATCTTGTTGCAAATTGGAAACCTATGAAAAGCTACTTTAAAAAGAAAATTTTTATTAGAGTATCACTAATTGTTGTAGTAATAAGTGCCATTTTCATTTTTCAAAGTGCAAATATAGGCAATGACCCAAAAGGTTTAGTATTAAAAAGTGTTGTTGATGCACCAATTAAAAGCTCTTTAGAGGTTTTAGGAGTTGATTATGAAAGTGCTAAATTAAAATTGACAAAAGAGAATATTCAAAATGTTGATGCAAACTCAATTGGAGACATAGCAAAAGCAAATAGTGCAAGTCCCTTTAAAATTATTGCAATAATTACAGCTAAATAAATTTTGTAATTAAAAAAATACTCTTTATAAGATAGAATTCAAAAATTTAACAAAAAGGGTATTTTTGCCAAAGAAAAAACTTAAAAAATTTTTACCTACCCATGAAAAAATCAAAGAACAAAAACTATTAAAAATATTTGGAAATTTTTTACATAAAAGAGAGATTTGGAGTCTAAGTAGAAAAAAAGTATTAGGCGGAGTCTTTATTGGAATATTTGTAGCTTGTCTTCCAATGCCACTTCAAATGGTTTTAGCTTCACTTTTGGCAATAATTTTTAATGTCAATCTTCCAATAAGTTTTGCTTTGATATTTATAACTAACCCTCTTACAATGCCCCCACTATTTTTCTTTGAGTATCAAATAGGGAAATGGATACTTCAACCTGAAAATCCAGTTGAGTTTAATTTTGATTCAATGTATGATAACTTTGATGAAATTGCACTTTGTTTATATTTAGGCTCAATTATTTTAGGTTTGATTTTAGCATTTGTTTCAAGATTTATTGTAAACTTTGTATGGATTAGAACAGTAAGAAAAGATAGAAAAACTTCACAAAATAGATATATAAGTGAGGAATAACCTCACTTAACTTTATGCAACTAAAATTACATTAGAAGCTTTAATTATCGCATATGCAGTTTCACCTACACTAAATCCTAAATCTTCTACAGCATCATTTGTAACAATAGCATAAATAGTTCCATTGTCTCCAATTGATAGTTTAACTTCAGAGTTTACAGCACCTTTAATAAGCTCTTTAATAGTACCTTTTATTGTATTTCTAGCTGAAACTTTTAGTGGTTCTTTTGAAAGAATTACAGATGAAGATTTAATTAAAGCAGTAACTTCCATACCTTTTGTTAATCCTAAAGAATCAACTGACTCTTTTGTTATTGTTGCTGAGATATGAATTCCAGAGTTAACATCAAGTTTAACCTCCGACATAACAACACCAACTTGAATATCTGAAATTTTTCCTGTTAATTCATTTCTTGCACTTGTTTTCATTTTACGTCCCTTTAAATTATTTTAAACATTATATTCCCTGAAAACTTAAGAATAACTTCATACGTTATATATTTTTTTCTATATAGAAATACCTATATAACGATGTTTTAAACATTTTTTTATGTTTTATAGTTAAAAGAAAGAATGATTAATAATTAAAAAATGAGTGGGAAAAAGATAAGGTAAAAAATACCTTATCTTGCATAAGAAGAAGCTCTAAGTTCTCTAATTACATTTACTTTTATTTCCCCAGGATATTGAACTTTCTCTTCAATCTCTTGAGCAATTTCAGTTGCTAGTAATACTGCTTCATCATCATTTACAAGTTCTGCTTTTACAATTACTCTTACTTCTCTTCCAGCATTAATTGCAAATGCATTGATTACTCCTGTTTTACTTGTAGAGATATTTTCAACCTCTTCAACTCTTTTTAGGAAACTCTCTAACACTTCTCTTCTAGCACCTGGTCTAGCTGCACTTAGGGCATCTGCTGCACATACAGCGGCACTCTCAACATTTATTGGTTCTTCATGACCATGGTGAGCGTAAATACCATTTATAACAGTATCTGGTTCATCATATCTTTTACAGATTTCTGCACCTAAATCCACATGGCTTCCTGGCATTTCATGTGTTAATGCCTTTCCTATATCATGCAGAAGTCCAGCACGTCTTGCTAAAATAGGATCTCCTCCCATTTGTGCTGCAAGCAGTCCTGCTAAGTGAGCTACTTCTAAGGTATGAGCTAAAGCATTTTGACCATAAGAAGCTCTATATCTTAATCTTCCAACAAGTTTGATAAGCTCTGGATGCATAGACTTAATTCCTAGCTCCATAATCACATCTTCACCCTCTTTTTGGATGTTTTTATCAAATTCATGTTTAACTTTACTATAAATCTCTTCAATTCTAGCAGGTTGAATTCTTCCATCCTCAAGAAGTTCTTGAATAGTTTTTGTTGCAACAGCTCTTCTATAAAGATTAAAAGAAGAGATAGTAATTGTATTTGGCGTATCATCAATAATAATATCAACCCCAAGTAACATTTCAAGAGCTTTAATATTTCTTCCCTCTTTACCAATAATTTTCCCTTTTGTCTCTTCATCACTAAGTGGAATATTATTAATAAGTCTCTCCGCTGCAAACTCTCCTGCATATCTTGTAACCGCATGAGATAACATATTGTTAATCTCTTCTTTGCATTTTAACTCTGCAAGTTTATATCTTTTTCTAAAAATAGAGGCAATTTTTGCTCTACTATCCTCTTTTACTTGCTCAATCATAAGCTCTTTTGCTTCATCTTCTGTTAGCCCTGAAGCATTTTCTAAAACTTTTATTGCTTTTGAAATTTTCTCTTCATAAGTTTTTTGTTGTCTTTTTAAACCCTCTTTAATAGTTGTGATTTTTTCATTATTCGCAACTATTTGAGCTTTTTCCTCTTTGATTGCTCTAAGTTCTGATTCAAGATGATGATTTAACTCTTTCTCTTTTCTTTCGATTTGAGAAAGCATATCATCATACTCTCTTTTTGCAGACTTAAACTCCCTATCATAATCCCTTTTTGCCCTAATTTGTGCATCTTTTAAAAGGACTTCAGCCTCATGTTCTATAACCTTTGCCTTTGCTTTTGCTTGTTCAATATAGATATCAAATTTTGCTTTATTGATTTTTTTAAGAACAAAGACAGTAATTGCAACACTTATTATTGCTACGACTATTCCTACTATTATATCACTTATAATAAATTCCATATTCAAAACCTTAATCTGTAATAATATAATCGGCTTGAATATCGTACTTATCAGTTAGAGTCTTTTCTGTTTTACATAAAGTTAGCTGAGTAAAAACTATTATTGGTCTGTACTTTAATCTATCAAAAAACCTATCGTACATCCCTTTGCCAAAACCAACTCTTTTGCACTCTTTATCAACCCCTACAACAGGAACTATTGCAAGGTCTATTCTATTATCTATACAAAATGAATTTGCGGGTTCTTTTATCTTGAACTTTTTAGTCTCAAGTGGCAACCTATATCTTACTAATTTAAAACTGTCCTCAACCATAAAAGGGACAAATACCTTTTTTTGTCTCTTTCTTAAATAATTTATCAATGGAAAAACATTAACTTCCATACCCACTGGAATATATAACAAAATACTATTTGCTTTATATTTTTCTATAATGTTTTTTAATTTTTCTACTGTTTTTTTCTCTTTGCTAAACTTTAAAAACTGGCTTGTAAACTCTAATCTTTTAATACACGATTTCCTAAAATCACTCTTGTGATCTCTTTCCATATTTAAGCCTTACTTAGGTAAAATTCTTACCTTAAATTATTTTACCCACAAGGAATTAAAATGCAGTTTAAAAAATTGACATTTTTGTTAATTTTAATAATTTTAGTGGTTACTGGATGTGACTCTAAAAAAGAGACAGTAGTAAAAGAGCAAACAAAGTTTCAAATAAGCTCACAACTTGCTCCACAATTAACTTTAGAAAAAAATGATATAGGTATTGATTTTAAAGAGTTAAAAGGTAAAGTTATTTTACTTAATTTTTTTGCAACTTGGTGCCCACCTTGTAAAGCAGAGATTCCCCATTTAATAAGACTAAAAGATAAATATAAAGATAATTTTGAGATTGTTGCACTTAATATGGGTGAAGAGAATGGGACACTTTCTCCCCAAGAAAAGGTTAATGCTTTTATAAATGATTATATGATTAATTATCATGTTTCAAATAGTAAAGAGAACTTCAAAATTTCTGATATTATGGGGAATGTAAGAGTTATCCCTACCATGTTTCTTTTTGATACAACAGGAAAAATTGTTCAAAAGTATGTGGGAATTGTTCCAGAAGAGATGATGGAAACAGACATAAAAAAAGCATTAGGAATATAAAATGTTTGGCTTTTTGAAAAAAGGAAATGAAAAGCAAAAGAGCGAAGATATTATAAAAGAAGAGGATAATAGTGGTTTTTTTTCAAAAGCCTTATCAAAAACCTTTGAAAATATAAAAGCTGTAGTTCCACAAAAAAAAGAGAAAATATCTTTTGATGAGATTGAAGAGCTGTTAATTGAAGCAGATATGGAATACGAAATAATAGAAAAAGCTATGGATGGACTTCCTGAGTATATTACAAGAAAACAGTTAAGACACAGACTTGTAATGCTTTTTGAACATGCTCCAGATGTTGATTTGTCAAATCTTCCAAAACCCTTTGTAAGACTTATTATTGGAGTTAATGGGGCAGGAAAAACAACAACAATAGCAAAACTTGCAAACAAAAGCAAAAAAGAGGGAAAATCTGTTATTCTTGGAGCTGGAGACACTTTTAGAGCAGCAGCAATTGAACAACTATCAACTTGGGCAAATAAACTAAATGTTCCTATTATAAAGACTCAACAAGGACATGATGCAAGTGCAGTTGCATATGATACTATCTCTTCTGCTATTGCAAAAAATATTGATAATGTAATAATAGATACAGCAGGACGACTTCAAACGCAAACAAACCTAAGTAATGAACTTAAAAAGATTGTAAAAGTATGTAGTAAAGCAATGAGTGATGCACCTCATCAAAAATTAATGATTTTAGATGGAACACAAGGGAACTCAGCAATAGCACAAGCTCGTGCTTTTAATGAAATGGTTGGAATTGATGGAATAATAGTTACTAAACTTGATGGAACTGCAAAAGGTGGTGCTCTATTTTCTATTTCAAACCAACTTGAAGTTCCAATTTTTTATATTGGTATTGGAGAGAGTGCGGAAGATTTGATTGAATTTAGCCCAGATGAGTTTGTAGATAGCTTGCTTAATGAAATCTATACAGAAGAGAAATAACAAAATATTACTAATGTAAAAATTGATATAAGTTAAGCTATACTAAATAGAAATTTAAAACTATTGGAATAGCCCTTTGAAGATTATAAATCGTTGGATATTTATTATATTAATTTTTACTGCTCTTCTTTTATCTTTTATCTTTTATCAATTAACTTTAGTTAATAAAACTCACAATTTAATAAACAGACTTGAAAATGCTCTAACAACAACTAGGTATCTCTTTGAAGAGCAAAAAAGATATGCCCTATCTTTATCTATTTTGTTATCTGAAGACAAAGAGATTTTGGATAGTTTTGTTAAACATAATAGAGCAGAGAGCTTTGATATTGTAAATAGAAAAATTGTTCTTTTAAAAAAACTTCAAAATAGCCAAATAGATGTACAAATGCACAATAGTGATCTTACTACATATATTAGAAGTTGGAACTTCTCTATAAAAGATGTTCCTTTAGAGAGTTTTAGATATGGGATTGTAAAAGTTCACAAAGATAAAAAACCTAGTGTCTCTATAGAGCTTGGGAAAAGATTAAATATAAAAGCTATCTCTCCTTTGATTAAAGATGACAAAATGATTGGTTCATTGGAGGTTATTATTGGTTTTGACTATTTGGAAAATGAGCTTAAACAAAGAGGTTTAGATACTTTTATTCTGCTTCAAAACAGATATCTAAATATTGCAGATACTTTAACAAATAATATAAAAATAGGTAATTTTACTTTAGTTAATGACAAAAACAAAGAGATTGCAGCTTTAAGTAAAATCGATATTTCAAAACTAAAAGATTATGGTTATTTTACAAGCGATGACAAAGCCTTTAGCTATTTTTCCATCTACTCTTTCAACCGAGAAAAGCTTGCATATATTATTGTCTCTTTATCAAATAAAGATAATATATCAATATATAACTCCTATGAAAAAGATAGAACAATACGTGATAAAGGGGTGATAATAGAATGAATATACTTCTACTTGAAGATGATTTTGACTATAAAAATAGTATAAAAGAGTACTTGCAAACTTTAGGATATGCTATTGATGATTTTGAAAATGGCAATGATGCTTATGACGCAATTTATGAAAAAAACTACCATCTTCTTATTTTGGATATTAGAGTTCCTGGATTAAGTGGTTATGAAATAGTAAAAAATCTAAGAGCAGAAAACAACAATATTCCTGTTATCTTTATTACTTCTCTTACAGATATAAATAACCTTAGTATGGGATATGAACTAGGATGTAATGATTATATAAAAAAGCCTTTTTCTCCCAAAGAACTAAAGTATAGAATTGAACAAGTTATAAAATCTTTCTATTTCACTTTAAGTGAAAATAGGATTAAACTAAATGATGATTTTTTCTATGATACCTCTTCTAGACAACTATATAAAAATGAAGAGATTATGAACCTTACTAAAAAAGAGCAAGAGATTATATTTTTACTAATTAGCAATAAAAACTGCTTTGTAAGTATTGAGCAACTAAGATGTGATATCTGGAACGAAAAGTATATGAATGAAGCCGATATTAGAGTCTTTATAAAAAATATAAGAGATAAAACCTCAAAAGAACTTATAGAAACAAAACGTGGATTAGGTTATAAAATTGCAAGAACTAATTAATAAAAACCATCTAATCAAAATATCTGTATGGTATTCACTTTTTATAATAATACTTATTTTTGTACCTTCATACTTCTATACAAAAAGCGAAATTCAAAACTATAAAATAAATCAAACAAATTTAGTTGAACAGTATGCTTTAAATATACAAAGGGCAATTTATGATTTTAATCGTTCTAAAAATGATATTTTTTTCTTTCCAAAATCATTTAATATAAACGCTTATATATATGACTCTAAAGAGGAGTTAATCTATTCAACATCAAATATAAAATTAGAAAATAGAAATATAATCAGCAAAAAGTATCTGCTTAATGAAAATAGACTTGATGCAAAAAAACTTATAGTGGAGAAGAGTTTCAATTTGAATGAAGTTTATCTTAAAATCTCAATACTAATAATAAGTGTTGGTCTTTTTATCTTTATTAGTGCCTATTTAATACTTAAACAAACCATTACTCCATATAAAAAAGCAAATAACTATTTGGATAGATTTTTTAATGATGCAATGCATGAACTAAAAACACCTTTGGGGATTCTACAACTAAATCTTGAACTACTTGAAGAGAAAAACAGTGACTTAATTGAAGTAAAAAGATCTTTAAATGCTGTAAAAAATCTGCAACTAACCTATGAAGATATTGAATATTTGATGAAACAAAAAAGAGTCTCTTATACAAAAGAAAATATTGATTTCACCCTATTTTTAAGACATAGGGTTGAGATATTTAAAAGTCTTGCCCAAGCAAAAAGTATAAAACTAAATGAAAACATAAAAGAGAATATAAAAATATCAATAAATAGAATTGAGCTTCAAAGGGTAATTGATAATACAATATCAAATGCAATCAAATACTCAAATGAGTCTTCTAAAATCAATATTACTCTTAAAAAAGACAGTGATTATAAAGCTGTTTTATCAATTGAAGATTTTGGAAAAGGGATAAAAGACAAAAATAAAATCTTTGAAAGATATCATAGGGAAGAGGAGATAAAAGGTGGTTTTGGAATTGGGCTTAATATAGTTAAACATATTTGTAAAAAAAACAGTATCAAAATTGAAGTAATTTCACAACTAGATGTCGGATCAACCTTCACTTATTATTTTTCTTAATTTAATCTTAAAAACCATATCTAAAAACCAACTTTTAATTTATATTTAATTGTTACAATATAAAAAATTAAAAGGAGAAGATATGAAAGCTTTAATTTCGATGCTAATTTTAGCTTCTTTTGCCTGTATGTTACAAGCAAATCAAGCACCAAAAGAGTATCCAACTGGTGAAGTGGGAAGACTTGTTAAACTAGGTGAAGATATAGTTGCTAATACTGACACACATCCATTAACAAAAGATTTTGTAGGTAACAAACTTCAATGTAAAAGCTGTCACTTAAAAGGTGCAGATGGAAAAGTTGGAACAGGAGAAGGTGTTTCTAGTTGGGTAGGAACTGCTGCAACATTTCCAGCATGGTCAAAAAGAGAAAAAACTGTTCAAACACTGCAAGATAGATCAAATAACTGTTTCATGAGAAGTATGAATGGTAAAAGACTTATTATTGATAGTGAAGCAAGTATAGCTATAGCTGCGTATATTACTTGGTTATCTGAAGGTACTACAATAAAAATGAATGAGAAAGGACCTTGGAGTGAACACAATACTAAACTCTATCCAAAAAATGTAAAAAAATTTAATGCTATTCAGAAAAAAGCAACACACCAAAATTATCTTGCTGGTCAAGAAATTTATGCACAAAAATGTGCTACTTGTCATGGTACAACTGGTGCAGGTATTCCTGGAGCATTCCCTCCTCTATGGGGTAAAGACGCAAATGGAAAATGGCTAAGTTATAATACTGGAGCAGGAATGAGCAAACTTGACAAGGCTGCTGCTTGGGTACAATCAAATATGCCTTTAGGTCAAGGTAATAGCTTAACTGATCAAGAGACTGCTGATGTTGTTTTATATATGAATGCACAAGAGAGAGCTCCTTTTGATTTAAAAGAGCACTTACTTCCAAAAGAAGAAGCTGGAGTATATAACTCAAAAGTATTTGAAGAGAAACATACAGTTGAAAGTAATTTCAAAATCCTAGGACTTGATTTAAAACAAATTAAAAATGGTAAATAGTAAGCTTAGGCTTACTATTTTATTTCAAAAGTACTACAACAAAATCAAATTAAGCACTATTTTATAAATTGTCATTATAATTTTTTGAAAATTAATCTTATTTTGAAGAATACTAAACTTATGAAAAAAATCAGCTATGATGAATTAATAGAAATCAAAAATGAAATTGCTCATCCTTTTTCAAGAAAAATATCTATTGCTAATGTAAAAAAACAATTTGGCAAAGGAACACTGGTAAAATATGACTTTGGAAATGGTCTTGCTATATATGTTCGGCAATTTGTATTAAACCAAGACATAATTCTAAGTGAAGAGAGCTTTATTCCAGGAGCTTGCTTTATTTTTAACTTAGGGGAAGAACTTGAATTTTCATACAAAGATAAAAAAAAACACCTTTTAAATAAAAACCATTTTTTCATTGAATTAGCATCTAATGAATTTTATTGTGAAACTCCACTAAAAATGGGAAAGCAATATATAAGTTACTTCATAGGAATAAAAAATGATTTATTCTTAAAACTTAGTAATTCTATTTCAGACATAGAAATACACATGAAAAAAGCATTTGACAATAGTTATTACATCTTAAAAGAGTTAAAAAATGATACTGTTCAAATTGAACTACTAGAAAATTATAAAAATAAAAACCATTTTGAAGATACTTTAAAAAGTATTTACCTTGAATCAAAAACTATGGATTTACTTCATTATTCAATCCAAAAAACTGCAAAAATATTAAATAATTCCAATAAAGTTAATTATGATGAAAACAGAATAAGCTCTCTTGAAAGAGCAAAAGAGATTATTTTTAATGAATACAATAAAAACTTATCAATAAAAGAGATTTCATACCGATCTGCAATAAATCAATGTTATTTGAAAAAAGATTTTAAAGAGTACTTTGGGCTCACTGTTTATGCAATGATTCAAAAAAGAAGACTTGAAGTATCAAAACAGCTATTACAAAATGATTTAGAAGTTAAAGAAGTAGCTCTAAAAGTTGGATATAAACACTCAGGAAATTTCATTAAAATATTTCAAAAACACTTTGGAATTTCCCCAAGTAAATATAAAAAAACGACATTCGTTAAATAAATTTCTTATTGAATATATTTAATTTCTTATTGTGATATTTTATTATTGATAATCACTATTATAATTGATACCATTCTAGACTTTATAAAAAAGGGTATGAATGAGAAACAAATCATTACAAAAAACTATTTCATTTGCTGTTTCATCGCTACTAATTACAAGCTTAAATTTATTTGCAAATGAAAAAGAAAATAAATCTAAAAAAATCGATTCTGTGACAATTATTGCTAAAGAATCATCAAACTATCTTAATAAAGATAAAACATCAATCAATAGATCAAATATTGAGTTGGAAGATATGTCAAAATCTATTCAATTATTTAATCAAGAATATATTGAAGATGCACAATCACAAAATATTGAAGATATTATAAAAATGTCTTCAAATACTGTTTATACAGGTGATACAGATGGTAAATCAACAAATATTTCAATGAGAGGATTCTCAGGAGTTCCAATATTAATTGATGGTTTAAAAATAACAAATAAAACTGCACACCCAGAAGTTTTCAATTTTGAAACAGTTGAGATACAAAAAGGACCAGACTCTCTTCAATATGGAACATCAAGTCCAGGTGGAATTGTAAACCTTGTAACAAAAAAACCAATTAAAGATTTTGCAGGAAAAATTGAACTAGAAGTATCAGATAATCCATCTATTACTCCTAAACTAGATGTGGGAGGAAGTTTAAATGAAGATAAATCACTATATTTTAGATTACTTTCAACTTTAGAACATAATGAAGGTTGGACAAATAGCAATACAGATACAAATAAAGCATTTATTGCTCCAAGCTTATCTTATGATATAAATGATAACAATACCATAACTTTTGTTAGTGAATATTCAAATGAAAAAGGGCCGACTACCTTTGGTACAAATGTGAACAGTAAAGGTGACCTTGTAGCTCCAATTGAAAACTTGGCATCCCATCCAGATGAAGAGTTTGAAAAAACTCAAAAAATGATTGGCTTTGATGTGGATAGTATCTATTCATCTTGGAACTCAAATTTTAAATATAGATATATTAAGCATATAAGAGATTATGGAAATGTTTATTTACCTCTATTATACAATGAATCTACAAATAGTGTGACAAGATTCCCAGCCCAACAAAGACAAGAATTTTCTGAAAATCTATTGCAATACACTCTAAACAAAGAGTTCTCTTTATTTAAATTTAAAAACAATTTAAGTGTAGGAACAGATTACAATAAGGCATATTCTCAAACAACCTCAAGAGTTGTAATGGATCCATTTGTAATAGATTTAGCAAACCCAGATTATGAAGATAGAATAGTAAGTGTAGATGAATACAGTACAATCAGAGATATGTCTGGGGATAAAACTTATGTAGAAACTTGGGGCTCTTTTATTCAAGATAATATTAATATATCTGAAAATTTAATAATGAATGTAGGATTAAGATATAGCGAATCAAAACCTCAGGATGGATTAAAAAGTAATGCATTAACTCCTTCATTTGGTTTGGTTTACAAAATAAACCCAACAACATCGATTTATGCAAGCTATTCCGAATCATTCTCACCAAATAGTGTGACGGATAAAGATGGAAAAATCCTTGATCCAGAAGAGGGAATTGGTTATGAAATGGGAATAAAAAAGAAGCTATATAACGACAATATGTTATTAACCGCTGCAATTTTTAAAATTGAAAAAGAGAATATTGCTTTATCAGATGATACTACAATAAATACAACTGACTATGTGGCTAGCGGAGAGCAATCAAGTAGAGGCATAGAGTTAGACTTAACAGGAAATATTACAGATAACTTATCAATTGTAGCTTCATATGGATATACAAGTACAGAGAATAAACAAGAAAACAATCTTCAATTAAGGAATATTCCTAAACATACAGCTAATATATTTACAACATATAACCTTAGCTCATTTAATTTACCAAACTATTACATTGGTGGAGGAGCAAGATATATTGGAACGAGATACGGAGATGATGCAAATACAATAAAATTTGATTCTGAAATTATTTATAATGCTACAATTGGATATAAAAAAGGAAATTGGCAAGCTTCTTTAAGTATTCAAAATTTAACAGATGAAGAATATGTAGATGGTTCAGCTTCAGGTACTACAAGTGATACAAGAGTTTATGTAGGAACACCAAGAACTATTTTGGCAAAAGTTAGTTACCGATTTTAATACTATCTCAAAGAAATTTCTTTGAGATACTTATTATTGACAAAAATTTCAACTCTCTCTTTACCTTTTCCAATATTTTTACGTTTTAAACTTATTTTTCCTATTTCAGAAGTTCTTTTTAAATGTGTACCTCCACAAGGTACTTCCGCAAAGCCATCTATTTTCCAAAATCTTTTTCCTTTACTTTTATCTGAAAAATCACTTTGTATTGGTAAATCTTTATCTATTAACTCTTGTGCCCTATTTTGAATATTTACTAATAACGATGAAATATTTTCTTCCCATTCAAAATCAATACGGCTTTTATCTTCAGAGATGTGCTCCAATTTTCTGAATGTTTTCATACTCTTTATAAAACAGTTCTAAAACCAGTTCTGCCGCAAAATGCAACTTCATAAGTTGATATCTTCGTTTCCAATCTATACTTGTATGAACCTTATCCCCTACTTTAAAATTTGGTTTACAAGCAAGGGTATAAATTATAGTATCATCCTTTTTTTCAGCTTTAATAACAGGTATATTGTTTATAGTTCCAGCATCACTCTCTTGACCACCTGATTGTGCATAAAAAATTGTTTGTGCCAATTCTACTTTATCATCTTGTATAGTCAATACTATAGAATCCAATTCTGTTTTATAAGGCTCTATCCAAAATATCTTTTCACTCATTATCTTCCCTATTAAATATTTTTTGTTTATAAGTCCAGGAATTTACCTATCTTTCTAAAATAACTCTCAATATTTTCAAAAGAGTGATTACCACCCTCTTCTATTATTAATCCACTTTGACTCAATTTTTTAGCTGCTTCACTGTAATCTAAAACTTCATCATCAGTTTGTAAAAGAGTCATAAAGTTTTCTTGATTTTTTATCTCTTTTACTTCAAAAGATTTTAGACTCTTTAGATGTTCTTGTGTTATTTCAAAAGTTGTTCCATCATAATAGTTTATTGCCATACCCACTTTGTCTAATGTTTTATAAGCATAAACAGCTGGGTTAATTAATACAGCTTTCAAATCATATTTATTTGCTAAATAGATTGAATAGTATCCACCTAATGAAGAACCAACAAGTCCAACGCTCTCCCCTTTTGATAGTAAAAGTTCTATTATCTGCTCTAAAGTATCAATAGCAAGAACAGGTACATAAGATAGTGATGGAGTAATTACTTCATCCTCAAAATAGTCTCTAAAAAGAGTAGCTTTACCACCAAAACCACTACTTCCAAATCCATGAATATATAAAATCATTTTTCCTCTTTTTCATTAAATTCTCTTAAGGCTTGTCTTGAAGCCTTATCTACTAAATTAAACAAGTTATCAATACTATCTTTTAAACTACTTTTTTTGTGTCCCTTTATTTTAATAAATGAGAGTTCTAATCTATCATTTTGTCTATAAAAATCTTTATAAAGTTCACTATTCTTTAACTCTTTTTTACTACTTGTTAAAAAACTATTTTTTTCTAACTTTTCTCTTCTATCCAAAAGAGTTAGAATATTTTGGCAATCTGTATAGACTTTAACACATTGTCCATCTTCTTGCTCTTTTAAAGCCCAAAGAAGAACTTCTAATTCTAACTTTGTAGAAGAGGTTTCTTTAAACATTTTTATATTTATATTTTGATTTTGTGTATCTTTGTTATAAATAAAAAAGGCTCCAAACCCTATATTTGTTTTAGGATCAACACTTCCATCACAAAAAAGTTCTATATTTTTATTCAACTATTTCTCTTCAAATATTAATTTTAGTCCTACAACAGAAAATGTAGTTCCAACAATACTATCAATATATCTTTTAAAACTAAAATATCTATTTACAACTTTTTCATTTGAAAACATAAAAGAGTATCCAATAAAAACAAATATTCCAATTGGCAAACAAGCTATAACAGGAACATATAATGAACCTGTATTTAAACTCTCATTTGGCAGGGCAACAGCTATTATTGCAATCCATACTGCAATTGCTTTTGGATTTAATAGATGCATTACAACACCAAATAAAAAATATTTTGGATATGAAACTCTTTTTTTAGAGATATCTACACTTTTTCTTTTTTGTTTATTAAATGCCATTTTAAAAGAGTTAAAAGCTAAATAGAGAAAATACAAACCTCCTAAAAGCTTTAAAATATACAAAAGGTCTGAATATTTATTTAATAGTGGTTGCAGTCCTGAAGCAGCTAAAATTCCCCAAAAAAACGACCCACAAGTAATTCCTAAAGCAAAAACAATACCAGCTTTTCTTCCTGCATATATTGAAGTGTGTGCAATTGCCAAATTACTTGGTCCTGGACTAGCAACTCCTAAAAGATATATTAATAAAGCTATAAAAAAGTTTAATGTAAATATCTCCATTTAAAATCTCCAATGTTTTTTATATTATACTAAAGTATTAAACAAAGTAAAAATAGGTTTTGTATAAATGCTATCTTATTTTGTATCTTATGCTCTCTTGTTTTTGACACTTTAATTGATATGAGACCATCATTTCAAATGGGCTTAAAAAATTATTGAGTTCAGACTCTTTTATATCTTCAAGATTTTGTTCACATAAAAGTTTTAATACACAATATACTGACTCAATAGTTGATAGGCTATACTCATTTGGTTGTGTTTTTATTTTAAAATTAGAGCTATTGGTATATTTAAAACTAACTTTTGGAAGTCTATTTAGATTTTCACTTAATCTGATAATTTTTTTAGAGCAAGGCCAAGTTGAATCAATTATAAAAATAACACTTTTTTTATCTTTTGTTTCCAATTTTTCACTATTTAGTTCAATACTATTTGTTGATGGATAGAGCAAATATGAATTTATATCAGGATTATTAATTATCTCATTTACTCTTTTATTGTTAGAAAAATCAATACCAACAATTAGCTCGGAGTTTTTCAAAGAGAGATTAGTAAAATGTCCTGTACCATTTTTAGTTTTTCTATACTCTTTAGGATGCATTAAAATAACAAACCTAGTATTTGTATCTATACTTTTAATAAATTTACACATACAACTACTTTTAGGTCTATAACATCTAAAACAAATTTCCCTTGAAATCAAAACAATCCTTATTTTTAAAGATAGTATTTTAGTCCTTTATCTCTTAAAAAGCTCATATTGCAAATTGTCATATTTTTTCCTCTCTTATAAAAAGTTTTATATAATTCAAATAAGAAATAAAAGGGTAAAAAATGGCAAAAAAGAAAACATCACTTTTTGAGTGTCAACATTGTGGAGAACAAAGCACTAAATGGCTTGGGAAATGTCCAAACTGCGGTTCATGGGATAGTTTTATTGAACTAAATCAAGAGCAACAAGAGGTACTCAAACAAACAGCAAAAGTAGTTAATACAACATCAAAAGCTACACCAATAACCCAAATAGAACAAGATGATGTAAGTAGATTCTCTTCATATAATGATGAGTTTGATTTAGTTTTAGGTGGAGGAATAGTTCCAGGAAGTTTAACTTTAATTGGAGGAAGCCCAGGAGTTGGAAAATCAACTCTACTTCTTAAAGTTGCAGGAAGTATTGCCCATTCAGGTAAAAAAGTTTTATATGTATCAGGAGAAGAGAGTTCAGGACAAATAAAACTGCGAGCAAACAGACTTGAAGCAAATAGTGAAAGACTCTATTTACTTAGTGAAATTAAACTTGATGAGATACTTGATGAACTTTTAAGAGAAGATTATGAGGTATGTATTATTGACTCTATTCAAACTATCTATTCAAGCTCTATTACTTCTGCTCCTGGTTCAGTTTCACAAGTGCGAGAGATAACCTTTGAACTTATGAGAAAAGCAAAAGAGTCTGATATAGCCATGTTTATTATTGGACATATTACAAAAGATGGAAGTATTGCAGGACCTCGTGTTTTAGAACATATGGTTGATACAGTTTTATACTTTGAAGGGGAAGCGAGTAGAGAACTTAGAATGTTAAGAGGCTTTAAAAATAGATTTGGTTCAACTTCAGAAATAGGTATTTTTGAGATGACAGGAGAAGGACTTATTTCTGCAAAAGATATTGCTTCAAAATTTTTTGATAAAAGTAAAGCTCAAAGTGGTTCAGCTCTAACAGTTGTAATGGAAGGAAGTAGAGCTTTAATTATAGAGGTTCAAGCGTTAGTTACAGAATCAACCTATCCAAATCCAAAAAGAAGTGCAACAGGTTTTGATGCAAATAGATTAAATATGCTTTTAGCTTTACTTGAGAAAAAAATTGACTTACCCCTAAACCACTACGATGTTTTTATAAATATAAGTGGAGGAATAAAAATAAAAGAGAGTTCAGCTGATTTAGCTGTAATTGCAGCAATAATTAGTTCATTTAGAGATAGACCTATATCAAAAGAGTCTGTATTTGTTGGAGAAGTATCTCTTACAGGAGAGATAAAGGATGTTTACTCTATTGATTTAAGATTAAAAGAGGCACAAGCCCAAGGAATAAAAAAAGCTGTAATAGCTCAAAAAACAAATCTGAAACTAAATCTTAAAACATTTGCTGTTGATGAAGTTGCTAAAATGATAGAACTTTTTTAACAAAAGTTGGATATAATCCCCCAAAAAATAATGGGAAAAAAGTGATTGACTTTGATAATCAAACAGATGTAAAAATAGACATTTCTACTTTAGAAGAGATTGCAGAAGATTCTACTTCAAAAGATATTGAACTTCTAGTTGTAAATAATGAAACAATAAAAGAGCTAAATAAAGAGTACAGAAATATAGACAAAGCAACAGATGTTTTGAGTTTTCCATTAGAGTTTGAGATGGAAAATATGCCTTTAGGTTCTATTGTTATCTCTATTGATTTTGTTGAGGAAAAAGCAAAAGAGTATGGGCACACTTTTGATGATGAATTAAAACTTTTGTTTATTCATGGACTTCTTCACTTACTTGGTTTTGACCATGAGGTGGATAATGGAGAGCATAGAGAAGAAGAAGAGAGATTGATTGAAAAGTATAATCTTCCTAGTAGCTTGATTGTAAGGAACTCATAATGGATATATTGATATTTATTGTAGCAATGGCAGCACTTATTTATGGTGCAGATTTTATTATTGAGCAGAGTGAAAGAATTGCCCTTCACTACAAAATATCACCTTTTGTTATTGGTGCTACTTTAATTGCTGTAGGAACCTCACTTCCTGAAATGGCAGTATCAATTTCAGCCTCAGCTAAAGGAAGTGGAGATATAGCAGTTGCAAATGTTATTGGAAGTACAATTTTTAATATTGCTCTTGTTTTAGGAGTGGTTTTTTTAATTTCTAAAAAGATAACACCCAATAGAGATCTTTTTGCAAAAGATTCTGCATGGGCACTTTTCCCTATTTTAGTTTTTATTCTAATGAGTATTGATGGTAAATTAAACTTTGTTGATGGAGTTCTTTTTGTTATTTTAATGCTTGGATATCTGTTATTTCTTGTTACTTCAAATCAAGTTGACAAAGTTGATGAAGAGTTAAAAAAAGAGAAATTTGCTTGGGGAAAATCTTCAGTTATGCTTCTTTTTGGATTTGTTTTAACAATAGGTGGGGCAGATTTTGCAATTGATAGTGCAGGAAATATTGCAAGAAGTTTTGGTATCAGTGAATGGGTAATTGGACTATTTTTAGTTGCCTTTGGAACATCTTTACCTGAACTTACAATCTCTGTAAAATCGGCACTTAATAATAATTCTGATTTAGCAATTGGTAATATTATAGGCTCAAACGTTGCAAACTTTACTATGGTATTAGGTTTTAGCTCAATGGTAAATCCACTAAATGTAAACCTGTCAGCAAACTTTTTTGATATAGCAGCAGCATTTGTTTTATCACTTATGCTTGTATTTATTACAGCAAATAAACTCTATAATAAAAGTGCAGGAATTGCACTTATGGTAGTATTTGGATTGGTTATTCAAAATAGCTTATAAAGCTATTTTGAAACTTATTGACAATTAGAACAAACTCCAGAAAATACAACTTTTGTATCTTCAACTTTGAAATTTGAAATTGATAAAATTGAACTATTTAAAATAGAAGTATCAATATTTATATCTTCAATTTTTCCACAAGATTTACAAACAAGATGAGAGTGTTCCTCTTTTACTAACTCATATACTGATTTAGATTCAGGAATTTTAACTTCATTTAAAAATATTTTTTCTACCATCGCATTAACATTTTTATAAATAGTTGCAAGAGAAATAGAAGGAAATTTTTTTAATAAATTTTGATATAACTCATCTATGTTCATATGCCCATTTTTATACAACTCATCTACAATAGCAACTCTTTGAGGTGTTACTTTTAGATTATACTCTTTTAGCAGTATCGAACTATTGAACATGTCTCTTCCTTTCCTGCGTATTTTACATAAAATTTTATTAATTTTACTTATCGCAGCTTTATTCATTTTGAAATATTATTAAAAAAAACTTTTTTTCTCTTTTATTAATTAATATTAGTAAAAGAAAATTATTTTCTTTTAAGCTTACTTTTAGACTTAAAAATTGTATAAGTTACATTATACTATAATTCACTTGATAATTTTTATCATTTAATAATTAATTTAAATAAACCATAAGGAGAAGAAATGAAACAGTATCAATCGTATAAATGTAACAAATGTGGAAATGTTGTAGAAGTGCAAAAAGTAGGTGGTGGAGAGCTTCACTGCTGTGGTCAAGCAATGGAAATGATTACAGAAAATTTAACTGCTGTTAACTTAATGAAAGCGTTTGCTGGAGAGTCTATGGCAAGAAATAAATATGAGTATTATGCAAAAGTTGCTCAAAAAGAGGGATACAGAGATATAGCTGAACACTTCCAAAGGGCAGCAAATAATGAGAAAAAACATGCAAATTTAGAACTTAGAGCTCATAATGAGATGATTAAAGGTAAAGAGTTAGGAAATACAGTTGAAAACCTTTTAGATGCAATTGCTGGAGAAAGTTATGAAAATATCACAATGTATCCAGATTTTGCAAAAATTGCTAAAGAAGAAGGGAAAAATCAAATCTCAAAAATGCTTGAACTAATTGGTAAAATTGAAGTTGAGCATGAAAATATGTATAAAATGCTTTTAGAGAGACTTGAATCAGGTAAAGAGTTTGAAAGTGATAATGAAGATGAAGAGTGGATCTGTGAAGTCTGTGGACATGTACATAGAGGTAAAAAACCACCAAAAGTATGCCCAGTATGTAAACACCCACAAGAGTATCAATCAAGACTAAACAGCAAAAAATAGTCTTATCTTAAGAGTAGAATTTATCTACTCTTAGATAAAATATCAAACTAATTTATCATTTGGAGTTGGTTTGATAAAAGCCCTTTTTCTATTATCTCTCTTATTAGTTCAACTATATTCAAAAAATATCACCATATGCTCTTATAATGTTGAAAATCTATTTGATTTAGAAAATGATAAAAGTGAATATAAAGAGTACAAACCAAATGAAAAATCTAAATGGAATAAAAAAACTTTTGATATAAAAGTTTCAAATATTTTAAAAGTTTTAAATGATATGAACTGTGATATTGTTGCACTTCAAGAGATAGAAAATGAAAAACTAATAAAACTTTTACAAAAAAAACTACCAAAATACGCTTACTCATCTTTTTCTAAATTTAAAAATGCAAGTGTAGGACTTGGATTTTTAAGTGCAATTAAAATTGTAGAAAATAAAACTATTGATGTAAAATTTAGTGATAAACTCTTTAGACCTATTTTAGAGAACACCTTTGTTGTTAATAATATTGAATTCAAAATTTTTAATAACCATTGGCCTTCTAAAAAATCAAATGAGAGTTATAGAATAAAATATGCAAAAACACTTTTTGATAGTGTAAATGAATTACCAAGAGATTACGACTACATTTTGCTTGGAGATTTTAACTCAAATTATAATGAATTTGAAACAATAAAATATGATGAAAAGTTAAACTCTACAAATGGGATAACAGGGATAAATCAAGTTTTAAATACAACTTTAGATAAAAAATATATAACTTATGATGATATATTAAGAAGAGATAAAAGAGTACACTATAATCTATGGCTTGATTTAGAGTATAAAGATAGATTCTCAACAATTTTTAGAAATAACTATAATACTCCTGATAATATTATTGTATCCCCTGCTCTATTTGACAATAAAAAAATGAGTTACGTAAAAAATAGTTTTAAAATCTTTAAACCAGACTATCTTTTTAAAAATAAAAATATTTTTAGATGGCAGATAAAAAATGAGATTCATAAAGGTGAAGGCTTTTCTGATCATCTTCCAATTATGGCGACTTTTACCACTGATAAAATAAAAAATAGTATAAAAAAAGATGAGAATGAGAATAAAATATCAACCCTTTATAAAAAAATAAAACTTATTGAACCACTTGTTATAAAAGATGCTATTGTAATTTACAAAAGCTCAAATAACGCCATAATTAAACAAAAAAATGATAGAGCTATTTTTTTATATAACAATGCCAAAGAGCTAAAAGAAGGCTTCTCTTATGATATAAAAGTACTTCAAATAAAAGAGTATTTTGGCTTAAAAGAGATATCAGAGTTTGAGATATTAAATAGTAATCAAAAAGAAAAAAATTATAAAACCATGTATGTTGATGCTAATATAGATTTTGAGGATACTAAGTATCAAAATGAAATAATACAAAATATTGAAGGTATATATAAAAAAAGAGATCTTTTTTTTGATAATAAAAAAGTTAGGCTCTACTTCAAAGATAAAGAGCTTGAACCAAAAGATGGAACTAATATAATAATTAAAAGAGCGCAAATTGGGTATTATAAAAATGGCGTTCAATTAGTAATAAATAATAAAAGTGATATAGATGTTAATTAAATCGATTTTTACAAACAGCAGTGGAATTTTAGTCTCAAGAGTTCTTGGTTTTATAAGAGATCTTTTAACTGCCTCAATTCTTGGAGCAAATATCTACTCTGATATCTTTTTTGTTGCCTTTAAACTACCAAATCTTTTTAGACGAATATTCGCTGAAGGTGCTTTTACACAAGCTTTTATTCCCTCTTATGCAAAAAGTAAAAATAAGATCAGATTCTCTTCTATGGTCTTTTTGGAACTATTTTTCTTTTTAATAATTTTATCTTTAGTTGTAACACTTTTTTCAACTCTTGTAACAAAAGTTGTTGCTTTTGGTTTTGATGAAGCAACCATCAAATTAGCTTCACCTTTAGTTGCTATAAACTTTTATTATCTACCTCTTATTTTTTGTGTAACTTTTATTGCAGCACTTTTACAATATAAAAATCACTTTGCAACAACAGCTTTTTCAACAGCTTTATTAAATATTGCAATGATTATAGCCCTACTTATATCTAAAAATATGGATAAATATGAGATTACCTTTTATCTCTCTTATGGAGTAATTGTAGGTGGTTTTTTACAAGTTGCCGTTCATCTAATGACAATGAAAAAACACAATCTTTGCAAAATATTTACTTTTAGAAAACATAAAAAAAAGGATGAGAATAGATTTTATAAAAGCTTTTTTGCTGCAACAGTAGGAAGTTCAACAGCACATATCTCTGCTTTTTTAGATACTTGGTTGGCTTCATTCTTAGTAAGTGGTTCTATCTCTTATTTATATTACGCAAATAGAGTTTTTCAACTACCCCTTGCTCTTTTTGCAATAGCAACTTCTACTGCTTTGTTTCCAATGATTGCAAAGGCAATAAAAAACAAAGATGAGAACAAAGCGTTACATTTAATGAAAAAATCATCACTAATACTTTTTGTTCTTCTTTTTGTAGCTACATTAATTGGAACAGTTTTTAACAAAGAGATAATCTGGCTTCTTTTTGAAAGGGGTGCTTTTACTTCAACTGATACACAAAATACTGCTTTAGTTCTAGTTATGTATCTACTTGGTTTAGTCCCTTTTGGTTTAGCAAAAATTTTTTCATTATGGCTTTATGCAAATGAAAAACAGTTTTTAGCTGCAAAAATATCTATGAAAGCCCTTGGAGCAAATATAGTTTTTTCTTTACTTTTAATTATCCCTTATGAGGCAGCTGGACTTGCTTTTGCAAGTACTCTAAGTGGATTTATTTTGCTTTATCTAACCCTAAAAGAGTTTGGATTTAAAAAAGTAAAAACCCTCTATTTTATGTAATTTTAGATAAAATATATCCTTAATTCAAAAAATACGGAAGCTTTATGAAAAACTTTTTTAAATACTATTTGCCACTTTACAAAAATTATAAACTTAAAATTTTTTATTCACTAATTGGTATTTTACTTGTAGCTGGGGGAAGTGGAGGATTAGCTTATATTGTTAAACCACTTCTAGATGAAGTCTTTATTGCAAAAGATAAAGATATGCTTTTAATGATACCTTTTTTATTAATTCTTGTTCAATCAGCACAAGGTTTTGGAAAATATATACAGGTCTATTATGTCTCATATATTGGGCAAGATATTATTAGAATAACAAGAGATAGACTACTTCAACATATTCTAACTTTAGATATCTCATTTTTTCAAAAAAAACATGGTGGAGAGTTAATCTCTAGATTAACAAATGATATAAATAGAATTCAAACGGCTGTTTCAAACCAAATTGCAGGACTTATTAGGGAAACTTTAACTATAGTTGCTCTAATTTTCGTAGTTATTTACCAAAGTGCTGAATTGGCTTTTTATGGTTTAATTGTTTTACCTATTTCTGTTTATCCTCTGTCAATTCTAGCTAGAAAAATAAAAAAACTCTCATTTAGATCTCAAGAGAGTGCTTCAGATATCACTTCTCATTTAAGTGAAACTTTTAATAATGTTGAAATAATAAAAGCAAACTGTACAGAAAAAATGGAACTTGAAAAATTTGAAGAGCATAATAAAAACTTCTTTAATATAAATATAAAAACAGTAAAAACCTCTGAACTTAGTTCTCCAATTATGGAGTTTTTAGGTGCAGTTGCTGCTGCTATTGTTATTATGTATGGAGGTTCAGAGGTAATAAGAGGTGAACTAACAGCTGGTTCTTTTATGTCTTTTATAGCTGCACTATTTATGCTTTATACTCCAGTTAAAAGGCTCTCTGCAATCTATAATCAACTTCAAGATGCAGTTGCTGCCCATGAAAGAGTTATCTCTTTATATGAAATTAAACCTCAAATATTAACAGGAGATAAAAATTTCCCTGAAAATATTGAAACCATTGATATAAAAAATGTATCACTAAATTATGGTGAATTACAAGCTTTAAAAAATATAAATTTAAGTGCAAAAAAAGGTGAAAAAATTGCCCTTGTTGGAGAT
This sequence comes from Halarcobacter ebronensis, assembly GCF_013201825.1. NCBI lineage: Bacteria > Pseudomonadati > Campylobacterota > Epsilonproteobacteria > Campylobacterales > Arcobacteraceae > Halarcobacter > Halarcobacter ebronensis. The sequence goes on from NZ_CP053836.1 coordinate 1,981,474, forward strand.
AGTGGTGGAGGAAAATCTTCACTTATAAATCTTTTAATTAGATTTTATGATGTAAATAGTGGAGAGATTCTATTTAATGAGACTCTTTTAAAAGAGATTAATATTAAATCACTTAGAACAAATATCTCTGTGGTAACCCAAAGAGTTTATATTTTTAATGATACTATTGCTTCAAATGTTGCTTATGGGCAAAAAATAGATGAAGAAAAAGTTATTGAAGCTTTAAAACAAGCCCATGCTTATGATTTTGTCTCTAAAATGGAAGATGGTATTTATGCAAAACTTGATGAGTTTGGGACAAACTTAAGTGGAGGTCAGCGACAAAGAATCGCTATTGCAAGAGCTTTATATAAAAATCCACAGGTTTTAATTTTGGATGAAGCAACATCAGCGTTAGATAATGAGAGTGAATCAATTATCTCTGAAGTAATAGATGAGATTAGTAAAAATAGAATCACTTTTGTTATTGCTCATAGACTAAGTACAATAAAAAATGCAGATAAAATTGCCGTATTTAAAAATGGTGAAATTGTTTGTGTTGATAAAGAGAAGAATCTTCTTAATAACTGTAGCGAGTACCAAAGATTATATAATCTTGCAAATCTATAGTAAATCAACTTTTTTTCAATACTTTTTCGATAAAATATTAAAATTTTTTTATTAAAGGAACATCTTTGCTTAATTATAAAACATTAAAAAAAGTACTATTTTTATTTCAACCAGAGACTGCACACAGTCTAGCAGAGATAGGACTTAGAATACTTCCCTATTTTAAATTTATTTATAATTATATGGTTAATAGAAACTTTATTATAAATCCAAAACTAAAACAAGAGATTTACGGTATAAATTTTCCAAATCCTGTGGGATTAGCAGCAGGTTTTGATAAAAATGCAACTATGGTTAAACCAATGATGGCTTTAGGATTTGGATACACAGAGATTGGAACAATGACCCCAAGACCACAACCAGGTAATCCAAAACCAAGAGCATTTAGATTTCCTGAACAAAACTCAATTCAAAATGCAATGGGTTTTAACAATGAAGGTTCAGCAACAGTATTAATGAATCTAAAAAAAGTTTATCCTTTTTCAATTCCTGTTGGAGCAAATATTGGAAAAAATAAAACAACTTCTGAAGAGTTTGCAATACAAGATTATAAAACATTAATTAGAAAATTTAAAGATGAAAGTGACTATTTGGTAATTAATATTTCAAGTCCAAATACTCCAAATTTAAGAGATTTGCAAAATGAAAAGTTTATTAAAGAGCTATTCTCTATGGCAAAAGAGATGACAACAAAGCCTGTTTTTCTTAAAATTGCTCCAGATATGGAAGCCTCTACAGCAATTGAACTTTGCAAAACAGCAGTTGATGCAGGAGCAGCAGGGATTATTGCAACAAACACAACTATTGATTACTCTTTAGTTCCTAATGCAAAAGATTTTGGAGGATTGAGTGGAGCTTGTTTAACCCAAAAATCTTATGAACTTTTTAAAGAGATTGCTAAAGAGTTATATGGTAAAACAGTTCTTATCTCAGTTGGAGGAATTTCTAATGCAGAAGAGGCATACAAAAGATTAAAAGCAGGTGCTTCTTTGATACAAGTTTACACAGGATTGATTTTTGAAGGTCCTTCAGTTGTAAAAGAGATAAACGAAGGTATTTTAGAACTTATGGAAAAAGATGGATTCAATAACATTAGTGAAGTTATTGGTTCAGATTTAAAATAACAAAGGTTAAATAAATGACAAATTTAAAAAAGATAAAATTATTATCTTTTTATCTTTTTATATTGACAATTTTTATGGGAGAATTGATGGCTCAGAGTTTACCAAAATATTATGAAAAAACTTTAGAAAATGGATTAAAAATAGTTGCAATTCCAATGGATAATGGTACGAATGTTGTATCTACAAATATATTCTACAATGTTGGAAGTAGAAATGAAATGATGGGGAAATCAGGTATTGCACATATGCTTGAACATCTAAATTTTAAATCAACAAAGAATTTAAAAGCTGGTGAATTTGATGAGATTGTAAAAGGATTTGGTGGGGTAAACAATGCTTCTACCTCATTTGACTATACAAAATATTATATAAAATCAAGCTCTAAAAATATGGATAAATCTTTAGAACTTTTTGCAGAATTAATGCAAAATTTAACGCTAAAAGATGAAGAGTTCCAACCAGAAAGAGATGTGGTTGCAGAAGAGAGAAGATGGAGAACAGATAATAATCCAATGGGATATTTACAATATAGGTTATTTAATAATACTTATATCTACCATCCATATCACTGGACTCCAATTGGTTTTACCCAAGATATAAAAAATTGGACTATTGAAGATATTAGAAATTTTCATTCTACATATTATCAACCAAAAAATGCAACAGTTGTTGTTGCAGGAGATATCTCAAAAGATGAAGTTTTTGCCTCTACAGAAAAATATTTCAAAGATATAAAAAATGAAAAAGAGATACCAGAAAAAGTTCATATGGTAGAACCAAAACAAGATGGGCAAAAAAGCATAACAGTTTATAAAGATACACAAATTCAAATGCTTGCAATTGCTTATCATATACCAAATTATGAGCATGAAGATCAACTTGCTCTTTCTGCACTTAGTGAACTTCTAAGTTCAGGGAAAAGTTCGTATCTTCAAAAAAAGCTTATTGATGAAAAAAGATTAGTAAACTCAATCTATGCTTATAATATGGAGTTAACTGATCCAGGAGTTTTTATCTTTATGGCTGTTTGTAACGAAGGTGTTAAAGCAAAAGATGTTAAAAAAGAGATTGACAAAATAATAGCTGAAATAAAAGATGGGAAGATAAAAGATTCTGAAATCGAAAAAATTAAGATAAATACAAAGGCTGATTTTATCTTCTCCCTTGAAGATTCAAGTTCAGTTGCTTCACTATATGGAAGCTACTTTGTAAGAGGAAATATAAAGCCCCTATTTGAGTATGAAAAGAAAGTATCAAAACTCAAAAAAGAAGATATTGTAGAAGTTGCGAAAAGATATTTAACCAAAGGAAACTCTACAACTGTTATTTTGAAAAAAGGGGAAGAGAATTAATGGATTATAAAATTACAAAAACAGAGTTTGGAGAGAGACCAGATTATGAACTTCCAAAGCCTATTTTTCTTGAAGAGATGGGTGAAGAAGGATTGGTAAAACTTTTTGATGAATTTTATGATTTAGTTGCACAGAGTGATATTGGAAACTTCTTTCCACAAGATGAAGAGGAGTTGCAAAAGATAAAGAGTCACAATGTGAAGTTTTTTATTGAAGCTTGTGGTGGACCTAAATACTACTCTGAGGCTGTTGGACATTTTGATATGATAAAGGCACATGAGCCTTTTTCAATCACAGAAAAAGCTAGAACAGAGTGGTTGGGATGTATGGAAGAAATTTTAAGAAAATCTACTATCTCAGATGAAGCAAAAAAGAGCTTTTGGGACTATTTAGAGAGATTTTCTAAACATACAGTTAATGTTAATACTGGTTTAAAACTACCAGAAGATATAGTAAAAGTTTAAGAGTTAAAGGAAGATTATGGAGATTATAACGGGTGCAATGACTGCACTAATTACGCCATTTAAAAATGGTAAAGTAGATACTTTAAAATATGAAGAGTTAATCAAAAGACAAATTGCGCAAGGCATAGACGTAGTTGTACCAGTTGGTACTACAGGAGAGAGTGCTACACTATCAGTTGATGAAGATAAAGAGTGTATAGAAATAGCTGTTGCAACTTGTAAAGGAACTGGGGTGAAAGTAATTGCTGGAGCTGGTTCTAATGCAACACACGAAGCTTGTAATATTGCAAAACATGCACAAGCAGTTGGTGCAGATGGACTTTTATCAGTTGCACCATATTATAACAAACCTTCTCAAGAGGGAATTTATCAACACTATAAAGCAATTGCACAATCTGTAGAGATCCCTTTTGTACTTTATAATGTTCCAGGAAGAACTGGTTCAGATATTAGTGCAGCAACTGCTATTAGACTATATGATGAAGTAAAAAATATATATGCAATTAAAGAGGCAACAGGTTCAATTGAAAGAGCAATAGAGATAAACTCACAAAGACCAGATTTTTGTGTAATTTCAGGAGATGATGCAATAGATTTTCCTATGTTAGCAAATGGAGCAAAAGGGATTATCTCTGTTACAGCTAACTTACTTCCTAATTTGAAATCTAAACTTGTTCACTCTGTTTTTGAAGGAGATTATGACACATCAAGAGAGATAAATAACAAATTGTATGAACTAAATAAAAATCTATTTATAGAGCCAAATCCTATTCCTATAAAAGCTGCAATGTATCTTGCAGGTTTATTGGATACTTTAGAATATAGACTTCCTTTAACAGCTCCTAGTGCTGAAACAATGAAAAAACTAGAAAAAGTATTAACTAAATATGAGGTGATAAAATAATGAATGAATTCATGAAAGGGAAAACATTAGTAATTAGTGGTGGAACCAAAGGTATTGGAAAGCAATGTGTTTATAAATTTGCAAGCAATGGTGTAAATGTTGCATTTACATATAATTCAAATGCACAAGTTGCAGAAGATATTTGTAAAGATGTTGAAGAGAAATTTGGTGTTAAATGTAAATGTTATCCATTTAATATCTTAGAACCAGAGAAATACAAAGAGCTTTTCGAAGAGATTGACAAAGATTTTGATAGAGTTGATTTCTTTATCTCTAATGCTATGATTTATGGTAGAGCAGTTGTTGGTGGATATGGTAAATTTATGAAATTAAAACCAAGAGGGTTAAATAACATCTATACTGCTACTGTTAATGCTTTTGTTTGTGGTGCACAACAAGCTGCAAAAAGAATGGAAAAAATTGGTGGTGGTTCAATTGTTTCTCTAAGTTCTACAGGAAACTTGGTTTATATTGAAAATTATGCTGGTCATGGTACAAATAAAGCAGCTGTTGAAGCAATGGTAAGATATGCAGCAACAGAACTTGGAGCAATGGGAATTAGAGTAAATGCAGTATCTGGTGGTCCTATTGATACTGATGCACTTAAAGCATTTACAAACTATGAAGAGGTTAAAGCAAAAACTGCTGAATACTCTCCATTAAACAGAATCGGTCAACCTGAAGATTTAGCACAATCTTGTTTCTTCTTATGTACACAAGATGCTTCTTGGATTACAGGTCACACACTAATTGTTGACGGTGGGACAACTTTTAAATAATGAAAAAGAGTCTAAATCTTCCTAATTGTTTAGCCCTTTTTAGAGTAGCATTAGCTCCACTAATGCTGCTTTTCCTTATGGAAAGAGACTCTCTTCTTTTTCAAGGATGGCATGCAAGCTGGCTTGACTACTTTGCAGGACTAATCTTTGTAATAGCTTCAGTAACTGATTTTTTTGATGGATATATAGCAAGACAATGGAACCAAATGACAAAATTGGGTGCAATTTTAGACCCATTAGCAGATAAAATGCTTATGTTAGCTGGTTTTTTAGGTCTTATGTTAATAGATAGAGCTTCTGGATGGGCTGTATTTTTGATTTTATCAAGAGAGTTTTTCATAACAGGACTTAGAGTTGTAGCAGTTGCTGACGGACAGAATGTTGCTGCTTCAATGGCAGGAAAAGTAAAAACTGTATTTCAAATGATAGCAATTGGTTTTCTAATTATGAATTGGCCTTTTGCAACTATTTTACTCTGGATTGCAGTAGCTTTAACGCTATATTCAGGATATGAATATACAAGAGATTATTTTAAAAATTAAGGGTTTTTTTTGGGTACAATTACTTTTTTACTAGTACTTTCTTTTTTAGTATTTTTTCATGAACTAGGACACTTTTTAGCTGCACGTTATTTTGGTGTAAAAGTGCATGTATTCTCTATTGGATTTGGTAAAAAACTTTATGCAAAAGAGTATAAAGGAACACTTTGGCAGTTTGCATTGATTCCACTTGGAGGATATGTAAAAATGAAAGGACAAGATGATACAAAACCAGGTCTTGTTGAAGAGGGTAATGACTCATACAATAATAAAACTCCTTTGCAAAGAATAGTAATTTTATTTGCTGGTCCCTTTGCAAACTTCATTTTAGCAGCAATTTTATATTTTGTAATCGCCCTTGCAGGTTCAAATTCATTGAGCCCAACAATTGGCAACGTACAAGAGAACTCTCCTGCACAAAAAGCTGGTTTAGAAGTTGGTGATGTGGTTGTAAAAATCAATGACAAAGAGATTAAAACTTGGGATGAGATTGGAGCGTATATAGTTTCTTCACAAGGTGCTTTAAAGTTCTTTGTTCAAAGGGAGAATAAAGTTCTTGTTAAGATAATTAATCCTCATATCTCTGATGCTCAAAATATCTTTAAAGAGAACATCAAAAAAAGAATGATTGGAATCTCTCCTGCACCAAAAATAGTTACAATATATCATAATCCTCTTTCAGCTTTAACTTATGCTTGGGATAAAACAATTGAATCATCTAAAATGATATTTATGGGTGTTCAAAAACTTATCCAAGGAATTATTCCTAGTTCAGAAGTTGGAGGAGTTATCTCAATTGGAAAAGTTATCTCTGATGCAAGTCAATCATCAATTGTAGCTCTTCTTGCAATTACAGCTTTGATTTCTGTAAATTTAGGAGTTCTTAACTTACTGCCTATTCCGGCTCTTGATGGTGGACATATTATGTTTAATCTTTATGAGATTATAACAAGAAGAAAACCAAGTGATAAAGTATTTATGTATTTAACTCTTGCTGGTTGGATGATTTTAGCTTCACTTATGTTACTTGGTATTTACAACGATATAAATAGAATATTTTTAAAGGGAGAATAATGGAAAAAGAGCTTGCCGTTAAAAATTTAGATAGAGTTATTTCAAAGGTAGAAGCAGCAAGACTTCGTGTCTCTGAACATCATATTGTTAAAATAATTGGTGTATCAAAATATTCAACTTCTAAAGATGTTGCCATGCTTTACAGTGCTGGACAAAGAGCTTTTGGAGAGAATAAAGTACAAGATTTAAAACAAAAATCTCAAGAGTTAGAAGAGTTACCTCTTGAGTGGCATTTTATAGGTAGATTACAAAAAAATAAGATAAACAATCTTATAGATTTAAATCCCACATTAATGCAATCCCTTGATTCATATGAACTTGCACTGGAATTGGATAAAAAACTAGAATTAAAAAAGAAAAAGATGTCATGTCTTCTTCAAATAAACTCAGCTTTTGAAGAGAGTAAAACAGGAGTTGATCCTAAAGAAGCACTTGATATTTATAAAAAGATTTTAGAAAATTGTCCTAATATAAAATTAAAAGGAGTTATGAGTATTGGCGCTCATAGTGATGACAAAGAAGCAATAAAAAACTCTTTTTTAATTACAAAAAAAATTTATGATGAAGTTGTTTCTTTTGGGGCTATTTACTGCTCTATGGGAATGAGTTCTGACTACGAATTAGCAATTACTTGCGGTTCAAATATGATAAGAGTTGGGTCCTCTTTATTCAAATAAGTTTATTCTAAAAATTAATTGTTTTTAGGTATAATACGAATAAATTAATCTAGCAAACATCAGGTAATTTTCCTAAAAGGTATTAAATGAAAAATCTAACAGATTTAGGTGATATTAGAAAATGGTTAGCTTCAAAAGGTGTAGAAAATTACACTATTTCTGAAGATTTGAATATCACTGTTCATGGCAATGTAAGTTTAGAGGGGAAAATAGAGGGTAAAGAACTTCCTGTAAAATTTGATGTTGTTGATGGCTTTTTTAATATCTCAAATAATAGCTTGGAGACACTAGAAGGGTGTCCAAAAAAAGTAGCTAAAGATTTTAACTGTTCTAATAATAAACTTCCAATCCTTTTTGGAGCACCTGCAATTGTTGGAGACTTCGATTGCTCTAATAATGAATTAAAAAACAATCTTTCATATGGTCCAAAAGAGGTTTATGGATACTATAACTGTTCTAATAATAGATTAACATCAATTGATGGAGCACCAAGAAGTATTGTTGAATATTTTAACTGTTCAAACAATCTAATTACAAGTCTAAAAGGTGGACCTAAATATGTAGATGGTTTTTTTGACTGTTCGCAAAATAGACTTGAATCTTTAAAAGGTGGTCCAATTACAGTTGGACAAGATTATATCTGTTTTTGGAACCAGCTAAAAAACCTAAGTGAAATAGCTGATGAGATTGGTTGGAATCTTATTACAGATATCTCTTTAAATCATATTACAAAAAGTTTTGATGAAGAGAAAAAAACTTGGAAATATAGAGGTGAAGAGGTTATTGGTCACATTTTAAAACCTCTTGTTGACTTAACAGATAAAGAAGATATTAAAAAATGGCTTGGGAAACATGGAGTTAAAGATTACCATATTTTAAAAGACAACTCAGTAAAAGTTCAAGGTGATGTAAACCTTTCTAAAAAACTAGAAAACCTTTCAAAACTTCCTCTTAGATTTCATGAAGTTTCAGGTGAATTTGATATAAGTGATAATGTTCTAACAACTTTGGAAGGGTGTCCAAAAAGAGTTGGAGGAAACTTTTTAGCTTATAAAAATGAGCTAACTACTTTAAAAGGTGGACCAATTGAAGTTGGTAAAAACTTTATTGTACTTAAAAACAATATTACCTCTTTGGAGTACTCTCCTCTAAAAGTAAAAGAGGACTACATCTGTTCTCACAACCCCCTTAAAAGTTTAGTTGGAATTGTTGACGTTGGAGGTTTTGTATTTTCAAATCTATTAATAGAAAATTTAAAACATCAAGAATTTACCTATAACTCAGTAAAAACTTACAAATATCAAGGTGATAGTGTTTTAGACTATCTAGAAAGAGAGTGTAAGGTTCTAACTGAAGAGGAACAAGTCTTTGAAATGACAAGAAGAAATATACAAAGTGCTATTAATAAAATGATAAATAATGATACTTTGAAAAAAGAGATGATAAATGATACTCTTTTAAAGAACCTTACAAAATACAATCTTCATGACTTAAAAGAGATGGTACTTATGATTAAGAACCCTCCTAAAGAGAGAGAAAAAAGAGAAATGTCAGAAGAAGAGATACTCCAAAGTGTCTTTGACCAAGAGATATAGGAGAGTATTATGCAAATATCTAGTGATTATAATAGATATGACTCAGCAATACAACCAAGCTCCTCTTCTCTTCAAAGTATTGCAAATAAAAATAGTGGAAACAAACTCTTTCAAGAAGCCTATAAAGTTGAATTTAGTGATAGAGCAAAGGCAAGTGCTGAGTTTAATGATCCAACAATAAGCTTCCCTGTACACGATTCTGAAGTTTTACAATATAGCCAAAGTCTACGACTTACTTATAAACCTTAACATATCAAATTTTAAATCCATAAACTCAATAATAAAATTCACTTGAAAAATATAAAATAAAAGCTGTTATAAAACAGCCTTTTTAAATTTTGTAAGTTCTTCAGCAATAGAAGGCACTCTCATAAAATGCTCCCCTATTAGAAAAGCATCAGCACCAATTGAATTTAATCTTTTAATCGTTTCAATATTTGAAACTCCTGATTCTGCAACTATAATTTTTCCATTGGGTATCATTGGTATTAATTCATCACAAAGATTCATATCCATCTCAAAAGTCTCTAAATTTCTATGATTTATTCCAATTATATTGGCTCCACATTTCATAGCTTTTTTCAAATCCTCTTTATCATGAATTTCAACTAAAACTTCTAATCCTAAATGAAGAGCATACTCATATAACTCTTTTAACTCTTTTGTACTCAAACTCTTTGCTATAAGTAAAATAAAATCTGCACCATAAACAAGTGCTTCAACAATTTGATATTTATCTAAGATAAAATCTTTTCTAAGAAGTGGTGTTGGGACATATCTTCTTATTTGTGTAAGATACTCCAAATTACCTTGAAAATAGTGAGGTTCAGTTAGAACAGAGATAGCATTTGCGCCATTATTTGAATACTCTTGAGCAATTATAAGTGGATCAAAATCCTCTTTTATTACACCTTTACTAGGACTTGCTTTTTTAACCTCAGCAATAATCCTTATTGGTTCTTCTTTTGTTGAAGTTAAATATGGTTTTACATCTCTTGGAGGAAAAGGATTGATACTTAAGCTTCTTCCTAACCAATCAAGTGAGTACTCCTTTTTTCTTCTCTCAACATCTTCTCTTGTTCTTCTATTTATCTCATCTAAAATCACTTACTACACTCCTTGATTTTTTCCCAGTGAATTCTAATCTCTTCCTCTTCTGTTCCAACTGTATCTACAACTTTTTTCATATTTATATATGCATTCTTACAATCTTTTAGTTTATATTGTCCCCAAGCTAAAGAATCAATATATGCAAGGTTGTTTGGAGCTTTCTCTAATGCTTTTTTTACAAACATTATTCCTTTTTTCACATCAATATCAAAATCAATTAAAATATATCCTAAATAGTTTTGATAAACATGATTATCTAATACAGTTAATACATCATTAAATTTTTTTATTACACTATCTAAAACTTTTCTTTTATCTTTTGCCATTTCAAACTCTAAAATTGCAATTTGCGCTAAATAGTCAATATTTAAACTCTTTTCATAGAGTTTATTTGCTAAAAAATAAGCCTTTTCATATTGGTTATTGTCCCTGTATAAAGATAATAGTTTTTTATCATTTGCTTTACTCTCTTCCAAAAAGGCTATCTCTTCGTTAATACCTTTTTTCTCTAAGTAAAACATCAAAAGATTATAGATTTTATTTCTTGTCTCAGTTTCATTGCTCTCTTGAAAATCATAATAGGTTCTTTTTAAAACTAATATAACTCCATCCAAATTATTCTCTTCTTCATAAAATTTTAAAAGTTTTGAACAAACAATATTTTTGCAGCCGTTCATTGTTACATATGTTTGAAGTAGTTTTGTTGCTTTTTGTTTTTCATTTGTATCATAAAACATAATATTTGCCAAACTAATCAGAGCATTAGCTGACTTTTTCTCTTCATATAATCTTTCAAATAGTTCTTTTGCTTTTACAAACTCTGCTCTTTGAATATAGATATTACCAAGTAGTTCAAAGTTTGCTTCACTCTCATCTTTTTCTAAAAGTTTTGAGATCTCTATTTCTGCTTTTTCATACTGATTCATTTGAAGTAAAGACAAAATATATATTTTTAAAATTGAGTCTTCATTTGCTTTAAGATTCTCTTTATTACTCTCTACTAAAGTAACTATGTTCTCATACTCTTTTAATGCAAATTTCAATTTTACAGATTCTAAAAGATATTCATCATTTAAAGTATTTAGGAACAACTCTTCAAAAAGTAAAGCTGAATCTTTTTGATTACCATTTTTTAAATACTCTAATGCAAAAAGAATATCCCTATCCTCTTGGGCATAAACTTTGTATTTAAAATTTGTTTTTATCAAATTATTATCTGGCTGTTGCATTAGGCTACAACCTGTAATTAAGAACAATAAAAAAATTATAATTATATATCTAAAATAGCTGGACACTCTTTTTTAACCTCATCCTCTTTTGTTTTAAAGTAATCCCAAAATGGAAAAGTACGGCACTGAACTGGTCTTACTTCATATATTGAACATGCTCTTCTTTCTAAATCAAAGAATACACATGCATAATTATTTTCAGCCACTTTTGTTTCTTTAATACTATACTTATACCCTCTTTTTTCTAAAAAACTAAACATTACTTCATCTAAAGATATTTTTAAATACTCACTTAAGTTTATCATCTCTTCTTTGTTTATCCATATATTGCCACTTTCACCTATACAGCAATTACCTTGGCAACTTTCACACCCTTTTGGATCAAAGGCAAAATTAAAACCCTCTTTTTTGATAATACTCATATTTCCACTTTTATACTATGTGTTGAACTCTTTTTATAAATCTCTTTAGCTTTTAAAGAGAAATCATCATTTTCAAATACTATTAAAGGTTCTAAAACTTTTAGTAAAGATTTTGACTCTTTTCTAGCATATACTAAAACTAAAGAAGCATCTTTATCCTCTTTTGGATGAACAAATTGTAAAGCCTCTATATTAAGCCTATTATCACTTAAAACTTTAATTATTTCATTTAACTGTTTTACATCATAGCAGAAAAAAAACTTACCACTGTTAGTTAATATATTTGAAACTTTTTTAACAAACTTATCTAAAGGCAAACTATCATTATATCTTGCAATTTTAAGGTTTTCATTTTCACTTTTTATTACATCACAGTGATAAAATGGTGGATTTGAAATACATATATCAAACTTTTTATCAAACTTTATGTCTAATAAAGAGCCTTTGTACATTGTTGTTTCAATACCATTACATTGTGCATTTTTTACTGATAACTCTTGAAATATATTTTGTATTTCACATTGATTTAGCTTAAGTTTTTTATTATCCCTTGAAACTAAAAGTCCCAATATTCCACTGCCACTACCAATGTCTAAAAGTTCCCCTTGAATATTTTTAAATTTCTTCAAATTTTCAAGAATAAAGCTATACAAAAAATGGGTATCACTATTGTAGCAGTAACCATTATTTGGCTGATATAAAACCAAAAAAATACCTTCATATAAATTTTAGTGATTATACCTAATATTTTATTTAAAATAAGTGAGATTAGACTATCATAAGCCAAACAAAAAAATATATTAACTATATTAAATAATTATAGTTTTTTATAACATTTTTTTATATTTTTTATTGTTCCAGATAGTAACAAAAATGAAATTATACACTTATTATTGAAGATTTAAATTAACTTTAATTAGTTAATTAGTTATCATACTTCAAGAATAATTGAGAATTTCTGCTCAACTATCAATATACTTCAAGGGGGAAAAATGGCGATTTTAGAAGCTCCAGAGAATACACCTGTTTGGGTTAATGAAAACAGATGTAAAGCCTGTGATGTTTGTGTATCAGTTTGTCCAGCAGGAGTACTTGCAATGAGACAAGAACCAACTTCGACACTAGGTGCCATGGTAGAGATTGTTAATCCAGAATCATGTATTGGATGTACTGATTGTGAATTATCATGTCCAGATTTTGCAATTTATGTTGCAGATAAAAAAGAGTTTAAATTTGCAAAGCTAACTGATGAATCAAAAAGTAGAGCAGAAGCAATTAAAAACAACAACTACAGAAAACTTAGTGCGTAAGGAGAAGGGATGGCAAGAGAATTAATTTCAACAGGAAATGATTTAGCTGCAATAGCTGCAGTTGATGCTGGATGTGAGTTCTTTGGTGGGTATCCAATCACTCCATCAAGCGAAATAATGCATACTATCTCTGATTTACTGCCTAAAAATGGTGGAGCATCTATTCAAATGGAAGATGAAATAGCAGGTATTTGTGCAGCACTTGGTGCAGCAATGAGTGGGAAAAGATCTCTTACTGCAACCTCAGGACCAGGGATTTCATTAAAATCAGAAAATATTGGTCTTGGATATATTGCAGAAGTACCTTTAGTAATTATAAATGTAATGAGAGGTGGACCATCAACTGGTCTTCCAACTAGGGTACAACAAGGAGATATTAATCAAGCAAAAGCTCCAACACATGGAGATTATAAATCAATTACTGTTTGTGCTTCTAATTTAGAAGAGTGTTATACAGAGACTGTAAGAGCATTTAATCTTGCAGATAGATTTATGCAACCAGTATTTGTACTTTTAGATGAAACAATAGGACATATGTCTGGACGTGCAGTACTTCCAGATTTACAAGATGTAAAAGATAGTATCAAACCAAGAAAAATATTTGAAGGTAATCCAAAAGAGTATGAGCCATATAATGTAGCAAAAGATGAAGCTGCTGTTTTAAACCCAATGTTTAAAGGTTATAGATATCACTATACAGGACTACATCACGATTTTAATGGACATCCAACAGAAGATGCGACTCTGTGTCAAAATCTAATTGAAAGATTATTTAATAAAGTTGAAGCTCATCTTGATGAAATTGAATCATATGAAGAGTATATGTTAGAAGATGCAGAGATTATGATAATTGCATATGGTTCTTTAGCTCTATCTGTTAGAGAAGCTGTAAATAGATTAAGAACTGGGGGGATAAAAGTTGGTATGTTTAGACCAATTACCCTTTGGCCAAGTCCAGAAGCAAAAATCAAAGAGCTTTGCGATAAATTTAAAAAAGTTTTAGTTACTGAACTTAATATGGGGCAATATATCCAAGAGATTGAAAGAGCAAGTGGAAGAAGAGATTTTGAAACTCTATTTAGAGCAAATGGTAGACCAATTGCACCACTTGAAATTATGGAAAAAGTGAAAGGAATGTAAGATGGCTTTTAATTATGATGAATATTTAAGAACAAACAAAATGCCTACACTTTGGTGTTGGGGATGTGGTGACGGAGTTATCTTAAAAGCACTAATTAGAGCTATTGATAAACTTGGTTGGAATATGGATGATGTTTGTGTAGTATCTGGTATTGGATGCTCTGGAAGATTCTCTTCATATATCAATTGTAATACAATCCATACAACTCATGGTAGAGCAATTGCCTATGCAACTGGTGTAAAAATGGCAAATCCAGATAAAAAAGTTATCTGTATTACAGGAGATGGAGATGGCTTGGCAATTGGAGGAAACCATACTATTCATGGATGTAGAAGAAATATTGATATAAATCATATTGTGATTAATAACTTCATTTATGGTCTTACAAACTCTCAAACTTCACCAACAACTCCACAAGGGATGTGGACAGTTACTATGAAAAGAGGAAATATTGATCCTACTTTTAATGCTTGTGAATTAGCAGCTGCTGCTGGAGCTTCTTTTGTAGCAAGAGAGACTATGTTGGATCCAAAAAAATTAGAGAAAGTTTTTGTAAAAGGATTAGAACATAAAGGATACTCATTTTTTGATATTTTCTCAAACTGCCATGTAAATCTTGGTAGAAAAAATAAGATGAATTCAGCTATGGCAAACTTAGAGTGGATTGACTCAATTACAGTACCAAAAACTAAATATGACAAAATGGAAGAGAGTGAGAAAAAAGGACTTTTTCCTACAGGAGTATTAAAAGAAGATACTGAAGCAAGGGAGTATACTGATATGTATGCAAAAGTTAAAGAAGCTCACCAAAATAAAACAATGGTACAATTTTAAGGAGGAACATCATGGCTAGAACATTAATGAGATTTACAGGTGTTGGTGGACAAGGTGTACTTCTTGCAGGCTCTATTTTTGCAGCTGCTAAAATAAAAGCTGGAGGGTATGGACTTAAAACTGCAACTTATACTTCACAAGTAAGAGGTGGAGCAACTGTTGTTGATATTACTTTAGAGGATGATCCAATTTTATATCCATACGCAAATGATGGTGAGATTGATTTTATGC
Organism: Halarcobacter ebronensis; assembly: GCF_013201825.1. NCBI lineage: Bacteria > Pseudomonadati > Campylobacterota > Epsilonproteobacteria > Campylobacterales > Arcobacteraceae > Halarcobacter > Halarcobacter ebronensis. The sequence continues at coordinate 1,996,868 of NZ_CP053836.1, forward strand.
TCTCTGTTGCACAAGTTTCATATGACCAATTTAAAAAAGGGGTTAAACCAGGAGGAACAATTGTTATTGAACCAAATTTAGTAACTCCTACAGATGAAGATAAAAAAACATGGAATATCTATGAGATTCCAATTATTACAATAGCTAAAGAGGAAGTTGGAAATGTTATCACTCAATCTGTACTTGCTCTGTCTATTGCAAACTATATGACAGGACATACTGTTGATGATGAAATTTTAAGAGCTGCAATGCTTTCAAAAGTACCTGAAAAAGTTCATGATATAAACAATAAAGCTTTTGATTTGGGTATAGAGTACGCTAAAAAAGCTGTTGCTTAATTTTTATAACCTCTTCATTTGAAGAGGTTATACTCTATTTTATATAAACTATATAATTACCTATTTTCTCTTCTAATCTTTTTGATAAATACAAATTAGAATTTTTTAGGCATGAATGGATAAACTTTGCCTCTTTGTGATAATTAAGTATTTTTAAACCATCCCAATGTTCAGGTGGCCTTTGTAGGTTTGTAATTCTATCTGCTAGTTTTACCATTTGTATCTCATAGGGTTGCATTAAAAGTCTATTTATACTATCTTGCATCTGCTCTTTTTTACTTGGAAGAGTTTTATCTTTTGTTAAAGCATCAACTCCTTCAGCAATTTCAGCTCCAAACTCACTATAAAGTTCATCGTATGTTGTATTTGTATCTTCGGTAGTATCATGCAAAAGAGCTACTGCTATTGCTATATCACTCTTTTTTTGTTCAAGTTTTGACTCTTCACAAGCGTGTATTATTTCCATGGCAACACAACAAAGGTGAGTAAGATATGGCAAACCATTTGGCGTCTTTTGTTCACCATGAACTTTTGCTGCAAAATTTAGTGCTTTTAGGTATTTTTCTTGGGTAAACATTAGTTTGTCTCCTCCTCTTTACTCTCTTTTTTTGCTCCAGTATTTACCTCTAATTTAGGCATAACAGGTTTTGCATTTTTAGAAAAATCTATCAAATCTTCTACTGTTTTAACACTTTCATCTAAAGATTTAAGAGATTCTTGTAAAATATATGTGGTACTTAAAGCATCACTATAGGCTCTATGATGGTTTTTTATATCTATATTTAAAAGCTCTTTTAAAAAACTTAAACCATACTTTTCTGCTTTTATTGTTCGTCTTGCTAAATCTATTGTACAGAGTTTTCTATTTTCAAGTTTTCCTAAATCATATTTGTTAAAGGAACTTGAGATAAAGTTATAGTCAAATTTTATATCATGGGCAACAAAAACATCATCTTCTAAAAAGAGTTTAAACTCTTTTAAAACTTTCTCAATAACAGGTGCATTTTCCAACATCTTAGGTGTTATATTTGTTATTTCTTGAATATTTTCAGGGATATTTTTTGCATAAACTAGGGATTCAAAACTATCTATAATCTTACCATTTTTATATTTTACAGCCCCAATTTCAATTATTTGATGACCTTTATTAACATTTGAACCATTTGTCTCTATATCAACAATACAAAAAGTCTGTTCATCAATCAGAGTCTTTGAAGTTTTTAAATAGACTCTGTCCTCTTCAATTTCCAAAGGCAATCCATTTGTAATTAGAAGTTCAAACTCTAACTCAGGAGAGTCAAAAAATCTCTCACCATTTTTTGAAATTTCTTCCAAAAAATCATTAAATAGTATTGGCTCTTTTTTTAGTTTAGTTATGAGTTTTGATGAGAAAGAGGGAATTTTCTTAGATTTCATTGGCAGCTTTTACAAAGTTAAACATTTTTTGTTTATCTTTTTTTCCCTTGCTAATTTCAACCGCTGAACTTACATCCACCCCATAAAAATTAAAACCTTTTAGTTCTAAAAGATTATCTTCACTTAATCCTCCTGCAAGGATAAATTTTGAACAATCTAAATCTTTAAACCACTCCAATGCAACTCTTTTTCCTGCACCACCAAAACTTTCTACAAAAGCATCAACTAAATAATAATTATCTAAAGAGTTCAAAATATCCTCTTTTGTTTCTGCACGAATAACTTTTAAGGCTTTTATTTCAAGCAGGGTAAAATCAGTATAACTGTTATCATCAATAATTTGTGCAAGTTGCATTAAAGCTTTTTTACAAATATAATTTATTGTAGATGAGTTTTCATTTACAAAAAGTCCAACTGTTTGTATAAAAGGGGGAAGAGTCTCTACAATTTTTCTAGCTTCATTGGGAGTTATATATCTTGGGCTTTTTTCATAGAATACAAAACCTAAAGCATCTGCACCAGCTTCTATTGCATTTAGTGCATCTTCAAGATTTGTAATTCCACAAATTTTAACTCTCATCTTAAACCTGTAGCGATTTTATAGCTTTAGAGTAATCTTCATTTCCAAAAACATAAGAACCAGCCACAACAACATCAACACCTGCTTGTTTTAGTTCAAGAATGTTTTTATCATTTACTCCTCCGTCTACTTGGATTAGACATGAAGGGTTTCTTTTCTCTATTAGCTCTTTTAATTTACTAGCTTTTTCAATAACATTTGTAATAAATTTTTGTCCACCAAAACCTGGATTTACTGACATTAAAAGAACCATATCCAAATCTTCTAAAAGATACTCAATAGCCTCTGGAGCTGTATGTGGATTTAAAACAATAGCTGGTCTAATTCCATAATCTCTTATTTTTTGAATAAGTCTGTGGGGATGTTTCTCACTCTCTATATGAAAAGAGATATACATTGGTTTCAAAGGGGCAAAAAGCTCCACAAAAAAAGTATTGTTTTCAACCATTAAGTGTACATCCAATGGTTTTGTTGCAGCCTTTGCAACTGGAGCTACTACTACTGGACCTAATGTCATATTTGGAACAAAATGTCCATCCATAACATCTACGTGGATTAAATCACATCCACCATCGCAAATAGCTTTTATCTCCTCATTTAACTTTCCAAAATCTGCTGATAATATCGAAGGCGCTACTAACATCTAAAACCTTTTTATTTAAAAATTATCGCGATTATACTATTTTATAGTTTTATTTTCCTTTTTATGATACCATTTGACAAAATTTATTAGGAAAAGTTATGAAATTTATTAAAAAACTAATAATATTATCTATATTTTCATCACTTTTATCTGCTCAAACTTTAGATGAATTGTATGAAAAAGCCTCAAAACTTGAATCCCAAAACAGATATAAAGAGGCAATGGAAATCTACAAAGAGATTGCTCTAAAACAGAAAGAGAACAGTAGAATATATTATGATGAGAACAAAGAAATTGCACAAGAAGTTGCAAACAATACCTTAGATAAAATAGAGGATAAAGAGACAAGATCAACAATTGAACAAATCCTTGCTAGCTCTTTTGATTTATACCCTTATGAAGAGAACTATCTTCTTCCTTTCTCTTATGACAATAAAAAGAAAAGTGATAGAAAAAGTACAGAAGTTAAATTTCAAATCAGTGTAAAAAAACCTATATTAACAAACTTCTTTAAAATGAATGAGACAATCAACTTTGGATATACACAAACTTCTTGGTGGCAACTATATGATGATTCTTCTCCATTTAGGGAGACAAATTATAGACCTGAAATCTTTGTTGAAGTTCCTTATGGGAAAAGAGATGAAACCTCTTTAAAAGGTTTTAAATTTGGTCTTTTACATGAATCAAATGGTTTAGCAGGTGCTGATTCTAGATCTTGGAATAGAATATATCTAACAAGTTATTTTCAAATGGGTAACTTATTCTTAGCTCCTAGAGTTTGGTATAAACTTCCAGAGAGTGAAGCAGAAGATGATAATCCAGATATTCAAAAATATTTAGGGTATGGGGATATTACTCTTCTTTTCCCATATAAAGACCAAACTTTCAAACTTCTTCTTAGAAATAATCTTAGAACAAATGGAGACAATAAAGGTTTTACTCAATTTGATTGGACTTTTCCATTTTTTGGTTCTAAAACAACTTTTGGATATGTTCAGCTCTCAAATGGATATGGAGATAGTTTGATTGATTATAATAAAGAGATAAATAGATTTAGTTTTGGGATATCTCTATCTAGATAACTAAATCTATTTTTCAATTAACCTTTTTTTCTTTAGGGTAAGTAGATATATTACAAGGGCAATTAGAGTTGAAACAACTGCTAAATTTAAAATAAACTGTATAGAAAAAATATTAATACAAACTACGCCAAGGATTATAAATATCGTAGATATCTAAAGATTTAAAAACTTATTTACATCCTCTTTAGTATCAATATCTACAGTAAAGCTCTCTTTTAGTAGAACATCTATTGTTTTATTATCTTTTAATAGGAATTTCGCACCAAAATCTTTGTCTAATTTTTCTAACTTTTCATAATACTCTTTTGGGAAAAGAGCAGGAACTGATTTTTTTGAATTGTGTTCGTATAAAGAACAGATTATATTCTTACTATCTGCTTTCTCTATTAATGCCTTAAAATGTTCAAGGGGAATAAAAGGTTGATCACACAACATAATCAAAGTATTATCAAAATCTTTTGTATGTTTAATACCAAAAGAGATTGATGTTCCCATTCCAAACTCATAATCTCTGTTAAAAACAGTATTTACACTATATTTTTTTATCTCTTCCTTACACTCTTTCTTTTTGTGTCCTAATACAACAAAAACATTTTTAGTTAGATTTAGAGCATTTTTTACAGATAATTCTAATAGAGATGAGCCTTCATGTTTTAGTAACTGTTTAGGTTCACCTAATCTATTAGAACTTCCTGCAGCTAAGATTAAAACTGCTAGAGATTTATATTTTTCCATTCTTTTTTGCCTCAATTTGAGCACAAATAGACAATGCAATGGATTGAGCAGTATTCCCACCTATTTTAAGTCCAACAGGAGCAAAAAATCTATCATCATCTATTAAGTTAAATATCTCTGCTTTTTTTTGCATATTTTTTCTATTTCCCATCATTCCTATATAATTCATATTAGTATTAAGCAAAGCTTGCAAATATTTATCATCTGTTTTTGGGCTATGACTTAATATTACACTGCCATTATATGAGCTTAAATCCATTGTAAAAACATCTTCTAATTTTTCTAACTCAATTAAAACATCAGCTTGCCCTACAAACTCTTTTTTTATCTCTACATCAATAACTGTTGTTCTCCATCCCATTAGATTTGCCATTAAAACAAGTGGTGTAACATGAGAATCTGAACCAAAAATCAAAAGAGAATATACTAAATCAATATTTAACAACTCTTCCAAGTTTGAATAGTTTTTATCAAAAAAATATGGTTTAATCTCATACTTACTTGTACCATGCCCAGAAGATTCATCTTTTGGTATTGATTCAAAAGTATAACTTTCCCCATCAATCAAAGCTTTTTTAGCCTCTTGAAAAACTTTTTCATGAAGATATTTACTACCTAAAACGCCTATAGACTCCCCATTGGAATCAATAAGCATCATATTGCCTACTTTTGAAAAAGTTGAGCCTTTAGTTTCAATAACAGTTGCAACTGCAATATCCAACTTTTTCTCTTTTTTGTTTTCAAAAAACTCAATAAAATGTTTATCCAAAAACATTTTTACCCCAATTTTATAGGGTATTTTGTATATCTTTTACCTGTTACATCAAATAGTGCATTTGTTATTGCTCCAAATGCAGGTGGAACTCCAGGCTCTCCAATACCACCAATTTTTGCTCCTGAATTTATAATCTCAACATAAATTTCAGGGGTATCACTAATTCTATTTACAGAATAGTCATAAAAGTTGTTTTGTACTGTACTACCATTTTCTATTGTTATCTCTGCATATTTTGTATAACCAATAGCAAAGTTAACAGCACTTAAAATTTGGTTTTCAACATTAAAAGGATTAAAGGCATAACCACAATCAACTGCACCCCAAACTTTTTCAACCTTGTAATCATTGTTCTCTACTTTTACTTTTGCCACATAAGCTACTATAGAGCCAAAAGATTCAGCAATAGCTACACCATAACCACTATTTTTTTCTCTTTTGTACCAATTTGATTGTTTTGCCACATTTTTAAGAAGATTTATAAATCTCTCATCTTTTAGATTTTTAATTCTAAAATCAATTGGATCCATATTTGCTGCAATTGCACCTTGATCTACAATTGTTTCAATTGCTGGAGCTGTAACAGTATGCCCAACAGAACGCAACCATAAAACAGGAATTGGTGATTCAGGACAAAAGGCTTTTAAATCATTACTTGGCACACTATAGGGGTGATTTTGAAAACCTTCCCTTTGAGAGGCATCAATTCCATCTTTAAACATAAAAGCTTCAAATATTGTTCCTTTTACAAGGGATTGACTTACAATACTACCTTTAAGACCTGTAATATTACCCTTACTATCAATAGATAGTTTTGTTTTTAGTCTGGTCATTGGTCTATAGTTACCCATTTTAATATCATCTTCTCTAGTCCAAAGTGTTTGAATAGGCCATAACTCATCTTTTGCAACATAAATTGCATCTTTTACATAGTCAAAATTAGCTGGCCCTCTTCGTCCAAAACTGCTACCTAAATAGTTATTATAGTACTCAACATTTTGTTGTTCAACACCTAAAATTTCTGCACAAAGATCTCTTACATTTGTTTGAAATTGACTTCCAAGTGAGATAAAGGCTTTCTCTTTATCGTGATGAACAGTACAGTTAAGTGGTTCCATCATACCATGAGCCAAAAATGGAAAATGAAAATCAGCTTCAACAGTTTTATAGGCCTCATCAAAAGCTTTATTTATATCTCCATCTTTTCTCATAACAGGGATATCTTCAGCATTAACTTTAGCCTCATACTCTTTTTCTAAATCTTTTGAACTGATATTTTTAAACTCACCCTCATCCCATACAACAGAAACAAGCTCACTTGCTTTTTTAGCTTGCCACCAATAATTAGCAATTACAGCTATTTTTTCATTTGGAAGTTGCTTTATTTTTAAAACTCCTGGCATATTTTTTGCTTTTGAATCATCAAAACTTTTTATTTTTGCCCCAAATACTCTTGGTTGAATTAGACAAGCATATTTCATATTTTCTAATCTAACATCAATACCAAATTTAGTTTTTCCAGTAATTTTCTCTTCCACTTCTTTTGGATGTCTTTTTATTGGTTTACCAATTAATGTAAATTCGCTCTCTTTTTTAAGTGTTACATCATTTGGTATTTTCATAGATTTAATATCTTCTACCAAATCCCCATAAGATAACTTTTCATTGGTTTTTTTATTTATCACATATGAGTCTTTTGTTATTACATCATAAACTCTTACTTTCCATCTTTTTGCAGCTGCTTTTTTCAACATACTATTAACTGTAGCACCAACTTTTCTAATACTTTCTTGATGATTTGTAATAGAACCTGAACCACCTGTTAGCATGATGCCCATTCCTGGTCTATTATAAATAGGATCTACAGGAGCTGGAACAAAAACAATATCTTCCCAAGCAGCATCTAATTCATCTGCAATACACATTGACATTGTTGAGTAAACACCTTGACCCATTTCTGCTTGCCCAATCATAAAAGTAATAGTATTATCACTATCAATCTTTATAAAAGCATTTGGTTCTAAGATATTAGTTTTTTCTGCCTCTTTTGCTCTACCTTTAATAGGAGCATAAAATCCAATTATAAAAGCAGAACCTACTAATGATGTATTCTTTAAAAAATCCCTTCTTGAAACATTCATTATATCTCCTTTGCTGCTTTTGCAATTGCTATTTTAATTCTATTATAAGTACCACATCTACAGATATTACCATCCATAGCATCAACTATCTCTTGCTCAGTTGGTTTGTTATTTTGTTTTAATAAACCAGCAGCATTAATAATCTGTCCTGGTTGACAATACCCACATTGGGCAACATCTTCCTCTTTCCAATATTTTCTTAAAGTATTAATTACCCTATCTTCACTATTTTCAATAGTGGTAATCTCTTTTCCTATAGCCTCTTTTATAGATGTTTGACACCCTCTAACTGCTTTTCCATCTAGCAAAATAGTACAGGCACCACACATTCCAACACCACATCCAAACTTTACCCCAGTAATATTTAGATAATCTCTTAAAGCCCATAAAACAGGAGTATCATCAGAGATATCCTTTAGTTTATATTTTTTCTTATCTACGATTAATTCCATTTGTACCTCCACAAATTTGATATTAAACCAGTATTAATTATATATTAATATAGAAGATTCCTGTAGATTGATTCTCTAAATTTTTTGCCTAATTCTGTAAATATTTTTATTTTGTTTCTAAATCTTTAACAATTTTAAAACAGAAGAGATTAGATATTCTATTAATAAAATATCTAAATTGAAAGAGATATCTAGTTTTTTGTTTTATTTTTCATAAACCACATAAAAGAGAACATAAGTCCTGGAGTTTTTGCTTTACTTTCATCAAAAATAAACTCTTCATAATCTTTTAATGGAAGATACATAAGTTCTATTAACTCATCTTGTATTCCACCACCTTCATGTATTTTCATTGAATCATCTATTTTTGCATAAAAAAGTGTTTGACACCCTCCACTTACTCCCACATTTGTATAAAAAGAAGTAATCTTTTCAATATTTTCTAAAGAAACATCAAAACCACACTCCTCATCAATCTCCTCTTTTGCAATCTCTTGAAGTGTTTTATTTTTATCAACAATTCCTGCACAAAGTTCATAGGTACAAAGTTTTGATTTATCATTTAAATAGACTGGTGCCCTAAACTGCTTTACTAATAAAAATGCATTTTTTGTCTCATGATAGAGTAAAATAGCAACAGAATCAAAGCTCTTTACAGCTTCCCAACTTTTATTAATCCCATTTTGTTTATAGGTTATTTTTACTGGATGGACAAATTTTGTGTTGTCCAATTTACTTATTTTAAACTCTTCAATTTTATTATTCATTATAAACCTTTTGTTTATTTTATTTATATTTGAATAAAATAAGAGTAAATTTAATTTTTTCGAATTCATAAAGGTTTTAACATGATACTAAAATATACAGGTCCAAAAGAGATTATCTCCGCACATGGAATAAGTTTTAAAAATGGAAAAGATGACAAATACGTATATATCTATCCAGCATATCAATTATATAAAGCAATTCACCACGAGTATGAGAAGGGTCATATCTATTCACACAATATTGATGGCAAAAGAATAAATGATGAAGCTTTAGTAAATGAGATTTTAAAGTTAAGACCTGAATTAAAAAAGAGTTGTGAAGAGGAGCTTGAGAAAATCAAAAGTTTTCTTGATAGTGAAATTGAAAAAGTAGAAGAGCATAAAGATTATAATGAGGAAGAGAAAAAAGTTTTTAAAAACAATCTTTTGATTATGAAAGACTATAGAGTCCAAAGGGAGACTAATAAAATCATCTATTATGAACTAATCAAAATTATAGTTGATGATATAATTGAACATAAATTAAAAGAGATCAATTCCCCTTTCAATGAAAGATATTGGCATATTTTACAATCAATTCAAGGGGAACTTTCAAACCATAATCACAAATCAATTGGTTCAAATTTAGATACAAATCATAATAGTGAAGATATTAGAATTATTTTAAAAATAAACTCTATTGGGAAATAATAATTTTATTAAAATCAACAATGAAGGTAGAACCTTCATTTGGTTTTGACTCTAACATTAACTCCAAGTTATAATCTTTGCAAATACGATTTACAATATCTAAACCTATACCAAAACCACCTTCAACATTTTTACCCCTTTTATATCTTTTAAATATCTCTTTTTGTTCCTCTTTAGAGATTCCAATTCCAAAATCTTGAACTTTTAAAAAACCTTTTTCTAAAGATACAACTATTTTAGAGTTATTTTTGCTATATTTTATAGCATTTGATAAAAGATTATTTATCAACTTTTGGGTTTTTGTTCTATCCATTAATACTTCACATATTTCTAAATTAGCTTCAATTATTATACTTTTTGTTACAGAGATATCTCTAAAAAAATCTACACTTTCTAAAATAAGCTCGTTAAGATTAAACCTCTCATCCAAATTCTCTCCAAAATTATTAAAAGCAGAAAAATGAATATCATTGTAAATATGTGATATTTGTTTACTGCTACTTAAAATATATTTCATCATCTTTTCTGGATTTTTACCCCTTTTTAACATACTAACAGAGGTCATTAATACAGAGATTGGAGTATTTAATTCATGGGCTGAATCTTTGATAAAATTATCAAGTTGCAAAACTTTTTGTCGTACAGGTTTTAAAAGAAGTTTGGCAAGAAAAAAAGCAATAAAGCCAACAAAAATTGCACTCAAAAAGAAAGCCAAAATAGTATAAACAACTAATCTATCTTTATTTACAACCCCTTGACAAGTCTCTAAAACAATATATTTTATTGGTATTCCCACTTCATTTAACTCATCAATGAAGTAGTGATTAAGTCTATTTTCATAAAATTTTTTATCTAAATCAACTGACTCTTTACTATCTAGATTTGAAAAAATAAGTTTTCTTTTCTCATCATATAAACCATATCTTAACTCTTTTTTATCCAAATTTTTGGGTATAAATTTTTTATTGTGCATATATGAGTTTAAAATATCAGTTTTTATTTTCATTGAAGCATTATTTAGCTCCATGCTACAACTCTTTTCTAAAGATTCAACCTCATCTTGATAATAAACATAAAGAAGCATTCCAATTAAAAAGATTGCAGAGCAAATATAGATAGATAAGAAACTAAAAAGTGCTCTTTTTTCATCACTATTCAAATTTATAGCCTACTCCTCGTATGGTTTGAATTACCTCTTTTCCTAGCAACTCTCTTAGGTTTTTTATATAAACTCTGATTGTAGCTTCTGTTGGCATCTCTTCATAAGCCCAAATATTTTGTAAAAGCTCTTCACTTGAGATTACCCTTTTTTTATGTTTTATAAAATATTTTAGAATATCTCTCTCTTTTAAAGCTATACTTTTTACTCTATTATTTATCTTAAGTTGACAAAATTCAGGCAAAAATATTGTATCTTTGCAAATTTGAATCTCATGGGAGTTTTCAATAAAAAACTGTTTTGAAAGCTTTCTAACTCTTTGATCTAACTCTTCTAAATCAAAAGGTTTTTTAATATAGTCATCAACACCATTCTCAAAAGCCTCTTTAAGATGTTTTGTATCTTGGTATGCTGTTAAAATTATTATTGGTGTTTTATTTTTATAATCATCTCTTAGGGTTCTTAAAACTTCAAGTCCTGACATTAAAGGAGTATTTATATCTAAAAGAGCCAAATCAAAAACTTCATCAAGAAGAGTTTCCAAAGCCTCTTGCCCATTATTGCAAAGGGTTACATCATACCCTTTGTCTTGTAGGTGTTCATTTAATAAATCACTTAATGCAGGATCATCTTCTAGTAATAAAACTTTCAATATAACTCCTTTTTGAAACTAAGTCATTATACTAAAAGTTTGTTTACCAAGTGTGTATTAACTCTTTAGTACTTTTTTTATTATGTTATACAAAGCCTTTTCTGTTTCACTTAAACTCTTTCCAAAAGCAACAATTGAGAAATCATTACCATCAATTAAAAAAGAGTTATTTAAGAAACAATCAATATTTTTATATATATCCTCAACAGCTTTACAATTTTCTAAATTACTATAATCTATTTTAAGAAACTCATTATTTATCATATAATCCCACACTCTTTCATTATTTATTATAATTACTGCTTTTATTTGAGAATCTAAATCATATAAGTAAGAGTGAAGAAGCCACTGATTTGAAGGTTTACTACTTCCAATACAAAACATCTTTTTTCTCTCGTAATCAAACTTTTTTACAAAAGAGTAGTAGTTTGGATTTAGTTTGGGAAACTCACCTGTATTAATTCCAGTTATAACAAACGAGCTTTTGTTTTTATTGTATCTTGTTGAGATACTGCCAAAACAATTTCCATTTGTGTGTGCACCTATTAGACCCAAAGAGTAGAGTCTAGCTCGAATTTTTTCAATCTTATTGCACTCTTTGACTGCAATCTCTTCTGTTTCTGTATATTTAATTGAGTAATCAAAATCTTCCATTGTATATCCTTAAGTTGGAAAATATTATCAACTTAAGGTATCAATTTGATTTCAATAAAATTATTTGAAGTTATCAAAAACCAATGGAGATTTAAAATCTAGGGATTTTAGGTGTTTCATAATAGTTTGTAAATCATCAATATTTTTCCCAGTTACTCTTATTTCATCCCCTTGATTTACAGCTTTTACTTTTAGTTTTAGATTTTTAATCTCTAGCTGTATCTTTTTTGCTTCATCAGCTTTTATAGAGTCAACAATTGAGTAAGTGAATTTTCTATTTCCACCAGAACTATCCTCTTTTTTTAACTCTTCTAATGAGTTAATAGAGATTCCTCTTTTATTCATTTTAGAGATTAAAATATCATACATAGCTTCAACTTTATTATCACTTGAAGAGTTTAAAACTAAAGTCTTTGCTCCTTGATTAAAATCTATCTCTTTTGCAATTCCTTTAAAATCATATCTTGTTTCAATCTCTTTTTGAGCTTGAACTACAGCATTTTTCATCTCTTGTAAATCTAATTTTGCAGAGATATCAAAACTATGTTCTTTTGCTGCCATACATACTCCTAATTTTTCTCTTATTATAGGAAATTCAAAGTTTTATAACTATTAAAAAGTAATAAAAAAGGGAATTAATTCCCTTTTTTATTAAAGAATATGATCATCTTTTCTAGGTTGTGGTAAGATAATATTTAAGATAATTCCAGTAATTGCTCCAAGACCAATTCCTGAAAATGGTACTCCTCCAAAATTAAAAGTCATACCACCAATTGAGAATACTAAAATTGTTGAAACAAGAATCAAGTTTCTTGGACAATTGAAGTCAACATCTGCTCTAACAAGGGTAGAGATACCAACACTTGCAATAATACCAAATAGTAAAAGCATAATTCCACCCATAACTGGAACAGGAATTGTTGCTAAAAGACCACCAAGTTTTCCAACAAAAGCAAGAACTATTGCAAAAATTGCAGCCCATGTCATAATTGCAGGATTATAAGCTTTTGTAACTGTAACTGCACCTGTAACTTCTGAGTAAGTAGTATTTGGTGGTCCACCAAATAGTGCAGCAACTGAAGTTGCTAATCCATCACCTAAAAGAGTGTTTTTAAGGCCTGGTTTTTTTAGATAATCTTTTTTAGTTACATTTGAAATTGCTAACATATCACCAATATGTTCAATAGCAGGAGCTATTGCAATAGGTAAAATAAAGATTATTGCTTCCCAACTAAATGTTGGTGCAACAAAGTTTGGCATTGCAAACCAAGCTGCATTTTTAACTGCACTAAAATCAACAATTCCTAAAAAGATAGATACAATATAACCCACTAAGATTGCACCTAGAATTGGAATTAATCTAAAAACTCCTTTTCCTAAAAGAGAGATTAACATCATTGTAAATAGTGAAAGCATTGAAACTGTAATAGCTGTTCCAAATGGCACTAATTGAATTGCTCCATCCCCTGTTTTACCCATTGCCATATTAACTGCAACAGGAGACAAAATAAGACCAATAGAGATAATTACAGGTCCAACAACAACTGCTGGCAAATATTTATGAATAAACTGATCTCCTCTTACTCTAATAATAGAGCTTAAAACCACATATAAAAGCCCAGCTGCCACAAGCCCTGACATAGTTGCAGCAATTCCCCAAGTTTTAACACCATATGAAATTGGAGCAATAAAGGCAAAAGAAGAAGCCAAAAAGATTGGTGGTACAGCACTTCTATTTATAAATTGAAATAATAAAGTACCAACACCAGCAGTAAATAGTGCCACATTTGGGTCAAGTCCAGTTAAAATAGGAACTAAAACTAACGCTCCAAATGCAACAAACAGAAACTGTATACCGATTATTGAGTCTTTGACTCTAAAGTTGTAATCTGTAGGTTTCATACGTCCTCACTTTGTAGAAATAAATACCAAGATAATATCCAAAGTAAGATAAGATGGGCGTAAATAAATGTGTAATTTATAAGCAATTTTACGATAACATAATTTCAAAAAGATAAAGAGAGTATTTATGTATAAAGAGAGTACAAATGTAGTTGTAAAACATCTTGTAAATAGATTAAGAGATGTAAGAACAGCTCCAAATGAATTTAGATTAACAATTGAAGAGATTTCAAGAATTATTGCTTCAGAAGCATTAAGTGATTTTAAAACTATTACTACAAATATTGAGACATGGCAAGGACCACTTGATGTTCAAGTATTAGAGGTTCAAAAACTTGTACTTGTTCCTATTTTAAGAGCTGGTGAGCCTATGTTAACTGGTATTTTAAGAACTCTGCCTTATGCAAGAAGTGGTTTTTTAGCAATGAAAAGAGATGAAAAAACAGCAGAAAGCAAACTATTTTATGAAAATATTCCACACTTAGAAGATAAAACTGTTTTACTTTTAGATCCAATGGTTGCAACAGGTGGTTCACTAATTGATGGAATTACTTACTTAAAATCAAAAGGTGCAAAAAAGATTATTTCACTTAATATTTTGGGGGCTCCTGAGGGAATTGATGCAGTCCAAAAAGCTCATCCTGATGTAGATATTTTTATAGCACAAGTTGATGAGAGACTAGATGATAAAAAATACATTAGACCTGGTCTTGGTGATGCTGGAGATAGAGCATTTAATACAAACTAAAAATACTCTATTGGATTTGGATATTTATATCTAAATCCTAAGCTTTCAATTTTACTTCCATCTATAATTCTATTTTCATAACTTTTTCTATTTTTGAATATTGGCTCTTCAAAACCAAACCTTTTTGCATTGTATGTGTAAATCTCTTTTTTAGTTGGATGAATTTTAGAACATAAATTAAATACTCCACTAATATCATTTTCAATTACAAACTTTGTGGCATTGATTACATCATCCCTATGGACATAATTTATTTTTGAATCTTCACAATCTAAACTTTTTCCAGCAAAATATTTACCTGCAATCCTATTATAACCCATAAGTCCAGAACATCTAAAGATTATATCTGTTTTGTTTTTTATTAAATTTTCTGCTTTAAAAACCAAAGAGTTTGAGTTGTTAAGAGGTGAATTTTCATCAAAAACTCCTTCCTCATTTTTATATATTGAAGTGGAACTAATAAATATAACTTTTTTATTTAACATATTTTTATTTGAATATATATTCTCTAAAAAAGTTATATAATCTTTTGATTTTTTAGGTGGGAAATTTATAAAGATAAAATCACTATTTAGTAATGAGTCCAAGTTTTGTAAATTGTTTTCATCTAATAAGTAAGGGTCTAATCCCTCACTTATCATTTGATTCTCTTTTTCCAAGTCTCTTATGCTTACTTTAACAGAATAATCTTTTTTCAACTCTTTTGCTAAAGCAAAACCTAACCAACCTGTGCCTAATATAGAAAAAGTTTTCATTATCATTTTTTTATTTTTAATTCTTTCACTTCTTGTTTTAAATCTTTTATCTCTTCAAGTAACAAATCTAATTTTTTGCTATCTTCATGGATTTCATTATGAAAATCTGATTCTTGAATTTTTTGCATCTCTCCAATAATAACCGCAACAAAAAGATTAAAAAACACAAAAGCAGCAATAATAACAAAAGAGACAAAATATATCCATGCCCAAGGATAAACCTCCATTGCTTCATACATAACATCTGTCCAATCCTCAAAAGTTAGTACTCTAAAAAGAGTTAACATTGAGATTAAAAAATCTTTCCAAAGTCCAGAAGGTAACTCATGGAAATAAAAATTTCCTACAATAGCATAGATATAAAAGATTATAAACATAAGTATTACAATATCAATAATTGAAGGTATTGCTTTAATTAACATATCAATTATTGCTTTTAGTTCTGGACGTGCAGTAAAAAGTCTTAAAACTCTAAATACCCTTAAAACCCTAGCAACTGCTGCAAAACCTGATTGTTCTAAAGGAAGTAGTGTCACAACTACAATAGTAAAGTCAAAAACATTCCATCCAGATTTAAAGAAGTTTAAAAATCTCTTTTCTGCCACCATCTTGATAGCTATTTCAAAGATAAAATATATTGTTACAAAATAATCAGCAAGTTTTAAAAACAGCGTATAATTTTGTTCAACTTCACCTAAAGTTTTAAAACCCAACACCGAAGCGTAAGCAATAATAATAAAAGTGGTTAAATTCGAAAACCACCTGGAATCTCTTATTTGTTCAATTTTTTGAATAAGTGTCACTATTTATGCCTTAAGTATTGAGTAAGCCAGTAATAGCCATCCAATTATCATTAAAGTTCCACCAATTGGAGTAATTGCACCTAAAACAGGCATATTTAAAATTACTAATAAGTATAAAGAAAAAGAGAAAATAATCATACCTATAAAGATAAGCCAAGCAGCAATTACGCTCTTTTTTGAATCAGGTTTTAAATAGATTACAAATGAAACTGCAAAAAGTCCTAATGTATTATAAAACTGATACTCCACGCCTGTATGGTAAACCACAAGCATATTTGGTTCTACAATAGCTTTTAATCCATGAGCTCCAAAAGCACCTATTGCAATAGCTAAACCCATCATAACTGAAGCAATAAATAAAAAAGTTTTTACATTGTTGTTAATTGTCATATTATACATCCCTATTTTTTTGGGAAGTATATCTAAAAAATATTAATGGAAATTTTAACTATTTTTTCTTTTTTGAAGAGAAACCTGCACCTTTTTTCTCTTTTTTCTGTAAATCAAGTTCATCAATTATCTCTTTATAATCGATACCTTCTGTATTCATATAAGCAAAACAAGCTGCAACTGCTGCAATAGCATTTGGAACTTCCTCTTTTTTCTTATAGGATTGAATATTCTTCTCACTAACTTTGATTAATGCAGTAAATTTTGGGATTGTAAGTTCTGCGTCAAGCAATAATTTTTTAAACTCGATAAATGTCATTTTTTAGTCCATATAAAAATTTATTATTTATTATACACTAACAAGACTTGATTTTTTCAAAAAATAGTATTCATATATGGTTTTTATATATATTTTATAGAGTAGTGTAAAGGTTATGAAACCTTTACACAGGATCAACTTCCCAGAAGAAATCTATCCATTTATTAGACTCTTTAACAGCAAAATCAGGTTGAATTACTGCTGTTTTTTTATAAAAAAGTGATGCTAATTTAAAATCCACTTTGGGAAACTTTTTCTCTAAAATCTTTATTATTTCTCTCATTGTTTCACCAGAATCAATAATGTCATCTATTAGTAAAACTCTTTTTGCATGGGAAACATCTGGGATATTAAAGATATTAAAAGTGTCAAGCTTTAACTCTCCCTCATAATGAATTGAGTTAAGGGTATAAAGATTTCTCATATCTAAACCATGTGCCATCAAGTGTCCTAACGTAAGTCCACCCCTTGCTACAGCTAAAAGAATATCAGGTTCATAATCCCTACACTTCTCTATTAAAACTTTTGTATCTTTTAAAAACTCATCATAACCGTAATAATACTTTTCCAACAATTTTCCTTATAGTACAAATGCCAAAGCACTTATAAATGTAATAACTAAAATACCGATATTTAAATCAGCTGTTTCTTTTTTTGCTATTTTTATAATGGTATAAATTAAAAATCCAGCAGCTATACCATTTGTGATTGAATATGTAAGAGGCATAAAAATAACCATTAAAAAAGCCCCTGCACTTGTTGCTAAATCTGAGTCTTCAAAGTTAATTTTACCTAACTCTGTAAACATCAAAACCCCAACTACAACTAAAACTGGATAAATTGCATTTGAAGGAATTGCTTTAAAAAGTGGAAGCATAAACAAAGTTGCAATAAAAAATAGAGCTGTAAATACAGCAGTTAATCCTGTTCTACCACCCTCTTCTACTCCTGATGCACTCTCAATAAATGAAGTCGTTGTTGAAACTCCAAGAAGTGAACCTGCTGTTGTTGCAATAGCATCAGCTTCAAGTGTTCTTTGTAAAGATTTGTCATCTTTATTATTCTCTTGAAATAGATTTGCTCTTGTTCCAACTCCTGTTAAAGTTCCAAGAGTATCAAACATATCTGTAATTAAAAATGTAATAACAACAGGAAGTAAAGATAGTGTTAAAGCACTAGGGATATCAAGCTCAAAAGCAATTGGTGCAATTGAAGCAGGAGCTGACAAAATACCTTCAGGAAGATTTCCAATACCTGAAATCCATCCAACAATAGAAGTGATTGCTATAGCTAAAATAAAAGAACCTCTAATTCTATAAGCATAAAAAGAGAATGCCAAAACAAGACCTAAAACACCAAGTAAAACCTCAGGTTTAGAAAAATCTCCAATTGATACAAGAGTAGCTTTATTATCTACAATCATACCCATCTGTTTTAGTCCAATAAATGCAATAAATGAACCAATACCAGCACTAATTGCCCTTCTTAGATTCATAGGAATTGAGGTCATTACCCAAACTCTAAAATTGGTAAAAGAGAGAATTACAAACAAAATACCTGATAAAAATACTATTCCTAAAGCAGTTTGCCAAGGAATATTCATTCCAAGAACCAACCCAAAAGAGAAGTAAGCATTTAAGCCCATACCAACAGACATTGCAATTGGAGTGTTTGACCATAAACCACTAAAAAGTGTAGCTAAAATAGTGATAAGTGCCGTTGCAGTTACAACTGCATCCATTGGAAGTCCCGCATCTGATAGAATAAATCCATTAACAGGGACTATATACATCATAGTTAAAAATGTAGTAAACCCTGCGCTAAGCTCGGTACCTACAGTAGTGTTATGTTCTTTTAGTTTAAACATAAGCATATCCTTCATATCGATATAAAAAAAATATTTTACATAATCTAAGGTTTATTTATACTAAAAAATTGTATAAAATGTACAACTTAAATCTAAGAAAAGAGTAACTTTATGAATATTACTAATGAGTGTGTCAAATGTATAACTGGACAAATTGAAAAAGCAACAAAACTTCTATGCCTAAATGAAGAGATATCAATAACTATTATGGAAGAGGTAAAAAGAAGAGCAAAAAATTTCTCTTATAATGAAACTCCACCTTTTGTGGCAAAAGATGTTTATGAATATTTAGCAAAAATGGCAAAATTAGAAGATCCTTTGGAAAAATTAAAACAAGAGTCTATAAAAAAAGCAACAACTTATCTTCCTTTTATTGAAGAGAAACTAGAAAAAAGTAAAGATAAACTCTTTACAGCAATAAAAGCAGCAGTTGCGGGAAATGTTATTGATTTTGCCACAACAAAAGAGTTTTGTTTAGACAATGAGATAAACTCAATATTTGAAACAGATTTTGCAATAAACGATTATAATAAATTTAAAGAGGAGTTAGAAAAAACCAATAGACTAATAATTCTATCTGATAACGCAGGTGAGAATGTTTTTGATAAAGTATTGGTTAAAACTATTAAAAAACTCTACCCTACTTTAGAGATATATTATGCAACAAGAGGGAAACCTATAATCAATGATATAACAACAAAAGAGGCTTTTCAAGTAGGTATTGATAACTATTGCAAAGTAATTAGTACAGGAGTAGATACACCAGGATTAGAGAAAAAACAAGCTTCAAAAGAGTTTTTAGAACTTTTTGAATCAACACAACTAATATTATCTAAAGGGATGGGAAATTTTGAGTGTTTAGAGGCTACAAATGACTCTAAAATTTTCTTTTTATTTAAAGTTAAATGTGAAGTTGTTGCAAATACAATTTCAAGAAATCTTGGTGAAATTGTCTTAAAAAGAGGATAGCCTTAGGCTATTTTCTCTTTTTGTACTTACTATTTATTTAAAAGCTCAGATAGTTTTTTAACTCCTCTTTCTATTTGTTCAAAAGTTGAGTTTGTAAAGTTAAATCTAGCCTCAGTAGATTTTCTATTATCATGGAAAAATACTTGCGCTGGAACAAAAGCAATATCATTTTCCAAAGCTTTTTTTGCCAAAGTAAAAGAGTCCTCTTCAAAACTTCCATATATAAACATACCACCATTTGGTCTTTTAAACTTAAAACTAGGAATATATTTCTCAAAACACTCAGCCATAAAGTTCATTTTTGATCCATACTCTTTTCTAACTTTTTTTATATGTTCAAAAACATCAAATTCATTCATATATTCATCTAAAATCATCTGGTTAAATGTTGAAGTATGTAAATCAATTGCCTCTTTAGAAACAATTATTTGATCTATTAACTCTTTTTTTGCTCTAATCCAACCAACTCTAAATCCAGGTGCAACTATTTTTGAAAATGAACCCAAATGGAAACTATTTTCATATAAAGCAGCAACTGGTTTTCTAATAGTCCCTTCAAAATCTATTAAAGAATAGGCACCATCTTCAATCAAAAATGTATCTGTTTTATTTAATAATGAAGCAACCTCTTCTCTTCTTTCATTACTTAAAACTCTTCCTGTTGGATTTGTAAAATCACTCATCATATAAAAACCATTTTGAGGATTTAGTTTGCTCTCCAACTCTTTTAACTCATCAAAAGATTTAATATCTAAATTTAAAACCTTATATGCACTAAGTGCCCCTATATATGTTGGACTTTGAACATATAACTCCTCTTTTAAAAAAGTTTTAGCAATAATATCAAAGGCTTGTTGGCTCCCTGTTGTTATTAATATTTCATCTTTATTTGTAGGAAAATCAAATTTTTCACAATAAATTTTTGCAATTTTTTCTCTAAGGCTAAGGACTCCTTGTGATTTTGAGTATTGTAAAGATAGAGGGTTTTCCAATACTCTATTTGTTGCTTTTTTTATATCTTGAATTGGAAACAAATTTTCATTTGGCAATCCGCCTGCAAAAGAGATTGTTCTCTCATTTATTGCATCTAAAATCTCTCTTATATATGATCTTTGAAGCTTTCTCATCTTGTATGTCCTTAAAAAAAATACAAGATTTTACTCTAATAAAAAAAATAAATCTTTATCCTAAATTGCAAAATAATTGTTTTAAATTGCTTTTTTTGCTAAAATTAAATTATGAAAAAAGATACCATTCACCAAAGAGAAGATATTGTAAATAGAACTTTTTATTATATTTACAAAAATTTAGAGTTTAAAATTACTTTAGATGAACTTGCTAAAATCAATCATGTAAGTAAATTTCACTATCATAGAATAATAAAAGAGTCAACAGGTAAAACACTTTTTGAAATCATTTGTGATGAAAGACTTAAAAAAGCAGCAAATTTACTTATTACAAATACCCACTCAACAATTAGTGAAATAGCAAATAAGTGTGGTTATATTTCTCACTCCTCTTTTATAAAAGCTTTTAAAGCAAGGTATCAATATACGCCAAAACAATGGAGAAATGGAAAATATAAAGAGTTTTCAAAATCTATTTTAGAGGATTTTACTTCAAACAAAAAATTTAGTGATATTGAACCTCAAATAAAAGTTTGTAAAGAGATTCACTGTGCTTATATAAGGCATAAAGGCTATAACAAATCCATAAAAAAATGTTGGGACAAACTTAGTGCCATTGCATATACTTATTCAATAAAGGAGTATAAGGAGATAGCACTATTTCATGATAATCCAGTAATAACGCCACAAGATAATTGCTCATATGTGGCATGTATTAGTGTAGACAAAGATTTTAAAGCAATTAGCACCTTTGATATTCCCGAATCCCTTTATGCAGTTTTTTATCTAAAAGGAGTATATGGAGATGTTTTAAACCTAATTAGATATGTTTATCACTA
This sequence comes from Halarcobacter ebronensis, assembly GCF_013201825.1. Lineage (NCBI taxonomy): Bacteria > Pseudomonadati > Campylobacterota > Epsilonproteobacteria > Campylobacterales > Arcobacteraceae > Halarcobacter > Halarcobacter ebronensis. The sequence continues at coordinate 2,018,674 of NZ_CP053836.1, forward strand.
TTGGTTGCCAAACTCAGGTTATGAAGCCAAAACAATTCCAGCTTATGCAATATATCATAAAAACTACTTTTTAACTGGAATGAAAGATTTTGAAATAGAACTCTTTATCCCAATAAGTGTTGAATAATTATCTATTATTACGTTATTAATTATAAATAAATAATTTTGTGAAAATAAAATAATTATTATGTTTATGATAATAAATATCATTACCCTTTATAATAGCTACCAAAAACAAGGAATAAATAACCATTCAATGAAAAAAATAACCATATCATAATATTTTATTAATTTTGTAAAAATAACTTTTCATTTTTATGCTACATTTAATAATTGAGGAGTAGAATAGTGAAATAAATCTGCAACTAAAAGGAAAAAAAGGTGCTAAAAAACATTTCAATTAAAGCCAAATTGCTTTCAACAGTTATAGGTTCTATTGTTTTGATTGCATTAATCTTATTAGTAGAAATGACTATTTCAATTAATAATGAAGTAACAACACTAAGCAAGGAGAGTGCAAAAGCTGCATACAATGCAAAAGAGAAGGAACTAGAAAATTATGTCTCGTTGGCATATAAAACAGTTGAATCATATTATGCAAGAACAGCTGAAGATAAAATTCAAGAGGAAGTTGAAAGTTATTTAAAAGAACAAACCAATTATATTTTTTCTATTATAGAGGGGGAATATAATAAATATAAAAACACTTTATCTACAGAAGAGATGAAAAAAAGATTAAAATCGATTTTAAATGATGCAAAATTTGGTAAATCTGGCTATTTTTTTGTTTATGATCCAAATGGTGTAAATATATCATTGCCACCAAAACCAGAATTAGAAGGGAAAAATCTATCCCATGTACAAGATAAGAATGGAGTATATATTATAAAAAGTTTGGTTGAACTTGGATTATCACCAAAAGGGGAAGGTTTTTTAAAATATTTATGGGATAAACCAGGGTTTAATAATCCTCAACCAAAAGTCTCTTATGTAAAAATGTTTAAACCTTTTAATTGGATTATAGGAACAGGGGAATATATTGATAATGTTTCTGAAAAGATGAAACAAGAAGCTTTAAAAGCAATTACAGATATGAAATATGGGACAAATGGATATTTCTGGATAAATGATTCTAACCATGTGGTAACAGCTCATGGAGCAAAGCCTGAACTTGTTGGGAAAAATATGTATGACCTAAAAGATTCAAAAGGAACATACCTATATAGAGAGATTGTAAAAGCAGGGAATGAGAACAAAAATGGTGGTTTGGTTAAATATTATTGGAGTATGCCAGAAAAAAAAGGAGATTTCTTAAAATTTTCATTTGTTAGAAAATTTGAACCTTGGGATATGATTATAGGTACAGGAGCTTATGTCTTTGATGTTGAAAATACAGTTAAAGAGATGAGAAAAACAACCGATGAAAACCTAAGTGCCTTGATAATGAGAAATATAATTGCCATTTTTGTTATTATTGCTATTATCTCAGTTTTAGCTGTAATATTAATGAAAAAACTACTCTTTAACCCATTGGAAAATTTCCAAGTGGGATTATTAAACTTCTTTAAATATATAAATAAAGAACAAAGTCATATAGATCTATTAAAAATTGAAGCAAATGATGAGATAGGAAAAATGTCTGCAATTATAAATCAAAATATTGATAAATCAAAAACAATAATTGAACAAGATAATAAATTGATTGGTGAAGTAAAAGAGATTGTTAATCATGTTGGAAATGGTTATATTGATAAAAAAATCAAAGGTTCAACAAATAATGAATCTTTAGAGGAGTTAAAATCTCTACTTAATAATATGCTTGAAAACCTTCAATCACTTGTTGGAACAAATATTAATGCACTAACAGAAGTATTAGAAAAATATGCTTCTAGAGATTTTACTCAAAAAATCAACTCTAAAGATAGTGGTAAGATTGGTACAAGTATTATTAATATGCATGATATGATTACAAAAATTTTGCAAGATAATCAAAAAGATGGTCTTCTATTAAAAAATAAATCTGAAGAGTTAAGTTCAAATGTAAAAACTTTAAGTGACAATGCAACTTCTCAAGCTGCTTCACTTGAAGAGACTGCTGCCTCAATAGAAGAGATTACAGGAAATATTAAACAAACAAATGAAAAAGCACAACAGATGTTAAATATTTCAGCAGAAACAAAATCTTCTGCTAATACAGGTAAAGATTTAGCAAGTAAAACTGCAAAATCAATGGATGAGATAAATGAAACAGTTATGAATATTAACGAAGCAATTACAGTAATTGACCAAATTGCATTTCAAACAAATATTCTTTCACTTAATGCAGCTGTTGAAGCTGCAACTGCTGGTGAAGCTGGAAAAGGTTTTGCTGTTGTTGCCCAAGAGGTTAGAAATCTAGCAAGTAGATCTGCTGAAGCAGCTAAAGAGATTAAAGATTTAGTTGAAAATGCTACAGTTAAAGCAGCAGAAGGTAAAAATATTAGTTCATCAATGATTAAAGGATTTACAGAACTTGAATCAAAAATTGCAAATACAAACAATCTAATTGATGATGTTACAAATGCAGCAAAAGAGCAAAATCTAGGGATGACACAAATTAGTGATGCAATAAATCAACTTGATAGATTTACTCAAGAAAATGCTGCTATTGCAGACAAAACAAATACTATTGCGCAAGAGACAAATAGAGTCTCTTTAGATATAGTAGATAATGTAAATATGAATGATTTTGAAGGGAAAGTTGAATAAACTTTCTCTTATAATAAGCAATGGAATTATTAGATAAAAAAAACAAAATCTATTTATTAGATGACAACAACCACGATTTCCCTACACTTGAAATGATGAAAGATGATTTAGTTGCAGTGGGTGGAGATTTCCATCCACAAAGATTGATTAATGCATACAAAAATGGAATATTCCCTTGGTTTATTGATGATTACAACTACATTCATTGGTTCTCTCCAAAAAAAAGAATGGTTCTTTTTCCAAATGAATTCAAACTCTCAAAAAGTCTTAAAAGAACAATCAATAACAAAGGTTATATTGTAAAAACAAATGAAAACTTTGAAGAGGTTATGCGAAACTGTTCAAATATAAAAAGAAAACATGAAGATGAAACATGGATTGATGAGAACTTCATAATAGCCTATACAAATCTTAATAAACTTGATTTTGCATACTCAATTGAATGTTATTTAGATGAAGAGCTTGTTGGGGGACTTTATGGTGTTATGATAAATGACATTTTTTGTGGAGAGAGTATGTTTGCAAAACAAAAAGATGCTTCCAAAGTAGCTTTGTATCATCTATGTAATCAAGCTGAACAAAATGGAATAAAATTAATAGACTGTCAAGTTTATAACAAACATTTAGCCTCTTTAGGAGCAAAAGAGATTCCTAGGGAAGAGTATATAAAACTACTAAAAAACTCTTAAACCATTTAATTTTTTTCTTTTGCAAAAATTTTATTTAACAGTAGTTATAATAGAAAAAACTACAAAGAGAGAAAATGGCACTAGAAGATAGACTTAAATGGGATAAAAAATACGAAACAACTCCTGCTCTACTTGAAAAAAGAGAGGCAAGTGCAAAACTTAAAGAGATTATTGATCTTGTAAAAGGTAACAAAGCTTTAGATGTTGCATGTGGAACAGGAAGAAACTCAATTTTTCTAGCAAGTAAAGGGTTTGTTGTAGATGCAATTGATATTTCTGAAGTTGCTTTGGAAAATTTAAATAGAAAAGATTATAGAAATATTACTACAAAACAAGTTGATTTAGATGAATTTACACCTGCAAAAGAGAGTTATGATTTAATAGTTCAAACAAATTTTTTGGATAGAAAACTTATTCCTAGCCTTGCAAAAGCATTGAAAAAAGAGGGAATTTTGCTAATTGAAACCTATATGGAAGATGAGATTAATGAAAAACCACCATCAAACTCTGAATTTTTATTAAAAAAAGAGGAGTTGAAATCTTTTTTTGATGATAATTTTGAAGTTTTAGATTATGTTGAATTTTTAAACGAAAGTCATGAAATTTATAAAATGATGAAACAATTAATTGTAGTAAAGAGAAAATAATTCTCTATTACTACTAAAAACTTTCCCACTCATCATCTTTGTTATTGATTGGTTCAAATTTTTTATCTTTGTTATTTACCTTAGTATTTTCTTTGTTTTTTTCTTTATGAGTCTCTTTTAGCTCTTCTTTTTTAGGTGTTTTTGTGCTAACACTTTTTTTACTCTCATGTATAGTGTTTTTCCCTTCAAACTCTTTTTTATTTGCATCTTCAATAATCTCTTTTGCAATAACAGCAGTTGCACTTGCAATCTCTTGTGTTTGTCCTGCAATTACAGCATTTTGTTGAGTTTGTTGATCTAAAGAGTTAATTGCATCATTTATTTGTCTTATTCCTGTTAATTGCTCTTTACTTGCTGTTTCAACACTAGAGATTAAAGAGATTGTTTTTGATACATTCTCATTTAAACTGTTATACCCTTTTATCATAGTATCTGCAATTGATTTACCGCTGTTTGCTTTAATATTTGCATTTTCAACAAGATTTTTTATCTCTTTAGCTGCTTCAGCAGATCTACTTGCTAGATTTCTAACCTCTTGGGCAACAACAGCAAAACCTTTTCCAGCTTCTCCAGCAGTTGCAGCTTCTACAGCCGCATTAAGTGAAAGAATATTTGTTTGAAATGCAATTTGGTCAATTACTGTAATTGCATCATTTATTGCTGTTACTTCATTGTTTATTTCATCCATAGAAATAGTTGTTTGTGTTGCAAGTTTTTCCCCTTGAGAGGCTGCACTATTTAACTCATTTGCATATTTTGCCATTTGTGCTATTGTTTCTGTATTGTGTGTCACATTACTAGTAATCTCTTCAAGAGCTGCTGCTGTCTCTTCAAGTGCAACTGCAGCTTTATTTGAGTTAGTATTTAATATTTTTGTATTCTCAAAAAGTATGTTACTAGAGTCATTAATTTGAACACCATTTTTTTTGTTATCCACTAAAATAGCAGTAATTGCATTACCTAAAGAGTTAACTCCAGTTGCCAACTCTAATATATGCTCTTTTAAACCTTCCATTGGGACTCTATTTAAAAAATTACTATTAGAATATTGCTCTAAAATATCCAATATTGTTGTAATATTTCTTTCTAAATTTGTACCCATTTTGTTTATTAAAGTAGTAAGCTCTTTTAATGATGGGTTTGAAGATGAAACTTCAACTTTTTTTGCAAAGGCACCCTTTTCAAACTCTGATAATACTTCAATTGTATTATTTATTGTTTTTCTGTCTTCTTCTATAGATGCTTTTATCTTATTAATATTTTCATTAACTACAGTTGACATTATTCCAACCTCATCATAGTTATTTGCATCTAAAGGTTTAACTTCATGTATCTCTCTATTTAAGTATTTAAAGAAAGTCAAAAGTCCACTTTGGAAATTTTCCAATCTATGTGCAACACTTCTTGAGATTATCAAAGAGAAAATAACAATTAATAAAATTACAACAAAAGAGACGACCAAAGCTACAATTTTTGTTTTATCAATTGCTTTTTCGACTACAATAGTAACTTCATCACTCATTTTAACAAGTAACTGCTCTGTTTTATGAATAGTTTGTCTCATTTTTCCTTGGATTCCAACTTTGCTATTAAGCCCTAACTCTTTTTCTGCTTCAACCAATGAAATAAAATCTCTTTTATAATTAACCAAGAAACCCTTAATATCTTCATCAAGCAAATCACTTCTATTTAATAGTCCATCAACTATTTGGGTAAACTTATCAACATATTTTAAATCTTTTCTTAGCATAAAATCTTTCTCTTGTTTCCTTAAGTCATAAACTATTGACAACAATTCATGATTTTTTGATTTTTTTGCACCCTCTTGAACTTTATGTACTGCATCCCTTAAACTTCCATATAGTCCATCATTATGAGTCAAACCTATTTTTTGTTGCATTGCAATTAATTCAAAAAATATACCTTTGTACTCTTCAATTACTTTTTTGAAATTTTCAACTTCAGCTATATCAATAGAGTTTTCTTTTAAATCTTTTTCCAAAAGAGCTATATTTTGCTCTAATTGTTTAACATTTGTAGAGAACTCCTCTTTATACTTTAACTCTTTTCTAGCAAGGAAATCCTTCTCATTTCTTCTTAACATCAACATACTAGTATCTAACTCTTCAATTAATGTTTTTGAGCTACTTAATGAATATATTGTTGAAACTGATTGAAAAAGAAGTAAACTCAAAACAATTAAACCAAAAATTGAGAGCCCAGCTAGTATGTACAGCTTGATTTTTATCGAGATTTTGTTTAACATTATCAACCTTTTTAATTTTTCTTAATTTTACCTGAATTCTTAATATTTTTTTTTAAAATACTGTTTAATATTTATAATTTATTATACTTTTATAATTTCTTACTTATTCGATATATATGGCTTTTATGCGGTATTAAAAAATAATAATTAACTTTCAATTTACCAGTTATTTTTACAATTTCATTATCAATGATTTTAATAAAAAGGTGGATTATGTTAAAGGATCAACTATTTGATATATCTCATATTCATGAAGCATACAAAAAAGGTATAAAAGCTGAAGAGATTATTCAAGAAGTATATAGAAGAATAGAAGAGATTGCTGATAATGGGATTTTTATCTATCTAAACTCTAAAGAGGAAGTTTTAAAAGAAGTTTCATCTTTAGAAGAGATGGATTTAACAAAAAAACCATTATGGGGGATCCCTTTTGCAGTAAAAGATAATATAGATGTAAAAGATTTACCTACAACAGCTGCTTGTCCAGAGTATGAATATATAGCAAAAGAGGACGCTTTTGTTGTTAAACTTCTAAAAGAAGCGGGAGCTATTTGTATTGGTAAAACTAACCTTGACCAATTTGCAACTGGATTAGTGGGGGTTAGAACTCCTTATGAAGTTCCAAAAAATGCTGTTGATTCATCTATTGTTCCTGGTGGTTCAAGCTCTGGTTCTGCTGTTTGTGTATCACATCAAATTGTTAGTTTTTCGTTAGGAACAGATACAGCTGGTTCAGGTAGAGTTCCTGCTGCACTTAATAATATTGTAGGATTTAAACCAACTTTAGGAACCTTATCAAAACAAGGTGTAGTTCCTGCTTGTCTTACTTTGGATACAATTTCCATCTTTGCTCTTACAATCGATGATGCAACAAAACTATTTGATATTACTTCAAAATATAATGTAAAAGATCCCTACTCTATAAAAAAAGAAGAGAAATATCCTAAAAACTCTTCAAATCTTACAGTCGCAATTCCAAATAAAAACTCAATGATTTTTTATGAAGATAGTTTTGAAGAGAAATCTTATAAAAAAACTGTTGAACTAATTAAAAAAAGAGGTTTTTTTATAAAAGAGATAGATTTAGAACCATTTTTTGAAGTGGGTGAACTTTTATATGAAGGTTCTTGGGTTGCAGAGAGATATACAGTTATAGGAAATCTAATAGAGAGTTCTCCTGAAAAAATTCTTGAGATAACAAGAAACATCATCTCAAAAGCAAAAAACTTTTCATCTAGTGATGTTTACAGAGATATTTATAAATTAAACAAACTAAAAAGAGAGATTGAGCTTATTATGGAAGATGTTGATCTTTTAGCTCTTCCAACTATTCCAAGACCTTATAGTGTACAAGATTTAAAAGATGAACCTATTGTTGCAAACTCAAGATTAGGTTTATATACAAAATTTGTAAATTTATTAAACTTTAGCGCCATAGCTTTTCCTGTTGAAAAAAGAGAAGATGGTTTTGCAAGTGGAATAACAGCAATGTCAACTGCACATAAAGAGTCAGTTTTGGTTGAGTTTTCAAAAGAGTTACAAGAAGAGATGACTCTTTATTATGGAAATTCTAATCAAAAAATAGTGACAAAAAGAAAAGAGGAAAAAACTCTAAAAAACAATGAAATAGAGATTGCAGTTGTTGGTGCACATATGAGTGGTATGGCACTAAATGGTGAACTTCTAAAACTAAATTCAAGATTTTTATACAAAACAAAAACAGCTAAAAAATACAAATTTTATAAACTTCAAGGGGATTTGCCAATAAGACCAGGACTTGTAAAAGTAAAAGATGGTGTTGCTATTGAGTTAGAAGTTTGGGCAATGCCTTTGGAAAACTTTGGAGCTTTTGAAAAAACTATTCCTTCCCCTTTGTGTATTGGAACAATTGAGCTTGAAGACTCAAAAGAGGTAAAAGGGTTTTTATGTGAATCATATGCAATTGAAACTGCAACTGATATTTCACAATTTGGTGGTTTTAGAACTTATTTAAATTCAATTTCAAAATAAAGGAAAAATTATGGAAAGAAGAGATTTTATGAGAGTAGCGGCAGCAGCTTCTGTATTGCCATTTTTAAGATATTTACCAACAGAAGCACATGCAGCTTCTAGAGATGGAGTTTTAGTTATTGTTTCAGGACATACAATTAATAGTTTAGATTTACATAGACAAGGTACAAATAGACCTAGTTATGAAGTAACAGTAAACATCTATGATAGACTTGTAAGATTTGGTCTTAAAACATTAGCAGATGGAACAATCTCTTATGACTCAACAAAAATTGAACCTCAAATTGCAAAATCATGGGAGTTTTCAGAAGATAGAAAATCAATCACATTTAAAATTGATGAAAGGGCAAAATTTTGGGATGGAACACCAGTAACTGCCCATGATGTAAAATGGTCATTTGATAGAGCTGTAAGTTTAGGTGGTTTTCCAACTGTACAAATGAAAGCTGGTTCTATGAGTGATCCTAAACAGTTTGTTGTTGTTGATGATATGACTTTTAGAATTGATACACTAATTGCTTCTAAACTAACACTTCCAGATTTAGCTGTTCCAATTCCATTTATTATTAATTCAAAAGTAGCTAAACAACACGCAACTGCAAAAGATCCTTGGGCAACTGAGTATCTACACAAAACTCCTGCTGGTTCAGGTCCATATAAAATTGCAAGATGGGATGCTGGGCAACAGTATGTTTATGAGAGAAATGACGACTATGAAGTAGGTACAAAACCTGCAATTAAAAGAGTAATTGTAAGGGAAGTTCCTTCAGCTTCTACAAGAAGAGCTTTACTTGAAAGAAAAGACGCTGACCTTTATACAGATGTTCCGCCAAAAGATGTAAAAGAGTTTAAAGAGCAAGGGAAAATAAAAGTTTCAGGTGCTCCTGTTGATAACTGCTTACATGTTTTAGGATTAAATGTAAAATATAAACCCTTTGACAATAAAAAAGTTAGACAAGCTATTGCTTATGCACTTCCATACAAAGAGATTTTATCTTCAGGAGCTTATGGCAGAGGGGAAGTTATGTTTGGAGCAAAAGAGACAAAACCTTCAACAATAAAATGGCCACAACCTTTCCCTTATGATACAAATATAGAAAAAGCTAAAAAACTACTTGAAGAGGCTGGATTTAAAGATGGTTTTGAAACAACACTATCTTATAACCTTGGAATGGCTGATTGGGAAGAACCAACTGCTCTTTTAATTCAAGAAGCACTCAAAAAAATCGGTATAAAAGTCAAACTTGACAAAATCCCTGGGGCAAATTGGAGAACAGCAGCTTTAGTTGAAAAAAGACTTCCAATGCACTTAGAGAATTTTGGTGGATGGTTAAATTATCCTGATTATTACTTTTTCTGGGCATATCAATATGGACATCTATTTAACTCATCAAACTATAAAAATGAAGAGATGGAAACCCTTGTTGAAAAAACACTTCATATGGAAGTAAATAATCCAGAGTACGAAAAACTAATTAAACAGATGATAGAGATTGCATTCGAAGATGTTCCTAGAATTCCCCTTTATCAACCATATTTAGATGCTGCAATGCAAAAAAATGTTGATGGATACTCTTCTTGGTTCCATAGACAATTGGATTGTAGTACATTAACAAAATCGTAAAACAATGAAAACAAAAATTGGACAAATAGTAAATAGATTATTACAAGCAATACCCTCTATTATAGGTATTGTAATAATCTCATTTTTATTGACCAGATCTTTGCCAGGGGATCCAGCAGTATATTTTGCTGGAGCTATGGCAGATGAAGAGTCAATACAACAAGTAAGAGTTGCTTTAGGTTTAGATAAGGGTTTGATTGAACAGTTTTTTATCTATATTCAAAATCTGACTCAAGGTAATTTAGGACTCTCTTTAAATACAGGTGTTTCTGTGCTTGAAGAGATTACAACAAGACTACCTGCCTCTTTGGAGTTAACATTTATTGGACTTGGTTTTGCAATTTTAGTTGCAATTCCTTTAGGTATTTTATCAGCAACAAAACCTGGCAGTTTTATTGATCATTTTACAAGAGTATTAGTAACAATGGGAGTATCTTTGCCAACCTTTTTTACAGGATTGTTTTTGATATATGTTTTCTATTTTCTTTTAGGTGTAGCGCCCTCTCCTATTGGAAGACTTGATATTATATATCTATCTCCTCCACATGTAACAGGATTTTATACTATTGATTCTTTACTAGCAAATGATATGGAGACTTTTATGGCTAGTGTTAAACAGCTTATTTTACCCTCTATTACTTTGGGAATATTTGCTTTAGCTCCAATTGCAAGAATGACAAGAGCTTCAATGATAAATGCTCTTTCAAGTGATTATGTAAGAACTGCAAAGGCAAATGGACTTCCACAAGGAATGATTTTAGTAACTTATGCCCTTAGAAACTCTTTGTTATCAATATTAACAACCCTTGGAATGGTTTTCTCATTTTTATTGGGTGCAAATGTTTTAGTTGAAAAAGTATTTTCATGGCCTGGTATTGGTTCTTTTGCTATAGAAGCTTTAGTTGCTTCTGATTATGCTGCTGTACAAGGTTTTGTCTTAACAATGGCAATGCTTTTTGTGGTAGTAAATTTAATAATAGATATTGTTTTAACTCTTATTGACCCAAGAGTATCAATAGATAATTAAGGAATAAATATGAATCAATTCTTAACTCATTTTAAATATATATTAAAAGAAAACTTAGTAACAGCACTCTCTTTTTTTATGTTTTTTGTAATAGTTTTTTTATCAATATTTGGCTCATACCTTGCCCCTTATGATCCACTTTTAACAGACGCAACAGCTGTTTTATCTCCCCCTTCATTAGCTCATCCATTTGGGACTGATAATTTAGGAAGAGATGTATTAAGCAGAGTAATTGTTGCCACAAGACTTGATTTATGGATCGCTTTTTCTGCTGTATTTTTATCATTTTTTATTGGTAGTGCCTTAGGTGCAATTTCAGGTTTTTGGGGAGGATGGCTTGACAAAATTATAGGAAGATTTTGTGATGCTATTATGGCATTTCCCCTTTTTGTTTTAGCAATGGGAATAGTTGCAACATTAGGGAATTCAGTGGAAAATATCATCTACGCAACAGCAATAATCAATCTTCCTTTTTATGCAAGAGTTACAAGATCTGAAGTTCTAATTAGAAGAGATGCAGGTTATGTACAAGCAGCAAAATTAAATGGAAACTCTGATTTAAGAATCTTAGCTCTACAAATTTTTCCAAACTCTTTGCCCCCTATGATGATTCAAGTATCTCTTAATATGGGATGGGCAATATTAAATGCCGCTGGACTTTCGTTTATTGGTCTTGGTGTTAGACCTCCTGATGCAGAGTGGGGAATCATGGTAGCTGAAGGCGCAACATATATTGTTTCAGGTGAGTGGTGGTTAGCACTCTTTCCAGGACTTGCTCTAATGCTTGCAGTTTTCTGTTTTAACCTCTTAGGTGATGGTCTAAGAGATTTAGTTGACCCTAAAAAAAGAACATAAGGATATAAAATGTATTCATTTTTAAATATTGATAAACTAAGTGTCGATTTCAAAACAAGAAATGGAATTGTTCATGGGGTTAAAGAGGTATCTTTTGAGATAGATAAGGGTCAAATTTTAGGTGTTATTGGGGAGAGTGGTTCTGGGAAATCGGTAACTGCATTTACTGTTTTGGGACTTCTTGATAGTGCTGGATATGTAAGTAATGGAGAGATTAAATATGAAGGTTTTTCCCTTACAAAAGCAAAAGAGAAAGAACTAAGAGAGTATAGAGGTAGAGAAATCTCTATGATTTTTCAAAATCCAAGGGCTGCACTAAATCCAATTAGATGTGTAGGTAAACAAATAGAAGATGTACTTATTTGCCATAAACAAGCTACAAAACAGGATGCAAAAGAGAAAGCTATTAAAATGCTTGAAAAAGTAAAAATAGTAAATGCAAAACAGAGATATTGGTCATACCCTTTTGAACTATCAGGAGGTATGTGTCAAAGGGTTATGATTGCAATTGCAATTGCTTGTAATCCAAGACTATTAATTGCTGATGAACCAACAACAGGGCTTGATGTTACTACTCAAAAAGTAATTATGGATTTAATAAAAGAGTTAGCAAAACAACACAATATGTCAGTTATGCTTATTACCCATGACTTAGGGATGGCAGCACTATATTGTGATAATATTTGTGTTATGCAAAAGGGTGAAATAGTTGAAAAAAACTCTGTTTTTAATCTTTTTAGAAACCCTACCCATCCTTATACAAAAAAACTAATCGCAGCCTCTCCTGGACCTAAATCAAAACTTGAAGATTTAACTGCAATTCCAGATGAGATGGAGAATGAAACTATAAAAATAGTAAAAAAAGAGGAGAAAAAAAAGCTAATTAAATCAAATGAGATAGTACTTGAAGTTATAGATTTAGTTAAAAAATTTCCTATTGGTAAAAAAGCACTTTTTTCTTTTTCAAAAAAAGATGAAGAGGAGGTTTTTACAGCTGTAAATGGTATATCATTTTCTTTAAAAAGAGGTGAAAGTCTAGGTTTGGTTGGAGAATCAGGTTGCGGAAAATCAACAACTTCAAATATGATAACAAAACTTTTAGAACCAACCTCAGGTGATATTATCTTAGAAAATGAAAATATAACCCCTTATAGTGCTACAGCTTTTGCCAAAATGAAACAAAGAAGTAAAATTCAAATGGTTTTTCAAGACCCAACTGAGAGTCTAAATCCTAGATTTACAGCCTTTGATTCAATCTCTGAGCCTTTAAAAAGATTACTTAATATGAAAAACAATAAAGAGATAAAAAAAAGAGTTGAAGAGTTAAGTTTAATGGTTGGACTTCCTATTCATCTTCTTTCTAGATTTCCCCACCAATTATCTGGTGGACAAAAAGCAAGAGTTGGAATAGCAAGAGCAATATCAGTAAATCCAAAGGTTTTAATCCTTGATGAACCAACCTCAGCTTTGGATGTATCTGTACAAGCAGTTGTTTTACAACTTTTAGACAAATTAAAAAGAGAGTTACAAATGAGTTATATTTTTGTATCTCACGATTTAAATGTGGTTAAACTGCTTTGTGAAAGGGTTATTGTGATGAATAGAGGAGAGATTATTGAACAAGGAAATGTTTATGATATTTTAGAAAATCCCAAAGAGGAGTATACTAAAAAACTTATTGCATCAATACCTCATTTTGAGCCTGAGAAACTAGCTCTTGTTGAGGAATAAGCCTTTTTGGATATAATTTTTACCATGAAAAATATACTAAAGTATTTAACAATTTTATATGTTGAAGATGATGACGAAGTAAGAATAAATATCTCAAACTCCATAGCAAATATGGTAAAAAAAGTATATACTGCATCAAATGCAGTAGATGCTTTGGAACTTTATGACAAATATAAACCTGATATTATCTTTACAGATATTGATATGAAAGGTATGAACGGTTTAGATTTTGTTAAAGAGATAAGAGAAGAGGATAGTTTAACTCCAATTGTTGTATTAACAGCTTTTAAAACTGAAAGATTTTTAATGCAAGCTGTCTCTTTACACCTTGAATCTTATATTATAAAACCTATCTCTTACAAAGATTTAAAAGAGGCACTGTTTAACTGTTCAGAAAAACTTTTAGAGAGAAACAAATTTGAGATTATTTTTCCAAATAATGCAAAATATAATATTCATACAACAATTTTTACAAATGAAAAAGGCGAAATTGAAAAACTTCAAAACAAAGAGAAACTTCTTTTAGAGACACTAATTGAGTTTAAAAATGAGCTTGTCTTTTATGATATTATTGAAGAAAATGTTTGGGAAGGTGATAGTTTAAATAAAGGTACCCTAAAAGTGCTAATAGGAAAACTAAGACATAAAATTGGTAAAAATACCATAGTTAACGAAAATGAACAAGGATACAGGCTTTTACTTTGATAAAAAATAGATATAAACTTCACGTCTCTTCTATAATAATAATTGGTCTTTTACTCTCTTTAGCTGTAGGTTATATTATTTATAGTATGGAAGAAAAAGCAATTAAAAATAGCTTTGAAAATATTGTTGATAATAAGATGAAATCTTTTTATAGAGAGATTTTAGTAAACCTAGAAACACTTTATACCCTCTCAATTTTGTTTAATGACAATAAAACACCTTCAAAAGAGGAGTTCGCTAAAGAGGCAAAAAAGATTATCAAAAGACATAATGCAATTCAAGCTTTAGAGTGGATTCCTAAAGTTGAAAACAAAAATAGAAAAGAGTTTGAAAAAGAGTTTTTCTTTACTAAACAACTTCCAAATAAAAGTATGCAAAGAGTTGAAGAAAAAGAGTTTTATTTCCCTGTTTATTATGTGGAGCCATATAAAAACAATGAAAAAGCCTTGGGTTTTGATCTATCAAGTAATCCAAGTAGAAATCAAACAATTCAAGCTGCACTAAAAACAAAAAGTCCTCAAATAACGCAAGCAATAGAGCTTGTACAATACAATAATAAAAAAGGATTTTTAGCTTTTTTACCAATATTTGACAAAAAAGAAGAGATACGAGGTTTTGTTCTTGGAGTTTTTGTTATTGAAGATATTTTTGAAAAATCAGTTTTAAATGATGACTTTTCTAAAGATACTAGCTTTAAAATCTTTGACCATAATAGCAGTAAAAAAGAGCCTATTTTCACATATAATTTAGAAAATAAAAACTATAAACATATAAAATATAAAAAAGATTTGCCACAAATGTGGTCAAGACAATGGAATTTTGAAGCAATACCAAATGTTAATTATATTATTCAAAATAGAAGTATTGCCTTTGAATTAAGCCTTATTGTTGGAGTTTTACTAACTATTATAGTCTCTTATAAAATTAATAGAGATCATAATCAAAAACTAGAATCAATACAACAGCTAAAAAACAAAGATGATATTTTATATATTCAATCAAGATATGCAACCATAGGAGAAACCCTTTCAAATATTGAACACCAGTGGAGAAGTCCACTTTCAAAACTCTCTTCAAATGTGATTGCCATACAAAGTGAATTGGAGTTTAAAGGGATTCCTACAAAACAAAAACTTTTAAACTTTTTAGATAATATGCAAAATACTTTGAACTATATGGGTAATTTGGTTGATGAATTTAAAAATTTTCATATCCAAGATAAAAGTAAAGAGAGTTTTCTTTTTAGTAATACTTTAGATGTTGCACTAAAACTTTTAGAACATGATTTTATTAAATTGAAAGTTGAAGTAATAAGAAATAAAAAAGATAATATGCAGCTTTTTGGATATCAAAATGAGTTTTCACAAGTTCTAATAAATATCCTTTCAAACAGCAGAGATGCCTTTATTGGAAGAAAAATATCTAATCCAATAATACAAATACAAACCTATACAAAAGAATCAAAAAACTATATAAAAATAAGAGACAACGCAGGAGGAATAGAAGAGGAACATATAGAAAATATTTTTGAACAGTTTTACTCTACAAAAGATAGTTCAGGAATTGGTCTACACCTTTCAAAAATGATTATTTCAGAACATATGGATGGAAATATAGAGGTTGAAAACTGCAAATTCTCCCTACTCTCAAAAAGACATAAAGGTACAACTTTTATTATAGAACTTCCAATTGTAAACCTAGTCTAATTGATTCTACTCACACAATAAAATAATTTTAGCACTCACACTTGACAAGTGCTAATTTTATGTGTTATAATGAGTGAAATTTAATAAAGGATGTAAGGTTATGAAAGATTTCAATAATTTGACAACAACAGAATCTTTTATAAACTATTATAAAAAAGATTCAAACAATATTTATAATAATTTTTTTCAAAAAAATAAAATAGTTGATTTAATCACAAAATATGAATTGTATTATCAAATCTCATTAGGTAATTTTATTTTTGAAACCTTTTTAGATCAAGAGAGTACAGTAAAAAAACTTGAAGAATTAAATCTATATATTACCCCTGAAATTGCACTATTTAATATTTATAAAATAATAGAAGAGAACCAATTTAGTAACTCTATGGAAAAAGAGTTGGAAAATTTGATTAAAAGAGATGCTTCTTTAAAAGCATTAGAAGATTTTGTAACAAAAGATAAAGATTTATTAGGTGCTAAATATTACATATCAGTAAAAAAAGAGGATATTTTAAAGGATAAATTCTTTAATAAAATAATGCAATATAATTTCGAATCTAACTATCAAAGAACTTTTGAGCACTATAACTTAGTTGTAAGTGATAAGTTTATACAAAATCTACAAATAAAAATATTGGAGTATGCTAAAGAGACTATTTAATATAGTCTTGCATACTCGACCTCTTCTTTTCTTTTTTTAATCTTTAAAAAGATAAACATTAAATAAAAACCCAAAACACTCTTTATTATCAATGACATATAATAATAAATAATAAGTTTTTTATATTTTAGTTCCAATAATACATAAGTAAATAAAAAAATCATCGTAATATAATAATCCACTTAATAGAATTCAATAAAAATTTTAAGGAGATTTTTAATGACAAGATTTTTAAATATTTTAATTTTTATATTAATAATAACTTTTTTTGCAGCTTGTAGCACAGATAAAAAAGAGCCAAAAAATAAAAATCAACTTATTTTTGCTAGTACAAAAGATATTAGAGATATCAACCCTCACCTTTATAGAGGAGAGATGGCAGCCCAAAATATGGTTTTTGAATCTTTAGTTATAAACACAGAAGAAGGAATTAAACCTTGGCTTGCAAAAAGTTGGGATATTTCAAAAGATGGAAAAAATTATACTTTTCATCTAAGAGATAATATCTTTTTTTCCGATGGAACTGCTTTTACAGCAGAAGTAGTAAAAAAGAATTTTGATGCTGTTATGGAAAATAGAATAAGGCACTCATGGATGGAATTAATAAATGAGATAAATTATACAGAAGTTATTGATCCTTATACTTTTAAAATTAATTTAAAAAATGCATATTATCCCACCCTTATTGAACTATCTCTAACCCGTCCTTTTAGATTTATTTCACCAAATTGTTTTAAAAATAATAAGACTAAAGATGGTGTAAATTGTTATATAGGAACTGGTCCTTGGATTTTAAAAGAACATAAAAAAAATAATTATACACTTTTTGAAGAAAATAAAAATTACTGGAATATAAAACCTAAAATAACTTCAGTTAAATGGAGAGTAATCCCCGATCATCAATCTTTAATTTTTGCCTTAGAAAAAGGTGAAATTGACCTTATTTTTGGTTCTGATGGAGATATGATTGATTTAAATGTATTTACAATGTTAGAGAAAAATAAAAAATATTCTACTATTTTAAGTAATCCAATTGCCTCAAGAACTATCGTTATAAATACGAACAGAGAAATTACAAAGGATATAAAAGTCAGAGAAGCATTAGAGTATGCAATTGACAAAAAAAGTATTGTTTCAGGGATATTAAATGGAACTGAAAAGATTGCAGATACTCTTTTTTCAAAAAATATACCATATTCAAACATCCCTTTGAGCATAAAAGAGTATGAAACAAAAAAAGCAAATGAAATTTTAGAAAAAGATGGTTGGATTCTTAACAAAGAGACAAAAATAAGAGAAAAAGATAATAAACAATTACATATAAAGCTCTACTACAATGCAAAAAATGCACAAGAAAAGATTATTAGTGAATATATCCAAAGTAATCTAAAAGATATTGGTATTAAACTATCTATTATAGGAGAAGAGAAACAAACATTTTTGGATAGACAAAGAAGTGGTGATTTTGATTTAGTTTACTCTTTGTCTTGGGGAGCACCATATGATCCTCAATCTTATATCTCTTCTTGGAGAGCACTTTCACATAGTGATTATCAAGCACAATTAGGTTTAGCAAAAAAAGAGTGGTTAGATAATCAAATAAAAGCTATTTTACTAGAAACCAATGAAAAAAATAGAGAGAGGATGTATTATGAAATATTTAAATATATTCATGATCAGTATGTCTACATCCCTTTAAGTTACTCAAGAACAAAAGCAGTATTTAATCCAAATCTAAAAGGGGTAACTTTTAATATTTCACAATATGAGATACCATTTGAGAAATTTTATTTTGAAGAGTAAATATATTCAGAACTTAATAGTAAAAAGAATAGTTACGTTACCTCTCTTATTACTATTAATCTCTTTTGGTTCATTTTTTTTAGCTAATTTGTCACCAAGTGATCCAGCGGAGGTTACACTTAGAGTCAATGATATTGTTCCTACAAAAGAAGCAATTGAAGAAACAAGAAAAGAATTAGGCTTAGATAGACCTTTTTTGGAGCAATACATGACTTGGGTGTCAAATATTGTTTTAAAAGGAGATTTTGGATTTAGTTATGAATCAAAAAAGAGTGTATTAAAAGAATTATTACAGGCTACTCCTATAACTTTTTATCTTACAATTTTTGCTTTAGGATTAATAGTATTTTTTAGTTTTTTCTTTGGAATTCTTTGTGCAGTTTATGAAAATCATTGGTTTGATAAAACAATAAGGAGTCTTATCTTTATTACAACAGCAACTCCAAGTTTTTGGTTAGGATTACTTCTTATTTGGTTTTTTTCCCTTAAGCTTAATCTTTTACCCTCAGGAGGCTATGATTCAATATATTCATTAATCTTGCCAGCTTTTACTTTGGCAATTACCTATATATCAACTTTTATAAGAATAATAAGAAATTCGCTAATAGAGATAAAAGATGCTCCTTTTATAATCTATGCAAAACTAAGAGGATTGAAAAAAAGTAAAATATTAAAACACCAAATTAAAAATATCATACCCCCTTTTATTGTGGCTTTAAATATGTCAATACCTAGACTATTTGCAGGAACTATTATTGTTGAAAATGTTTTTGGATTGCCAGGACTAGGAAGAATCTGTATACAAGCAATTTTTAATAGAGACTTTCCCATAATCCAAACATATATTCTTTTTATGGCAATTCTTTTTATAGTTTTTAATCTAATAGCAGATCTTTGGATTGTAATAAAAGATCCAAGAAAAAGAGTATAAATGAGAAAAGATTTTTTAAATAAACTCTTCAAAGAGCCTCTTAGCCTAATCTCAATACTTTTTATATTAATAACCATAATCTTAGGAATTTTTGCACCTTTTTTTGCACCAAATAATCCCTATGAACCTAACTTAATAAATAAACTTCAATCTTTTAGTTTACAATACCCTTTAGGAACAGATTATCTAGGTAGATGCATCGCCTCAAGATTAATCTATGGAATAAGAATTACCCTTTTTTATTCATTTCTTGCTATGACAATTACTGTATCTATTGGTCTATTTTTTGGTCTTTTAGCAAGTTTTTTTAAAAAAAGTAGTGACTATATATTAAGAGTGTGTGATATTATGTTAACTTTTCCTAGTGAATTGATTATGATTACAATTGTAGGTGTATTGGGAACTGGTATAGAGAATATTATTATTGCAAACATAGTTGCAAAGATTGCTTGGTATACTAGAATGACCTATATTTTTACAGAAAAACATGTAAATAAAAATTATATACAATTTGCAAAACTTATGGGGACCCCTTCAAAAACCATACTTAAAAAACATCTTTTGCCTCTTATAATAAGCGATATAATAATGCTTGCAACACTAAACATTGGAACTGTAATCTTAAGTATTTCTGCTTTATCTTTTTTAGGTTTAGGTGTACAGGCCCCTAGTTGTGAATGGGGAATAATGTTAAATGAAGCAAAAAATGTAATGAGTATATCTCCTTTTCAGATGATAGCGCCAGGAGTTATGATTCTTTTTAGTGTTGCTGCTTTTAACTTTTTAGGAGATAGTATTAGAGATGCTTTAGATCCAAACTTTTATAGGATTGAAAAGGAGAAGATTTGAGCACTATCCTAGAAGTAAAAAATCTAACTATAAAAGATAGAAATAGAGACTTAACTATAGTAGAAAATATAAACTTTACCCTAAATAATAAAGAGATATTAGGAATTGTAGGAAAGAGTGGAAGTGGAAAATCTCTACTTTGTAAAGCTCTTCTTCAAATACTTCCTGCAACTTTTAAAAAAGAAGGTGTAATAAAATTTAACAATTCAGATGAAAACTTTATTTTAGGTAGAGATGTCTCTGTTATTTGGCAAGATGCATTAAATGCCTTTGATCCCCTTTGTACAATTAAAGAGCATATGTGTGAAAGTTTTTTATATAAGATTGATAAAAATGAGGCTCAAAAAATAAGCCTCTCTTTATTAAAAAGAGTTGGTATAACAGATTGCAAAAGAACTTTTTTTAGTTATCCAAATGAGTTAAGTGGTGGAGAGTTACAAAGAGTTATGATTGCAATTGCCTTACTTCAAGAAACTAAACTTATAATTGCTGATGAACCGACTTCGTCTTTGGATTTAATAACTCAAAAACAGATTATAGATTTAATAAAAGAGTTAAACAAAACACTAATTTTTGTTACTCATGATTTAGCACTTATCTCAAAAATTGCACATAAAATTCTAATTTTAAATAATGGTAAAGTTGAAGAGTATGGTGTATCAAATGAAGTTTTCGCCACTCCTAAAACTTCCTATACAAAAGATCTTCTTTTAAAAAGAGAAAGATTATCTAAAAGGTTTTTAGAATGCTTAAAATAGAAAATGTTTATAAAATGTATAATAAAAATAGTATAGCCTTAAAAAATATAAATTTTAATGTAAAAAGAGGAGATACCGTTGGAATAATAGGTGAGAGTGGAAGTGGAAAAAGCTCTTTAGGAAAATTGATTTTAGGGCTGGATAGAGTTACAAAAGGTAAAATCTTAATAGAGAATAAAGACTCTTCTTCATGGCACAAAAACAATTTAGGAGAAGTAAGCTTTGTATTTCAAAATTACAAAGAGTCTCTAAATCCTTTTTTTACAATAGAAGAGTCCATCCAAGAGATATTTTGGAAAGAAAAAAAGAGAACAAAAAGTGAGTTGGAATCTTTTTTAAAAATGATCAATTTAGAAAAAATTATTTTAAGTAGATTTCCCCATGAATTAAGTGGAGGAGAATTACAAAGAATAGCTATTTTAAGAGCTTTGTTAACAGATCCTACCCTTCTTGTTTTAGATGAAGCTTTAAATGCTTTAGATATATCAAACCAAATTTTAATAACTAATCTTTTGAAAAAGAAAAAAGAAAAAAAAGCTATGACAACAATACTAATCAGCCATGATTTGGAAATTGCAACAATGTTCTGTGATAAATTGATTATCCTAAAAGAAGGAGAGTTAATAGAGATATTAAACAGCGATTTTTTAAAAGATGCCAAACACTCATATACAAAAACATTGTTAGATGCAGTGATTCCATTAAATTTAGACTAAAAAGAGAAAAAAATGATAAATGAAATTGATTTTAAATATGTAACACCAGACTTAGAAAAACAGACAAAAGATTTTATTATTGGGGAGTATATAAAACATTATGATACTTATTTTCCTAAATCTCAATATGAAATTTTATACAAAAAAATGGATTTACTTTTATTAAAAAGAAGCCATAATGCTTTTTTTATTGCCCAATATAAAAATAAAACTATAGGAGCGATAAGTATTTGTGAATATGATAATCGTATTAAAGCTTTACAAAAAAGATATCTAAATAGAAATATTGCAGAAGTGGGAAGATGTTATATAGAAGAGAGTTTTAGAAAAAAAGGGATTGGCTCAAAACTCTTTGAATTAGCCTATGATTTTGCCAAAAATAAAGAATATGAAAGCCTCTATTTACATACACAGTACTTTTTGCCAGGAGGTTATCAATTTTGGAATAAAATGGGTTTTTACAATACATTAGATGAAAAAGACTATCTTCAAACTGTACATATGGAGAGAAAAGTAAACCCATTTTAATATCTCTTCCAAAACTTTATATATTCCTATTTTATAGCTTAAACCTGCCAAAATAAAACATTACAATATAGAAATTTCATAATTTTGTATTATTAAGTATATTTTATAATCTTTTTTCAATAAAATAAAACTTATTATTTAGTTATTATTTTAATATACTACAAGGAAAACAATGAAAAAAATAACATTTTTAAAAATATTATTACTATTTTTTATTCCTATTTCACTGCTTTCAATTGATTTTACCGAAGAAGAAAAAGAGTTTATTTCAAATAATAAAAATATTAAAGTTGCCCTTATGCCAGATTTCTCACCTTTTTCTTTTATTGAAGATAATAAAATTATAGGTTTTGAGCAAGATCTTCTCTCTTTATTATCACAAAAAAGTGGTCTTAATTTTGTAAATAATTATGGGGTTTGGAATAAAATCCTTTATAAATTTAAAACAAAACAAGTTGATATGATTGCAAGTATCTCATATAAAGAGGAGAGGGAACCTTATACACTATATACTAAACCTTATTATGAGATCCCTATTATGATTTTTGTTAGAGACACTTTTGGTGAATATAAAAACTTAGATAGCCTAAAGGGTAAAAAAGTTGGTATTTTAAAAGATGTCTTTTATTATAAAGAGCTAAAAGAGATGAATAGTATGAATCTTGTTGTTTATGAAACCTATGAAGAGATTACCCAAGCTTTGGTTTTTGGAAAAATTGATGCGCTAATCCAAAACCTTCCAAATATCAACTATCTAATCAAAAAAAATCTTTATACAAATCTGAAATTAGCTGGTGAATTAAAACTTCCAGATATAAAAAAAGAGGATTTACGATTTGGAATTAGAGAAGATAAACCAATTCTTCACTCTATTATACAAAAGAGTTTAAATGCTATACAAAAATATGAGTGGGATGTTCTAATTGATAGATGGATAGATGTAAAGTATAATTTGGGACATAAAAAATATACCTCATTGACAATAAATGAGAGTAAATATTTAAAAGAGAAAAAAGATATAACAATGTGTATTGACCCAGATTTAATGCCCTATGAAGGGTTTGATAAAAATGGGAATTATACAGGGATAAGTGCAGATTATTATAAACTCTTTGAAGATATGCTCTCTATTAAATTTATCCCTATTAAAACCAATTCTTGGAGTCAAACTTTACAGTTTGCAAAAGAGAAAAAATGTGATATTGTTTCTCTAATCATGGAAACACCCCAAAGAAGAGAATATCTTAATTTTACAACTCCTTATTTAACTATTCCTCTTGTTTTAACTACAAAACTTGATAAACCTTTTATTAATAATTTTAAAGATTTAGCAGGTAAAAAAGTTGGAATTACAAAAGGTTATGCTTATGTGGAACTATTTAAAAAAGAGTATCCTAATATAAATATAATTGAAGTTAACAATGTAAAAGATGGATTAGAAAAAGTTAACAAAGATGAACTTTATGCTTACCTTGGAACACTTGTTACAGTTGGTTATAATCTCCAACAAGATTATATTGGTAAATTAAAAATATCAGGAACAATGAGTGAAGATATAAAACTTGGTATTGGGGTAAGAAATGATGACCCAAAACTACTTAATATCTTGCAAAAAAGTGTAAATAGTATCACTTCTGAACAACACAGAGGGATAATCAATAAATGGTTATCTATAAAATATGAAAAAAAACCAGACTATTCATTATTTTGGAAAACACTTCTAATTGCAATCATTTTTATTTCATTTTTTGGATACTGGAATAGAAAAATCTCAAAAACAAATAAACTTTTAAAAGAAGCAAAAAAAGAGATTGAGCAAAAAAATATGGAACTTCAAAGACTTGCCATAACAGATAAACTAACAGATATTTATAATAGAGCTAGACTGGATGAACTCTTAGATAGAGAGATTGAAAGAAGTAAAAGATTTAACCACACTTTTGGAATAATCTTTTTTGATATTGATTACTTTAAAAAAGTCAATGATACCTTTGGACACCAAGCAGGAGATGATGTCCTTGTTGAAATTACAACAAAAATAGGTGAGCTTATTAGAAAAACCGATATTATTGGAAGATGGGGTGGAGAAGAGTTTTTAATTATCTGCCCAGAAACACAAAAAGAGGCAGTGGAAATAATTGCAGAAAATATTAGAAAACATATAGAAGAACATAAATTTCCAAAAATATCTAATCTTACTATTAGTTTAGGAGTTACAGTATATACACCAGAAGATAGTGTAACAACTATTGTTAAAAGAGTCGATGATGCTTTATATGAAGCTAAAAAAGGCGGAAGAAACAGAGTAGTTTTCAACTAAACTACTCTATTCTAAAGGATAAGGTCCCTCAAACTTTTCTATAAAACTTACATGGGTTGTAACTCTTTTATTATTGTAATGATGCAATGCAACAGAAGGTGGTTCAAGTATAAAATTTGCTGCTGCACCCTCTTTTAAATCAAGTGTAAATTGATGAGATGATGAAGCTGCTGTTGTAACTAAAACCCTACCCCATAAACTACAAGTTGTACGATGCACATGCCCACAAGCAAGTGCAACAACTTGAGAATTTTTTTCAAAAATCTCTTTTAACTCTTTTGAACCTTTTGAAAGATTTAGTTTATCTATATGTTCTATTCCTATCTCAATTGGAGGATGATGAACAAAAAGTAGTGTCTCTTTAGAAGGAAACTCTTTTAACTTTTCATCAAGCCAATTTAATCTTTTCTCACACAAAGCACCATAAGGTTTTTCTAAAACAATAGAGTCTAAACCAATAACTCTTAAAGGAAAATTTTCAAGGCTAAAATGAAGGAATTCACCATCCTTATACCAACCATACTCTTTAAAACTCTCTCGTAGATTATCTCTGTTATCATGGTTTCCAGGAATTATATAAAAAGGAATCTCAAGAGAAGTAACTATATTTTTAAAAATCTTATACTCTTCTTTGCTACCACTATCAGTTATATCTCCTGAAAACATAACAAAATCAGGTTTTGGTTTTAAGTTATTTATATGATTAACACACTTTATAAGTGCTTTAACTGTATCTACTTTATTATATGCTAATTGGTCATTAGCTTTAATATGAGTATCAGAGACTTGTACAATAGTCATAGTTTTTCTCCTAAAAAGAGAATTATACTATTGCAATAACTCAAAAGTCTTTAAAACTGTTCTTGTTCCACCTGCAGCTATTGTCTGCTCTGCTCTAAAAGTTAAATCTGAAATATCTTTTAATAGTCCATTAATAAGTTCATCATAACTAAAATCAGGATAATTACTTTGCAATGCAAGTTTATTAAAATCAACATCTGTAATACCCTTTTTAGTCCAATCTTTAAGGGAATCATGGGAAATAGAGTAGGCAAATTTTTCTAATTTTGTATCACTCTGTTTTGCATCTAAAACAACACCTCTATTTATCCTACTATTTAGCGCCAAAATAAAGCTTTCATTTAAACAATTTGATTCTACAACCAAAGGAATATTCTCTACTAAATCCAACTCTTCTTCTTTTGTAACTTTGTAAGCAACACAGTTTTTATCCATCTTCTCTCTAAACGCTACAGGAAGTGTATATTTAAATCTTCTATATTTTTTGCAAAGCTCTAAAGTCTCTTCTAACTCTATTTCACTCTTTGGATTTATTATAAAATACTCTACTCTTGTATCTTCTATTAGTTCATCTAGCTCATTTAAAAACTCTTCATTAATACCAGAAAGTTTTATATTCATATCTAAAATCATAATGCACCCTTAGTAAAATTATTAAATAATTTTTATGCAATTTTTATTCCTATGAATAAGAGAGAAAAGACTACATAAACTCTTTTTCGTAAATAAACTCAGCAATCTGCTCTAAAGTATCTATATCATAACCCAACTCAGGCATAAGTTTATACTCTTGTATAGCCTTTTGCATTATAGATTTCTCTTCATTTGGTCTATAAACCCATTGACTTAAATGTTTAACAAACTCCTCTTTTTTGGGGAATACTTCAATATATCTTTTTCTAATTTCAATAATAGTTGGTGCAGATTTATTTAGTTCATCTGTCCTATGACAAGTAATACAATTACCATTAAAAAGAAGCTCTTTATAATCTGCATAAAGGGCATTAAGTAGAGTTAAAATAATTAGTATCTGTTTCATAGTTTAATTCTATTACTTTATAAGTTAAATATTGGAACTTTCAAAAACGTTTACATATATTAGAGAACTTACAAAATTGATAAATATCAATTTTCAATAAAGGATAATTTTTTTCCTTTAGTAAAATTTATTAATATTAATTTAAATTAATCTATGTATACTTTCACCATCACAAAAAATAATTAAATAAAAGGATATAAAATGTTAGTAACAAAAAAAGCTCCAGATTTTACAGCAACAGCTGTATTAGCAGATGGTCAAATCGTTGAAGATTTTAATTTATATAAAAATATTGGTAAAAAAGGTGCAGTATTATTTTTCTGGCCATTAGATTTTACATTTGTTTGCCCATCAGAAATTATTGCTTTTTCAAAAAGAGTTGAAGAGTTTGAATCAAGAGGTATTCAAGTTATAGGTTGTTCTGTTGATTCAGAGTTTTCACACTTTGCTTGGAGAGAAACACCAGTAGAAAATGGTGGTATCGGAAGAGTTAAATTCCCAATGGTTGCAGATAAAACTAAACAAATTTCAAGAGACTATGATGTTCTTTTTGGAGAATCAGTTGCATTAAGAGGATCTTTTTTAATAGACAAAGATGGAACAATTAGACATGCAGTTATCAATGACTTACCATTAGGAAGAAATATTGATGAAATGATTAGAATGGTTGATACTATGATTTTTACTAATGAACATGGTGAAGTTTGTCCTGCTGGTTGGACTAAAGGTGACGAAGGTATGAAAGCTTCAACTGCTGGTGTTGCTGAATACTTGGGAAAACACGAAGCAAATTTATAAGAGGAGATTTAAATGTCAAAATATATTGAACTAGATCAAAATAGTATAGAAGATACTGTAAGTAGTGGCATTAGTTTAGTTGACTTTTGGGCTCCTTGGTGCGGTCCTTGTAGAATGATTGCTCCTGCAATTGAACAATTAGCACAAGAGTTTGAGGGAAAAGCAAAAATTTGTAAAGTTAATACTGAAATTGAACAAGAGTTAACAGTTAAGTATGGAATTAGATCAATTCCTACCATTCTGTTTTTTAAAGATGGAGAGATAGTTGATCATGTAATTGGAGCTACAACAAAAGCAGCCCTTGCTGATAAACTTAATGGTTTATTATAAAAAAAGAGGTTCTTCCCTCTTTTTTTAATCAATTGCCAACTTAAGACCTAAAACAGCCAACAAACTTCCGGCAACTCTATCTATATATTTTTTAAATCGTAAGTAGACTTTCTGAGATTTTTTTGTAGAGAGTAAAAATACTACAATACAGTACCAAAAAGCATCTATAGTAAAAGCTAAAAGGCAAAGTAATATTTCTCCGTATTCAGGCATAGTTTTTGGCAAAAGTGCTGCAAAAATTGAACCTAAAATAATTGCTGTTTTTGGATTACTAATTTGTGTTAAAAAACCAAAAACCAAAGCTTTTAAAAAACCCTTTGAGTTTTTTTCTAATTTCATATTCATCTCTAAAGGTTCATTTGAGTGTTTTAAAATTTGATAAGCTAAATAAAGAAGATATAAGCCCCCTAATATTTTAAAAAGTGCATATAAAAAAGGTACTGCTTCAAATAGTGCATATAGTCCTAAAATTGCTAAAATTGTAAAAAATACAGCACCTAAAGCCAAACCTATAGAGATACCTATACCTTCATTAAGAGGTCTTGATACTGCAGTTTTTGCAACTAAAATAAAACTAGGACCTGGACTCATACTTCCAAAAATAAATACAACTGCAATTGCCAATAAAAATGAATACTCTGACATAAATAATCCCTTTAAAAAAAGAGAAAATTATACTTTAAGTTAAATAACAACTTTGTAAAAGCTTAATTTTGCTTTCATAAAAAGTTTACTTTCTCTATAAAATATAGTATAATTCTATATTATGAAAAAGCGTTATGTAATTTTTTTGATTTTACTAATGAGTTCAACTCATATTTATGCTTTTACATGGGACGAGTGTATTGAAAAATATGAAAAGGCAAGAGAGTTTAATGACTATACAAGATTGTCATATATCTATTTAAAATCGACAAAAAATTGTTTAGTCAAATTTAGAAATTTTTTAATACAAAATCCAGACCCAGAATTTACTGTAAAAGCAATGAGCGACAATATCATTTTGCTTGAAAAGTATATGAATAATTTAATACCTAACTACTCTTTTCCAAAAAATAGTTTAGAACAAATACCGAAATATTTGGAGATGAACTCTTCAAAACCAATTTTAAATAAAGAGTATAACTATTTTGTAAAGTTTGATAAGAGTTGCAATGGAGTCCATGCAAAAAATAGAATCTATACAGCAAAACATTGTAATATAAAAGAGTCAAAAAACCTTCATTTTGATTTAAACTATATAGAGACAAAAGATAGTTCAAAACTAAAAGTTGCAAAACTTAACTTAAATAAAAAAGGGGTTTTTAAATACTACTCAATGTCAAAAGAGGGAATGTTTTATGATGTTCTTTTAGAGGAAAAAAATTGTAAATTTTATAAAGTTAAAAACAACCCAACAGGGATCAATCTAAGCCTTGATTTAGCAGATTTAAATAAAAAAGATGAGATCAGAAGCACTTGTTTGGCAATTCCATCAAATAGTGGTGGTGGAGTTTTCCAAGATGGTAAACTTGTTGCTATTATCTCTAAAACTGTTTTTAGTAAAGAGAAATTTTTATATAGTATTGTTGAACCAATTTTAGAAGTTGATGAACAATAAAATATAAATAGAGTTCTCCTCACTTCCTAATCTAACACAAAGCCTATAATATAAGCTCAAATTTGATAAAATTCAAACCAATAAGAGTTAGAAAAAAGGTTTAATAATAATGAGTGAAAACAAAGATTTTTTACGTGTAATAGTTGAAGAGGATATAAAAAAAGGTACTTATAAAGAGATTGTTACAAGATTCCCACCTGAACCAAATGGTTTCCCACACATAGGACACGCAAAATCTATCTGCATAAATTTTGGTATTGCTAAAGATTACAGCGGTCATTGTAATCTTAGAATGGATGATACAAATCCAACTACTGAAGATACAAAATATGTAGAGGCTTTAAAAGATGCTGTTAAATGGCTAGGTTTTAAATGGATAGGAGAAGTACGTTATACCTCTGATTATTTTCCAAAAATTTACGAATATGCTGTAAAGCTAGTAAAAATGGGTAAAGCTTATGTTGACAGTTTAAATGAAGAAGAGATAAAAGAGTATAGAGGAACAGTTACAACACCGGGGAAAAGAAGTAAATATGCCCAAAGAACTATTGAAGAGAACTTAGACTTACTTGAAAAAATGAAAAACGGCGAGTTTAAAGATGGGGAACATGTTTTAAGAGCTAAGATTGATATGGGCGCAGCTAATATGAAAATGAGAGATCCACTTTTATATAGAATTAGACATGCTCACCACTTTAGAACAAAAGATGAGTGGTGCATCTATCCAATGTATGACTTTGCTCACTGTTTATCTGACTATATAGAGGGAGTTTCACACTCAATTTGTACTTTAGAGTTTGAGAATAATAGAGATATTTATGATTGGTTATTAGATGAATTAGACCTAACTCCACCAAGACCTTATCAACATGAGTTTGCAAGACTTGGAATTAACTACACAGTTATGAGCAAAAGAAAACTTCTGGAACTTGTAAATGGAAACTATGTAAGTGGTTGGGATGATCCAAGAATGCCAACAATTGCTGGATATAAAAGAAGAGGTTATACTCCTGAATCTATTTTAAACTTTTGTGACCAAATTGGTATTGCAAAAGCAAACTCAATGGTTGATGTATCACAACTTGAATTTTGTATAAGAGATGATTTAAATAAAAAAGTACCTAGAGTTATGTGTGTACTAGATCCTATAAAAGTGACGATTGAGAACTATGAAGGAGATGAAGAGATTGAAGCTTCATACTATCCTCACGATGTACCAAAAGAGGGAAGTAGAAAAATACCTTTTTCAAATGAAATCTATATTGAAAGAGAAGATTTTATGGAGAATCCTCCAAAAGAGTATAATCGTCTAACTTTAGAGCAACCTGTAAGATTAAGACACGCATATATTATTACTTGTAAAGAGGTAATAAAAGATAGTTTGGGAAATATTGTAGAGATAAAAGCTTTATATAACAAAGACTCAAAAAGTGGTCAAGATAAAAGTGGAATCAAAGTAAAAAGTGCAATTCAATGGGTTTGTGCAAAAAAGGCAAAAAGAGTTGAAGTAAGACTTTATGATAGATTATATAAAAATGAAGCACCAGAAAGTTTAGAGGATTTAAATCCAAACTCTTTAAAAATCATAAAAGATGCTCTAATTGAACCAGCTGTAATTTTAGAAAAAGCTGATGAAAGATTTCAATTTGAGAGACAAGGTTACTTCTATGCTGATCCAATTGATTATAGTGATGAAAACCCAGTATTTAATAAAATTGTTGGTTTAAAAGACTCTTGGGCTAAAAAGAGTAAAACAGAAGAGAAACCAAAAGTTGAGATAAAAGTTGAACCAAAAAAAGAGGTAATTCATGGTGAAGCTCAAGCTATGAGTGAAGAGCAACAAACACTATTTGATAGATATACTAATAAATTAAATCTAAATGGTGAAGTTGCAAATATCCTAGCAAGGGATACTAATCTTTCATCTTTTTATGAATCTTGTTTAAATGAGCTAAATAGCCCTATAACTTTGGCAAATATTGTGGCAAATGATGTGGCAAAAGAGCTAAAAGATAAAGGAAAACTAAACTTCACTTCATCACAAATTGTTGAGCTTGTTAAAATGATTGATGAAGAGACAATCTCAAGTAAAATTGCAAAACAAGTCTTTGAAGAGATGGCACAAACTGGGCAAAACCCTTCTAAAATTGTTGAGAGTAATGGGCTTGTTCAAATAAGTGACCCAAAAATAATTGAACCAATTATTGATGAGATTATTGCAAAGAATCCTGACAATGTAGAAAAATATAGAGCAGGAAATGATAAACTATTTGGCTTTTTTATAGGACAAGTATTAAAAGCAACTCAAGGAAAAGCAAATCCAAAAGTTGTGAATGAACTTGTTACAAAAAAACTAAAAGCATAACCTAAACAAAGGGTTAGTTATTACTAACCCTTTGAAAATAAGGATAATTTATGGATGAGACTGAAAATTTAATTAAAAACTCTTTTTCAAAAAGAAATAGCATAATTGCCCTTCTAATCTTTATTTCAATATTTTTAGTTTTAACCTACTTATTAATCCATTTTAATTTTTTTGATAAATTTTATCTTTATACGAGAGCCCATGAAAGTTGGGAGTTAGATGAACTAATACTTGGAGTATTTGCCTTTTTTATCTCTCTCTCTTTTGCTTTGTTTTATCTCTCTATTATTTTTGGGGAAAAGGTACTTGAATTTACAAAACATGAACTTGAGCAGCAAAAAAAAGCACAAACTAATCAAAAACTTCAATCAATGGGAAGTATGCTTGGTGGACTTGCACATTCCCTTAATAATCATTTAGTACCAATAATAACTCTAAGTAAAATGATAAAAGATGACCTACCAAAAGATAGTCAAAGTAGTAAAGATATATCAAAAGTAATAGAAGCAAGTTATGGATTAAGAGATATTTTAAAACAAGTATTAAACTTTACAAGAGAAGATAACACAAAAATAACAAATAGTTGTCATATCTTTGAGACTTTAGAAAAAACATTAGAGCTTGTAAAAGCTACAATACCTTCATCAATAGAGTTTAAAACAGACTTAGAAAATTCTGATTTGATTATCCCTGTTTCAAGAATAAATATGGAGATTGTTATTTTTAATCTTATAACAAATGCCATTCATGCCCTTGAAAATAGAAGAACAGGTTTTATAAAAACTACTTTTGAAACAACTAATGAACAAGTTATTATAAAAGTAAAAGACAATGGTTGTGGTATTAGTAATAAAAACAAAGAGCTGATATTTGACCCATTTTTTACTACAAAAAAGCAAGGAAAAGGGACAGGACTTGGACTTTCTGAAACTTTTGGTATAATAAAAAATGCCAAGGGAACAGTAGAAGTTGACTCAAAAGAGAATGAATATACAGAGTTTATAATAAAAATTCCAATTATAAAAGAGTATTAAATGAAAAAAGTATTGTTAATTGATGATGATGAATTAGTATCATATGCACTAAGCAGATATCTTGAAAAAAAAGATTTTGAAGTGGAAACTCTCTCTTCTGGTTTAAAAGCTATTGAAAAATATAAAAATTTTAATCCTGATATTATTATAACAGATATAATCATGCCTGATGTAGAGGGCTTAGAACTTATTACTGCATTAAGAAAAATTGATACAAATATTCCAATAATAGCTATTTCAGGAGGAAGCAGAAGACTTGATACTTCATATCTGATAAGTGCTGAATTAATAGGTGCAAATGCTACTTTAGAAAAACCTTTTGAAGAAGAAGAGTTAGTTGAACTAATTAATAGTTTGACCAAATAAACTCTATATTTTATAAAAATATTACAGCTTGTAAGACTTTTTAAAATACTCTTTTTTTAGTGCTAAAATTTCAACTACAAAATTTGAAGGAAAAAAAATGGATGGAAAAATGTTAGTAACTTATAAACTATTATGCAAAAATGACTTTTGTTTGGAACTAAGTCTAAAAAAATTACTTGAAAATGAAAAAGTATCAAAACTCATAAAAAGTGAATTTGCCAAAGGCTTAAGAAATATAGAACTTAACACAAAAGAGAGTGATACAAAAATCACTATTGAAACCCAAAAAGAGTTATATCAATTTGAAGTGAACAAAGATGATTTTGCAGATATTATAACCTTAGCAGAAGAGGATGTAAAAATAAAAAAACTTATAAAAAAAGATTATTCTGGAATTGAATTAGTTAATATTGAGACTATAGACTAGCTTTTAAACCATTTACAGCTATTATTTCAAAAATAATTTATTATATAGGATTAGAAATTGAAACTATTTTTATCACTGTTCTTTTTAATAACTTTATCTTTTGCAGATTTTATAGGATTAACACCAAATACACTTCAAAATAAAATTGATGAAAGAATAGTAGTTATTGATATAAGAACTCCCGAAGAATGGAAAGAATCAGGAGTTATTCCAACAAGTAAAAAGATTATGTTTTTTGACCAAAGTGGAAAATATGATGTTGATAAGTGGCTTAATGAATTCTCAAAATATGTAAAAAGTAGCGAACAACCTTTTGTTCTTGTTTGTAGATCAGGGAATAGAACTGGTGTTGTTGGAGATTTTCTAGCTAATAAACTAGGATATAAACATGTTTTCCATTTAGAAAACGGTATTAACTCATGGATAAGTCAAAATAGAATTACTGAAAAGTAATAAAACTATTAGATTAGTTGGAGATATAACTTTTGAAAGATATAAAAATTCAGGGGATGATTTTTGCTGCATTGGGTGTTTTTATAATAAGTTTTGATGCTCTTTTAATAAGACTTGCAAATGTAGATGCCTCTATAGTCTCTTTTTATAGAGGTCTTTTTATGGGAATTAGTATGTTGATTCTTTTTAGAAGAAGTAGCTTAAAATCTTGGACTCCAAAAAATAAAAGAGAGTTTATGAATTTTGCACTTGTTGTATCTCTCTCTGCCTTAGGAACTTGTTTTTTTGTATTTTCTGTAAAATATACAGCTGCTGCAAATACTGTTGTACTATTAGCAACCTCCTCTTTTTTTGCAGCAATTTTTAGTTTTTTTTTACTAAAAGAGAAAATAAAAAAACAAACTTTTATAGCTATAATAGTCTCGTTTTTGGGAGTTTTTATTGTTTTTGGAAACTCTTTTAGTATAACAGGAAATCTCCTTGGAGATATGTTTGGGGTAGCTTTAGCTATAACTATGGGATTAGAGTTGACACTACTTAGAAAATATTCCCATTTCCCTACAATGCTTATTATCTCATTTAGTGGTTTTATCGTTGCTCTTGTTATGTCTATTTTAGGGGATAAACTTTTTGATATATCATTAGAAACCCTACTTTGGTTAAGCCTTATGGGTTTTATTCAAATTCCTATTGCTATGTATTTTATTTTTATATCTACAAAATATATAAGCTCAGCAGAAGTAAGCCTTTTTTCAACAATTGAGACAACCATGGCACCAATTTGGCTCTGGCTTTTTCTAAGTGAAATACCGCCAAAAATGACACTAATAGGTGGAAGTTTAGTTATCTGTGCAATTTTTATAAATGCTTTGCCAAGTATCATTAAAAAGAGAACTAAATAGACTTATATTAATAAAAAGATAAAATCAGTTAAAAAATATACAAAATTTCCACTCTCTCTAACTTAGTTAAAAGAAAAAATAAATTATGATTTTAATTATAATCTAAAAGAAAACAAAAAATTATTTTATGTAGAATAACCAAGTATCAATTTATTTAAAGGTTTACCACTTATCCAATGATGAAAAAAGAGACTATAAAAATAGTTGCGGCAATAAGCTTCACTATAACAATTTTGACTATCTACTCAATATGGAATTACTTTTACGAAAAAGAGCGTCTAATTTCACAAATAGATAAACAGCTTTATTCGGCGGCAGTTGCAGTTCCTTTTGTCTTAGAAGATGATTTTCATGATAGAGCACTTAATGCATTATCAATTAGTACCCAAGAGGATAATCAAAATATAAAAAATCTCTCAAAATTAAACAATCAGTTGGGTACAAAATTTCTTTATACTGTAATACATGGAAAAAACAAATCATACTATCTAACAAGCTCAAGTGCTCTGGATTCAGAGATAAAAGAACATACAGAAGTTAGATATTTTACCCCCTATCCAGATGCAAGTGAAGTTTTGAAAAATAGCTTTGAACATCTAAACACAGATTATATTACTCCAAACAAAATATATAAACCATCTTATGTACCTATTTTTAGCGATAGATGGGGAACATACCGTTCTATTGTACTTCCAATACAAACAGAAAAAGGAAACCTCTATGTAGTTGGCGTTGATATGGATATTACTTATGTAAACAAAGTTTTAAAACAAAATACCCTTCAAACGCTATTATCGTTTTTACTCTTTTTGTTATCTATTGTTCCAATTATTATTACTTATAAAAATATCTTAAAAGATAAACATCAAGCATATCAAGAGGTCTCAAAAAAATCTATTACAGACTCTCTTACAGGACTTCATAATAGATATAAACTTGATAAAGAGTTAGCAATACATTTTGAAAACTACCAAAAACATGGACATAATTTTGCTTTATTAATGTTGGATTTAGACCACTTTAAAAAGATTAATGACAAATATGGGCATAAAGAGGGAGATGAAGTATTAAAACATTTTGCAGAGATTTTAAAAGAATCTACAAGATTAACAGATATTGTAGGACGATGGGGTGGTGAAGAGTTTCTTATTATCTATCCAAGTAGTGATATAAATAGTAGTTTCCAACTAGCTCATAAACTACATTTAGCTTTAAAAGAGTCAAAAAAACTACAAAAATACAAACTAACAATCAGTATTGGAGTTGGAACTCCAAAAGAAAATGACACATTAGAGAGTTTTCAAAAAGATATAGACAAAGCACTTTATAAAGCTAAAGACAAAGGAAGAGATCAGACTGTAAAGGTTGATGAACTTTAAAAGCTCTCTCCAAAATTTGAAAAGGCATTTTCAATACTTGGAATATTTTTATATGTTGTTTTTGTTAACCTTACATTTTTAGTTTTTAAATCGCAGATAGCAATTCTAAAACTAGAACCTATGTATGGCTCAACTACGCAGATAATCTTGTCATCAATCTGTCTTGTTGCATAGATAGTCCCTTGTAAAGAGTTAAAAAAATATTTTGGATAACTTAATGGAGTTATTTCAACAACATCAATAGATTCTGGGTCTTCAAGAGTCTGAACTATATCCATTGCATCTTCATAACTCTCAAACTGAATACACCAGTCATCAAAATATTTATTAAATGAGTGTAAATCTTCATCTAAAAATCCACCAGCCAACGCTTGTAAAGCAAAAATTGCCACTAAATACCTCTTTTTATATGGAATTAAAATGGATTTTAACATATCTTTTATATGGTTTCACAAAATTTATTTTTGACTTAATAAAAATTTTTAAATCTAACTTTTTTTATCTACTTCAAACTTTTATGATAAAAATATTATTAGATAATAAAATATGGATAAATAAAGATGAAAGAGAACTCTAAAAAATATATTGACACCTTTGAAAAATTTAGTAATGAAGTTAACTACTCTTTTGTAGAAAAACTAAATAGTGACCCCAATGGAGAAAAAAGCGATAACAAAGACCCAAGACAAGTCTTTAGTGGGCACTATGTAAATGTTGAACCAACACCAATCCCTGAACCAATATATATAGCCCATAGCAAAATTTTTTTTAAAGAGTTAGGTCTTAGTGAAGAGTTGCTAAAAGATGAAAGGTTTATAAAAATGTTCTCTGGAAATATTTCAGAGTTAACAAAACCGCTTAGAGATAAAGGCTGGGCAACTGGATATGCTCTCTCTATTTATGGAACAGAGTATTATGCACAATGCCCTTTTCAAACAGGAAATGGTTATGGAGATGGTAGAGCAATCTCCGTTTTAGAAAGTTTTATAGATGACAAAAGATGGGAGTTTCAACTAAAAGGTGGAGGATGTACCCCTTATTGTAGAGGTGCAGATGGAAGAGCAGTTTTAAGATCAAGCATAAGAGAGTTTTTAGCACAAGAACATATGTACGCTTTGCATATTCCTACTTCAAGGTCTTTAACTCTATTTACTTCAAAAAAAGAACAAGTATTAAGACCATGGTTTAAAGAGAACTCTTATTCAAGAGACCCAGAGAAAATGATAAAAGAGTATGTGGCAATAACCACTAGAGTAGCTCCTTCATTTATTCGTGTTGGACAAGTGGAACTTTTCGGAAGAAGAACAAGAAAAAAAGAGTATGAAAACTCTTACAAAGAGTTAGAAATGCTTGTTTTACATCTAATTGATAGAGAGTATAATAAAGAGATAAATCAAGATTTAAGTCTAAAAGAAAAAGTAATTTTATTAGCAAAACTATATCAAAAAAGGCTTTGTTCTTTGGTTGCAAACTGGATAAGAGTTGGATACTGTCAAGGAAATTTCAACAGTGACAACTGCGCCGCTGGAGGTTTTACCTTAGACTACGGTCCTTTTGGATTTATTGAGATGTTTGACCCACAATATCAACCTTGGACAGGTGGAGGAATGCATTTCTCATTTTTCAACCAACCCCAAGCTGCACAAAAAAACTATGGCTCTTTTTGTAGTGCTTTAAAACAACTTCTTAAAACTACTGAAGATATAAAAGAGCTTGAAGATGTAGAAAAAAATTTTGCCTTAACCATGAAAATAGAAATAGAAAAAATGTGGGCTTCAAAAATGGGATTTGATAAATTTGATTATGAACTCTTTGATGAATTAATGGAGCTTTTGATTGAGACAAAAGTTGACTACACAATATTTTATAGAGAACTCTCAAATATTCCAAATAGTGTAAAAGAGATTGAGAAGAGTTTTTATAGAAATAGCTTTGAAAATGAAAAATTAAAGCAGAGATGGAACAACTGGCTTAAAAAATGGAATAGTAGCCTTGATATTAGCACAAAAGAGGATAAGGAGAAATTATCAACTAAAATGAAACAAACTAATCCAAAATATACCTTAAGAGAGTGGCACTTAGTAGAAGCCTACCAAGAAGCTCAAAAAGGCGACTATACAAAAGTACATGAACTACAAGAGGTTATGACAAAACCATATGAAGAACAAACTAAAGAGATAGAAGAGAAATACTATAGCAAAAAACCAGACTCTCTATTTGGAATAGCTGGAGTTTCCCATGTGACATGTTCGTCGTAGAAAACAAAAGTCAATTTTGATTTTAAATATTTAATGCTATATATATTTTAGAAAAATAAGCAGTCAATAAGAGAGACAAGAAGTAGAAAATATCATAATAAAAATTCCCACAAACTACTTTATAATAGGAAAAGTCCAATATCTATATTACCTTTCACAAATATAATAGTTCGCCCCTTGAACTTTTATAAATAATTTTATCTATTAAAACTTTTTTGTTACTTTTTGGCTACTTTCTTATTATATTATTCTATTACTATTTATATTTTAAAAGATAGGAAATAAAATGATAAAAAGCATATGTAAAGCTACATCACAAGATAAGAATGTAGTAGTTAGATTCAGTGATAAAGTAATCAGATATGAAGTAGATAGCAGTGAAATGGCACAAGATGTTTCTAACCTATTTAATAAAAAAGATGTATTAGAACTATCAGAGATATGGGATACACTTTTTGAATCAATAAATCAATATAAAAAACAAATCGCTTAAATATAAAACTCTCTCAAATAATTTAAAGTCATAAATCTAAAACTTATGACTTTGTTATTATAATATAATCTCCTCTGCCCTAAATTTTCAATATTTATACAAAGTAGTTTTACTATCAATTTTTAGAAAATGTTAAAAAAGTTATTATCTGCTCTTTTTTTCTATTTTTGATTTTTTTTAGAATTTTATAAGGCTATAACCCATCATACCGTATAATCCCAAATTTAAAAAACGCATAAAGAAGAGTATCCATGATTGAATTAGTTAACATATCAAAAAGTTATCCAACAAATGATTTATATAGAGATTTAAATCTTAGATTAAATGCCAAAGACAAAGTTGGTCTTGTAGGACGAAACGGTACAGGAAAATCTACATTATTTAAACTTATACTTGGTGAAGAGCATCAAGATAGTGGGGAGATAAAACTTCCAAAAGCATATAAAATAGGTGCTTTAAAACAGTATTTTGACTTCACTGAAAAAACTTTGATAAATGAAACAGCCCTTGCACTAAGTGAAGAGGACAAATATGAAATCTACAAAGCTGAAAAGATACTTTTTGGTTTGGGTTTTACTATGGAAGATTTAGAAAAAGATCCTAAATCTTTTTCTGGTGGTTATCAAATCAGAATAAATCTAGCAAAACTGCTTTTAACAGAGCCAAATATGCTACTTTTAGATGAGCCTACAAACTACTTGGATATTTTGTCTATTAGATGGCTAAAAGAGTTTTTAAAAAACTTCCAAGGTGAAGTTATCCTAATCACTCACGACAGGGATTTTATGGATAGTGTTTGTACACACACTTTAGGAATAGTTAGAAAAAGTGCATTTATGATTCAAGGTGGAACTAGAAAATTCTATGAACAAATCTTAGCAAATGAAGAGCACCATGAAAAACAAAAAATAGCACAAGAGAAAAAGATAAAAGACCTGGAAGAGTTTATTGCTAAAAACAAAGCAAGAGCAGCAACTGCTACACTAGCCCAATCAAAAGTAAAAATCTTGGAGAAAATGGATATTTTAGAAGACTTGGATTATGATGCAAATCTAAAGTTTGATTTTAACTATAAAGATTCTGCTGCTAAGTTTTTAGTTGAAGTAAAAGATTTATCTTTTGGATATACTCCTGATAAAATCCTATTTAAAGATATCACTTTTGCACTATCTAAAGGTGAAACTATAGGAATTATAGGAAAAAATGGAAAGGGTAAATCAACTTTATTAAATACAATTGCAGGTGAACTTGAAGCTTTAAGTGGAAGTGTAGATTTTCACTCATCTTGTGTATTTGGTCACTTTGGTCAAACAAATATCTCACACCTAAATCAAAACAATACAATCATGGATGAGATTTATAGTGTAAATCACAAATTAGAAGAAGCAGTTATAAGAAGTATTTGTGGGCTGATGATGTTTAGTGGAGATAATGCAAAGAAAAAAATCTCACTACTATCAGGGGGAGAGAAATCAAGGGTAATGCTTGGTAAAATAATAGCTCAAAATGTAAACCTACTTTTCCTAGATGAGCCAACAAACCACTTGGATATAGACTCTATAGATGCCCTAACAAATGCCATAAAAGCTTTTAAAGGTTCTTGTATGATTGTAACCCACTCGGAAGAGTTATTAAGAGCTGTATGTGATAGATTGATTGTATTTACAAATGATGGTGCAGATTATTTCAATGGAACTTATGATGAGTTCTTAGAAAAAATTGGTTGGGAAGATGACGCAGTTGAAGAGAAAAAGGTTGAAAAACCTAAAAGAAACAAAAAAGAGATAAAAAAACTAAGAGCAGAAATAGTAACTCAAAAAAGCCAAGCAACAAAACCTATAAGAACAAGAATAGAAGAGATAGAGGCTTTAAGTGGCCAAGAAAAATTAAAACATGAGCAAGAACTAAGAGAGTTACAAAAACAACTTGATAAGTTAAATGATGAGTTTCAAAAAAAGCTAGATGAGATTTAGTATCTAAAATGAGTAAGCTAAAATATCTAGCACACTATCCAAAAGAGTATGTGGAGCAAATACAAAAGCTACTAGATGAAAAAAAGCTAGATAAATATCTACTTAGCAAATATAAAACCTGTCACGAATATAAAAGTGACAAGGCTTTGTATGAATACACAATGGATTTAAAAAACCAATTCCTAAAAAAATCTCTGCCACTTAGCAAAGTAGTATATGATGGAAAAATCAATGTCATAAACGACGCCTTAGGTTTACATACCATCATCTCAAGAGTTCAAGGTGGAAAACTAAAAAGCAAAAACGAAATAAGAATAGCCTCAATCTTTAAAAACGTACCCCAAGAGTTTTTACAAATGATTGTAGTACATGAACTAGCCCATATAAAAGAGAAACAACACGACAAAACCTTTTATAGCCTATGCACCTTTATGGAACCAAACTATCACCAATATGAGTTTGATTTAAGAGTTTATCTTACATATGTAGATAGATTTGGGAAGTTGTATTAGGGGGAAATATTATATCTAGCTAGAAATATTTATAATCCTTGTATTTCAACACCTAAAATATATGCTAACTCAAATATTGTAACTGTATCTTCATTATTATTCATCATTTCTTGTACAATTCTTTTATCTATTGAATAAGTTTCTTCTAATAAGTTTATTTCTATGAAAGTTGAATATTCATTGACAATTTTATTTCCTAAATACAAACTAATTCCATTTTTAATTAATAAAATCAATTCTATATCTTCTGTTCCATATTTTATAAGATTATATAAACTTTCTTCTAATACCTCTAATTCATTAAGTACTTCTATAAACTTAATCAAAGTATTGTCTAAAAACTCTTGTTCTTCATGGATTCTAACTATTGCTAAATTTACCCTTTTTCTTTTCGTTTTATATCTTATATTTGTCCAAAGTTCAGCAAAACCTCCTCTTTTTTCATCCCCCCATTTTCCTACATAAACAAGACACTTTTCATCTTCTAACTCAACTTTATATTTTTTAACATCTAATGTTTCTAATTCAAGATTAGAAATATTAGTGTCATCTTCTTTTTTATTAAACCTTTCCCAATACCATAAAAAATGACCTACCATATAATTATAAGGTGTGCCATTCATTCTCCATTCTAAAAACATTGTATAAAAATTCTGAGTTTCATTATGATGTAGACGTCTAATATTTTCATATTCTCTTTTTTCTTTTATAAAAGGAAGAAATATTTTTACAATTACATTAAAAACCTCTTTGGGAGAAGAAATTCTTTCATTATCATCTTGATACTCAATTAAGATGTTATTCATTTCTTCTTCA
Source organism: Halarcobacter ebronensis (assembly GCF_013201825.1). NCBI lineage: Bacteria > Pseudomonadati > Campylobacterota > Epsilonproteobacteria > Campylobacterales > Arcobacteraceae > Halarcobacter > Halarcobacter ebronensis. The sequence goes on from NZ_CP053836.1 coordinate 2,060,794, forward strand.
TATTGTAAAATATCAATTTCAACTATATTATTAGAGAAACAAGTACTTCCAATTTTTGTTTTTGACTTTTCTATTTTTTTATTTTCTAAAATATCTGATTCAAAATTAGCAATAAACTCATCAGCTTCTTTTTTTTCTTTTTTATTTTTCTCTGAAATATTAGTATTTTCTAATAAAACATTTGTAGGCACTTCTCTATGTTTTTTATCTACTTGCATACAGTTTTTAATAAAACCTTTAATATCTGCATTTTCCGCAATAAAATCAGAACCTATTAAATATATTTCTGGTTCTAAAAGATTCATATTTTTGCTATTATTAGAAAAAACTTCACTAAACCTTGACAACCTACCTATTAAATTTTTGAACTGAGAAGGAGTAAGTAATCCTTTTCCTTTTTTATTATCCAACATGAATAATTTATTTATTGGAAGATTTACTCCTTCGAGTAAAGTTGAACTAGTAACAATAAATTTTATACACTTTTCTTTTCTAAATAAATCTTCAATATATAATCTAACTTGATTAGGCACAGAGCCATGATGATATATTATTCCTTTTTTTAAACATTTAATTAAATTATAATCTTTATGAAGAAACTTAGATAAATTCTTACATGCATCTTCAATTTTTTTTGATTTAACTATAGGTAATTTTTCTGATAACATGATTGAAAACAACTCAATTTGCTTGGGTTTGTTAAAATAAATTATATTCTTAGAGCCCTGTTCATTTATAATTAAATCAATCTCATTTATAAAAGACTTATTTTTAATCTCAAAAAACTTATTCAAAAACTGATCATAAATTTCAATATTTTTGTTCTCACTTTTTTCTCTAAAATCTCTTATAAAAAATTTTTCAGACTTTATATATTCACTAACTCTAAATTCTTTTAATTCATGTTTTGCATATGAAATATTTAAATTTTTACTATCTAATAAAAAAGGTGTTAAATATTTAAAAACAGCTTTTTGATTTCTTTTATTTAGAATAGCTATTGTAATTGCTAATAAGGTACTTCTTGAATTATTGTCTAATAAGTTATGGGCTTCATCAACAAATACTAAATCAAATTTCAAATGACTATCCTTTTTCAGTAATCTTAATAATCTTTCCTGAGTTAAGACTGCTAATATATTTTTAGATGTAGGTGTATACATTTCTGGAAAAGTTAATATACTTGGTATGTTTTCAATATTTGACTCTATTATTCTTTTTTTTGTTTGAGATACAAGTGCTTTAGTTGGAACAATAATACAAATATTATTATATAGCTGCTTTTTTATACCCTCTATAATTAATTCTGATTTACCATAAGATGTCGGTGCAACAATAGATAAAGATGTATCTATTTCATTCATAAAAAATTCATTTAATTTTTTTTGTTCACTAGTTAAATAAATTTTTTCAGATTTATAATTTTCCATATATGAAGAATTCAATATATTGAAAAAACTTTCTTTTTTATATAAAAGATTTTTTTCTATAAACTTTGATATAGGGATAAATCCTTTATTTATAGATATATCAAATAAAGGTTTATAGTCAGCAGTCTTATTTGAATACATTAATATAATTTTATACCCTAAATTAATAATATTAATATCTTTTTCATTAAGAAAGATTATTGCTATCTGAAGTAATCTAATTAATTTTTTTTTAGGTAAATCTTCTTTTAACAATACTTTTTCATAAAATTTATCAAATTTAGTATTTCGTAATCTTGATAATGTTAAATCTTTTCTCATGATTTAATCTCATTTCTAAGAAAATCTTCAATTTTATAATAAGTTTCTTTTTGTATAGAAAAGATAAACTCTTTTTTAAATGAATTCTTTTTATTTAATCGATTTCTAAAATCCTTTATATATCGGCTCTCAACAATATTCTTTGGAGAAGAAAATAAAGAAGAAACTAAAATTACATTTTTATCTAAACTTGTAGCATTTTCATCTGATACTTCATCTTCAATATCCAATAAAATATCTTCAACAACTTTTTTTCTATCGATATTGTTATCTAAAGCTATTTTAGCACCATTAATTGCATTTTCCCATAAAGAACATTCATTCTCATTAAGTCTTTTTAACAAATCTGCCTTTGCTCTATTTAAAAAAATGCTTGTCATTTGATTAGAATCTTTTTTAATATATAAACAACCTGATTTAACCTCAGTAATCCAAATTTCTTTTTTATTTTCAGAATATAAAACTAAATCAAACCCCATCTTGATATTTTTATCTGATGTATTAAAAAAAGGAGACACTGCGCATAATTTTTCAAAATAATACAACAAAAGTACATGAGTTAAAAGTTCGCCCATCATACCAATTTTTGTTTTTTTTGTTTTTTCATCATATCTTTTAAAAAACTCTTTTAAAGTATTTTTATAAGAATATGATTTTCTATCACTTTCTGCTTTTGATATACCATAACAGATTGTAGATAATTGCTTTTTTATTAAATTTTTTAATTCATCTGAAAAAAATTCTATTGTGCAAATACTATATAAGCTTTTTCTCCCATCTACAAATCTAATTCCATCAATTTTTTTTGACATAAATCTTCTTTTTATTAAATGTTTTAATCATTTAGTTTTTATAAAAGGTATTTTAAGTAAAATCAAAATATATTTACTTTCATTTCTAGAAAATTTAATAAACAACAATTATTTTGTAATCTTAAAATTAAATTATATTTTTTTATCACTATAATATATCACTTTCATTAAATAATAAAAAATACTTTCTTAGTTTATTAAAATATAATTTTATCAAAAATAATTTTAAACTAAGAAAATTATATTGTTTTTATAGAATAATTAAAAATTATGAATTGTATCCAAAGGTTGAATCTTCACTTATAAAAATTAAAAACTCAAATTCTTATACTTAGTAGTTACAGATAATATCAAATAACCCCACTTTTAAAACTAAGACAAATATTTAATTATTTATATCTAACCAATATACAGGTTTTATACTATTATAAATAACAGTAATTATAAAAATCTATTTATTAGTTCTTTTTCAATAACGAATTCATTAAATTTCTAAGATAATTCAAATCAATTTAATAAATGATATTTTTTAGGAAGTACGAGGCAAAGGTTTTCTTTTGTGAAGGAGTTACCATCACGGTAATGACTGAATAAAATAAAATTTTTAACGAAGTAATTTCAAAAAAATAGGGGTCAAAAATAGGGGTCAGATGATAACGATAACCTAGGAAAATAGGGGTCAGATGATAACGATAACCTAGTATCTGCTAAAAAATCTGGGGACAGAAATAAAGGGGACAGGTACCTTTTTTTAATTTTTATATTGATATTCAATAGATAAAATCAAATCAATGAATAAAATTTTTGAATAGTTCAATGAAAATTGAAAAAATATTATGGGAGTTACCGTCGGGTAATGACTATGATGTTTTTTTGATTTGAAGAAGAAATCTTTAAAAAGTATGTTTAGTGATTTGATTTGTTCTCTTCGAGAACAAAGTGGCTCCGGCACCTGGGTTCGAACCAGGGACCAAATGATTAACAGTCATCTACTCTACCGCTGAGCTATGCCGGAATTTGAAATATTTTGTCATTTAAAAGTGAAGCTAAAGTGGCTCCGGCACCTGGGTTCGAACCAGGGACCAAATGATTAACAGTCATCTACTCTACCGCTGAGCTATGCCGGAATCTATACTTCCCTTTAAATGGGATGGAATTATATTTAAAATTTTTGTATTTGTCAAGAAATTTTAGGAAAAATTAGCAAATTTTATAAAAATTTAAACCTCCGCTATCTACTTGCTTAACTTCACCTTTTATAACAAGTTTTTTAAGCAACTCTTTTGAATCTTCATCAAACATATTTCCAATGTCTTCTGTTGTTAAAGGTCGTCTAGTAAGTAGTGCTTTTATCTCCTTTTCATCAAAACTATTTATCTGTTTTGGTCTATTTTTATAAGCTATATTTACATTTATCCCTTCAAAAGTGTTAGCAACTTTTTCTAAGGTTTCAAAGCTAACAGGCTCTACCTCATAAGCTGGTGGTCTATCAATAGTTCCTATATCTACCCTATGAGGATTTATCTTTTTTACAGCCTTATAAAGAAGATTTATCTCTTCCTCTTTGTCATTTAAAGTTTTTACAAAAAGTATCTCTAATACAAGCCTGTTTTTAGTCTCTTTTCTAAAACTTATCATACTCTCAATCATTTTGTCTATATCAATTCCAGAGTGAATTCTATCAAGCTTTTTAAAACACTTTTGACTAACACAATCTAGTGAGAGTTTAACAGTATCTAGTTTAAGCAAAGCCTCATAGATTTTACTATCATAAATGGTACTTCCATTTGATAGTATCATTGTTTTTATTTCACCTTTGATTTTATTTATCTCATCTATTAGTTCTGGTAAGTTTGGATAAAGGGTTGGTTCCCCATTTGCAGTAATTGTTATTACATCAATTTTAGAGTGCTTTGCTATAGCCTCTTTTATAGCTGTAACTACTTCAAAAACTGTTGGATATGTAGTCATCTTATCAACTGTTTTTGCTTTTTCTAGTTCACAATATAGACAATCAAAATTACACTGTTTTGAAGAAGGAGATAGATCCACACCTAAAGAGATACCAAATCTTCTTGAGGGAACTGGACCAAAAATAATTGAGTTTGAATATGACATGATTTATCTTTCTATAGAGAGTTTAGAGTAGGAAATTTCCTACTTCTAAAATTTATTTTTTACTTACTCTTTGGCACTCTTTTACAAAGTGAATAGCATTTTCTACTGGAACATCTGGCAAAATTCCATGTCCAAGATTAAAAATATGACCTTCACCTTGCATAATATTTTGAAGAGCTTCTACACACTCTGTAGTTCTCTCTTTTGAGTATAATCTGCATGGTTCCATATTTCCTTGAAGAACATATTTGCTTCCAAGTTTCTCTTTTGCTAATGCCATTGGAGTTCCCCAATCTACACCAAATACATCAAAGTTACCATATACAAGCCCTCTTTCAATAAATGATGCTACACCTTTAGGAAACATAATAACTGGAATATTAGGATACTTCTCTTTTACAAAATCAGCAATCTCAACCATATATTTCCAAGAAAACTCATCATATTTTGATGGTTCAATTGCTGCTGCCCATGAATCAAAGATTTGAACCACATCAGCTCCAGCTTCAATCTGTTTTATCATATAGTATTTAACAACTTGGGTTACTTTTTTAAGTATTTTATGAAGAAGTTCTGGATTTGAGTACATCATCTTTTTACAGATATTGTATGTTTTTGTTCCTTGTCCCTCTATCATATAAGTTGCTAATGTCCAAGGAGCTCCTGTAAATCCAATAAGAGCTTTGTCTTCAGGAAGTCTTTGTTTTAATAGTTTGATTGTTTCATATACATAAGTAAGTCTATTAGCAGCCTCTTCTCCACCTAAAAGGGCATCAACCTCAGCTTCTGTTTCAACTGGTTTATCAAAAATTGGTCCCTCACCTTTTACAAATTTAAGAGCCATTCCCATCTCATTTGGGATAACTAAAATATCAGAAAAAAGAATAGCTGCATCAACTCCAACTATATCAAGAGGTTGAATAGTAACCTCACAAGCAAGTTCAGGGTTATGGCATAAAGACAAGAAATCTCCCGCTTGTTTTCTTACTTCCATATACTCTGGTAGGTATCTTCCTGCTTGTCTCATCATCCATACAGGAGTGTATGGAGTCTCTTTTCTAAGACAGGCATCTACAAAAATTTTTGACATGTATGTTCCTTAAAATAGTCCCTATTTTAAGGGACCTTTCTCTTTTTTTATCTAAAGTGCTTTATGAATAAAGCGTTCCAAAATAGTCCCTAAAGTGTAGGGACTTTTTATTCTTATTTGATTTATTTTAGTGTTTTCCAACTTTTCCAAGGAAAAATAGCCCTACAGCTAAAAGTCCAATAGACAGAGCAAAATATAGCATCTCTAAAGCACCATTGTAACTTGTATGTAAAACCTTTTGGAAAAAGCTTACAATCAAAACCATTACAATAACTTTTGCTATTTTATCTTTTAGTTGGTCTAAAGATGAAATATTTAGTATATTTGCACCATTACTTGTATCCTCTGCCACATCAATTTTTGAAATAAATAGTTCATAAATACCAAAAGCAAAAATCAACATAACAACAGCGATTAAATATAAATCTACTGCTCCAATTATCTTACTAACAATAGCTTCATGGAAATCTTCTGGATGAAGTCCATTTAAATATACATCTAATGTATATTTAAGAACTTCATAGATATCAATTGAAGCTACAATAAAAAGAATTGAAGAACCAATAAGTCCAAATATAACAGCAAGAAGGACAAAAAGTCTTGCCTTCCACATTGCACTTTCAAATAGTTTTTCTATCATAGGGGAATTATTCTCCTAATTCTATCCATTTGAGAGCTATTCTAACTGCATTTGTAGCAGCTCCAACTCTTACTTGATCTGCAACATTGAAGAAATGAACTATATTTGGTTGATATACATCTCTTCTAATTCTTCCAACATAAGTAATATCTGTATCTGTTGAGATAATTGGCATAGGATAAGCATTATTTGCTAAATCATCAATAACTTCAACATTTTCAAATCTTTCTAATGACTCTCTAACTGCTTCAACATCCACTTCTACACCATCATTAAATGTAACAGTAATAGACTCAGAGTGACTTCTAAGAACTGGAACTCTAACACAAGTAGCTGCAACTTGAATATCTTTGTGCATAATTTTTTGAGTCTCTTTTACCATTTTCATCTCTTCTTTAGTAAAACCATTTGGTTGAGCAACATCAATTTGTGGAATTACATTTAGAGCAATTTGGTGAGCAAATGCTTTTTTCTCTGCATCTTCTAATTGGAAAGCAAAAAAGTCTTGCATCTGACGTACTAGCTCTTCCATACCTGTTTTACCTGCACCACTTACAGCTTGGTAAGTTGATACATCAACTCTTTTGATACCATATAACTCATCTAATGGTTTTAAAGATAAAACCATTTGAATAGTTGAACAGTTTGGATTTGCAATAATACCTGTCTCTTTCCATAAAGCAATATCTTCTGGATTTACTTCTGGTACTACTAAAGGAACATTTGGTTCCATTCTAAAGTGGCTTGTATTATCAATTACTACTGCACCTGCTTCAACTGCATATTTAGCAAATTTTTCAGATACACTTCCCCCTGCACTAAAAAATGCAATCTCAACTTCATTTTCAGCAAAACAAGTCTCAGTAAGCTCTAAAACTGTAATCTCTTTATCATCAAACTCTATCTTGCTTCCTGCACTTCTTGCGCTTGCTAATGGAACTAATTTATTAATAGGAAAGTTATACTCTTTTAGTACTCTAAAAAGTTCTTCCCCAACTGCACCTGTAGCACCAACCACTGCTACATTAAATTTTCTCATTACTCTATTCCTTCATCATTATTATCATTTGAGTTATCTGTTAAATTATACTCATTTAAATCGATACCATCCATAGTATCAGCACTCTCTATATCTAGTTCATCATCATCCTCTTTAGGACATTTTGCAATAGATACAACCTTATCTTTAGCATCAACATTTACAATAATTACACCAGAAGTATTTCTTCCAGCTTTTCTAATTGATTCCATGTCAACTCTAATCATCTTACCAACAGAAGTAAGAGCCATTAAATCTTGTGTTTCATCAACTAAAACAGCACCAACAACATTTCCTGTTTTGCTAGATAGTTTCATAGAGATAACACCACTTCCAGCTCTGTTAGTTAATCTATACTCATCTACTGTTGTTCTTTTTCCTATACCTTTTTCAGATACAGTTAACAACTCTTGTTGTTCATTGTCAACTACATTTGCATCAACTACAAAGTCTGTATCTTTTTTGAACTTAATACCTCTAACACCTCTTGTAGATCTACCTTGTTCTCTTGTTTTTTCCATATCAAATCTAATACATTGACCAAGACTTGTAAATATCATCAAATATTGAGTCTCTGGAGTTGTAATCTTAGCTGTTACAATCTCATCTGCATCATCAAGTACAATAGCTCTAACACCATTGCTTCTTATGTTACTAAACTCTGATAAAGAAGTTCTTTTTACTATACCATTTCTAGTAAAGAATGCTAAAGATTTTGACTCATCAAAATCTGTTGTAGGAATAATCTCCATAATCTTCTCATCAGGTCTTAAACTGATAAGATTTACAACTGCTTTACCTTTTGCTGTTCTAGATCCTTCTGGGATTCTATAAACTTTCAACCAGTATAGTTGTCCCATATTTGTAACAAACATCAAGGTATCGTGAGTGTTCGTTACAAAGAATCTCTCAATAAAATCATCATCATGGGTAGTAACAGCTACTTTACCTTTACCACCTCTTCTTTGTTTTTCATAAGCTTTAATTGGAACTCTTTTTACATATCCATTATGAGTAATTGTAACTACCATTGGCTCATTTGGAATTAAGTCCTCAATATCAATCTCATCATAAGAGTCTTCAATCTCAGTTCTTCTTGCATCTGAGTATTTTTCTCTTACTTCCTTTAATTCATCTTTGATAATCTCATTTAATTTATCTTCAGATTTTAAAATAGCTTCAAGTTCAGCAATAAGTGCTAATAACTCTTGATACTCTGCTTCTAGTTTATCTCTTTGAAGACCAGTTAATCTTCCAAGTCTCATATCTAAAATTGCTTGAGATTGAATCTCAGATAAAGAGAATCTTGCTTGAAGTTTCTCTTTTGCATCCGCATCATTTTCACTAGCTCTAATAATTTTTACAACTTCATCAATATTATCAACAGCAATTTTTAGACCTTCTAAGATATGTGCTCTTGCTTTTGCCTTCTCTAAATCAAAAATTGTTCTTCTAATAATTACAGTTTTTCTATGTGATAAGAAAACTGTTAATAGCTCAGGAAGAGCAAATACTTTTGGCTCTTTATTATAAACTGCTAAAAGAATAATTCCAAAAGTAGTCTCCATAGGAGTTGATTTGTACAAGTTATTTAATACAATCTCTCCCATAGCATCTTTTTTAAGTTCAATTACAACTCTAATACCATCTCTGTCTGATTCATCTCTAACTTCTGAGATCCCTTCAATTTGCTTATCTTTTGCTAGGTTTGCTATTTGTTCAATAAGTCTAGCTTTGTTTACTTGGTATGGTAATTCATCTAAAACAATTACCTCTTTTTTACCTTTAGTTTCAATATGGTGTTTAGCTCTAATTCTAACTCTACCCCTACCTGTATTATAAGCATCTATAATACCTCTTCTTCCAAAGATTGTACCACCTGTTGGAAAGTCTGGTCCTTGGATAAACTCCATTAAATCATCTGCTGTAGCAGTTGGATTATCAACCATATGAAGTACTGCATCTAATAGTTCTCCAAGATTGTGTGGAGGAATCTTTGTAGCCATACCAACAGCAATACCTTCACTACCATTTAAAAGAAGTGTTGGAACTCTTGTAGGAAGAACATCAGGCTCTTTTAAAGTATCATCATAATTTGGTACAAAGTTAACTGTATCTTTATCTAAATCTTTTAATACATCTTCAGAGATTCTAGTCATTCTAGCCTCTGTATACCTCATAGCTGCAGCGCTATCTCCGTCAATAGAACCAAAGTTTCCTTGTCCATCAACAAGAGGTGCTCTCATTGAGAAGTTTTGAGCCATTCTTACAAGTGCATCATAAACAGAAGTATCTCCATGTGGGTGATACTTACCGATTACATCCCCTACAATCCTTGCAGATTTTTTATATGGTGCTCTTGCACTCATATTTAAATCATGCATTGCATAAAGGATTCTTCTATGAACAGGTTTTAGACCATCTTTAGCATCAGGCAACGCTCTACCAATGATAACACTCATTGAGTAGTCCAGATAAGAAGCTTTTATACTATCTTCAATATTTATATCTATAATATCTTGATTTTCGAAAAGGTTTTCCATTAAAAAATGCCTTTATAGTAAAATTTAGATATTCTATCCAAAAGTGGCTTAGTATAAGGCTTAGTATGGAAATTTTAAGGAAAAAAAAAGGGATAGAAGTAAAAAACTCCTATCCCTTTTTATTTAAAACTGTTTTTATTAAACAGCAACTTCACTTTTATGTTTTATTATTATATTGTAAACTTCATCTTTTAGTCTTAGTTTCTCTTTTTTCTTTTTTTCAATCTCAAATTGATTTGCGAGGTTTTTTTCCATTTGAGCAATCTCTTCATCCAAACTATTATGTTTTTCAAAAACTGTAACAAAATACCCGTTTGACTCTTTTAATTGAGCTATCACTTCTCTATGTTCGTGAAACATTGTACTTTCCTCTCTTAATAAAATAGATAAGTAAATTATAACAATATGAGACTTAATAAAAAATGGTAGAGAAGATTAAAAAAAGAGTTTTAGGATTAATTTAAAAAGATAATATTTTTAGAAAAGAAGGTGAGTTTTCACCCTCTTTATTTAGCTTCTATAATCTGCATTTATTTCAACATATTTATATCCAAGATCACACCCATAAGCTGTAAATTTACCCTCAGCAATTCCTAAATCACAAATAACTTTATATTTATCATTTTTTAAAACTTGTGAAGCTTTTGCCTCTTGAGCTTTATCAAAGCATATTTCACCTTTGTTAAATACAATAACATCATTATATGAAATAACAAGAGTATTCTCATCACAAGTAACTCTGCTTGCACCAATTGTTGAAGCAATTCTTCCAAAATTTGGATCCTCTCCAAAAAGTGCAGTTTTAACTAATAGTGAGTTAGAGAGTGCTTTAGCAGCAATCTCTGCTTCTTGGTCATTTAATGCTCCGTTTACTTCAAAAGCAACAGCTTTTTTAGCGCCCTCTCCATCAGCAACCATTAACATAGCCATATCATGCATTACAAGTCTAAGAGCCTCTTTAAAAGCCTCTTTATTATATGTATTTGATTTTTTATTTGCTAATAATAAAACTGTATCATTTGTAGAAGTATCTCCATCAACTGAAATTGCATTAAATGTTGTATGTGAGTTAGCTTCTAAAAGCTCTTTCATATCCTCTTGTGGAATTGCTGCATCAGTACAGATAAAACAAAGCATTGTTGCAAGATTTGGATTTATCATCCCTGCACCTTTTGCCACACTTCCAATTTTAAATGAGCTTCCATCTTCAAGTTTAACTTCATAAAGTGAAGTTTTAGGGTAAGCATCAGTTGTCATAATAGCTTTGCTTAAGTTATCCCCATTTTTTGAAGATAGGTTAAAACTATTTGCTCCAGATACTATTTTTTCAACGGGAAGTGGATTTCCAATAACTCCTGTACTGCTCATAATTGGATTTGTTAAATCAAATTTCAAAGAAGAGAATACTTTGTCAATATTATCAATTCCACTTTGTCCTGTTAGTGCATTTGCATTTTTTGAATTGATTAAAACAAAGTTTGTTTTAAACCCTTTTTCATATCTTTGAAAATGTTTTACTGGTGCTGCTTGGAACTTGTTTAGTGTAAATACTGCATCCACATCACACAAAGTATCACTATAAATAAAACCCAAATCTAGTTTTCCATTTGGTTTCAATCCTGCATGAATACCATCACAAAAAAAACCATCAATTTGGTCTATAAAACCTTTAGTAGGTAAAATTGTAAACATTTTTTAAAAATCCTTATAAATCTTTTGGTTTGTTTCTTAAAGAGACAATTCTTTTAGCTCTTGTGATTCCTCTTTGGTTTCCAACTAAAAGAAGCTTACATCCTGGAGTAATTAATACATTACCCTTTGGCATTTGAATAAACCTGCCTTTTTTCTCAGTAATTCCAATAATAGAGACTTTAAATTTATCTCTTAATTGTAAATCTTTTATCTCTTTATTAACTGCCCATGACTCTTCATGTACAAAAGCCTCTTCCATATCAATAGGAGTATCTGGTTTATATAAAAACTCTTCTAAAACATTCTCCATATCTGGTCTAATTGCCATAGCTGAAACTCTTTTTGCCATTAGTGAAGGAGTTGCAACAACTTTATCGGCTCCAAGTTTCATAAGTCTTAGTTTTTCATTTTGAGTCTCTGCATTTGAGATAATCAGAAATGGAGACCTTCCTAACTCTTTTTCATATAGTCTAACTGAAGCAATAAGAGTAATATTGTTAGAGATATTTTTAGATAGTGAAATTGCACCCTTAGCTGAACTTAGGTGAGATTTTAAAAATGCTTTCTCTTTATATGGTTCCTCTTTTACATAATATGGATAGTTACACTCTTTTGCAATCTCTTCTATATCATCACTTGGATCTACAACCACAAATGGAACATGGTTTTGATTAAACTGTCTAGCTAATTGTGCAGTATACTCATTGTGATAAAAAAGGACAAAATGTTTTCTAAGTCTAGCAATTTTATAAAGCATGTTTCTTTCCTTATAAAGTTCAAATAAATTCCCTTTAATTACTGCTTCAATCAAAATTGCAGTTGAAAGGGTAAACAGAGCAAATCCAAAAATAATTAGCGTAATGGTAAAAAATCTTCCAGCTGGAGAGATTGGAGCAACTTCTCCAAAACCAACAGTTGTAAAAGTAATACCTGTTTGATAAATCGCATCTAATATTGGAAAGTCATCGATTAAAATATAACCCATTGTTCCAATAATCATTACGACTTGAACTAGAACTAATGGTAATCTAAATGGTTTTAACTGTGAATAGATAAGAGGATTTAGATCATACTCTGGTTTGGCAGTACGAAATTCCCATCCTAGGGATTTTTTTATTTTTTTAAAAATGCTCATGAAAGCACTTTAATTCTTAAGTGCTCTCTATGATTGTTTTTTAAGAGTTCTTAACTCTTTAGCAGAGATTCTGATTTTTCTACTTGTACCATCTTCTAGTGTAACTTTAACTGTTCTTAAGTTTGGTAAAAATCTTCTCTTAGTTCTGTTTTTTGCGTGACTTACGTTGTTACCAACCATAGGTCCTTTTCCTGATACTGCGCATCTTCTTGACATTTTAGTTCCTTCAAAATTTTATAGTGAAAAATATTCGCGTATTATACCTTTTGAATCTTAAGTTAAATTTAAATTTAAGAATAATTTTAAAATAATTTCCCTATGATAATGTTTAGTATTATTTTCAAAAGGTTAACAATGAAATATATTATACTATCTCTTTTATCTATTTTCTCTTTTGCCATAGAGCTACAACATCCACAAATATATAAAAACAATGAAAATATCAACACTTGGGTAATGAGTGAAAAACTTGATGGGATAAGAGCATACTGGGATGGAAAGCAATTTCTTACACGAAAAGGAAAAGTAATCTATGTTCCAAAATGGTTTATTAAAAACTTTCCAAATTTTGAACTTGATGGAGAGTTATATACAAAAAGAGATGATTTTGAAAATATTCAAAGTATTGTTTTAGATAAAAATCCTTCCAAAAAATGGGAAGAGATAACTTACAATATCTTTGAAATACCAAATGCAAAAGGGGACTTCTATAAAAGATTAGAAAAGGCAAAAAATTGGTTTGAAAAAAATCCAAATGAAAAAGTAAAAATAATAGAACAAAAAAAAGTTAAAAATGAGGAAAATCTTAATAGTTTTTTTAATGAGATTGTTCTAAATAAAGGTGAAGGTGTAATTGTAAAAGATCCAAGTAAAGAGTATCAAGCAGGAAGAACACCCTTTGTTTTAAAAATGAAAAATGCCCAAGATATGGAAGGAGAAGTTATAGATATTAATATCTCAGAAAAAACAAAAGTTTTAAAAAGTCTAGTTATAAAACTTGAAAATGGAATCACTTTTAATCTAGGAGGTGGTTTTACAAAAGAGCAAAGAGAGAATCCACCAAAAATTGGAGAGATTGTAACTTTCAAATATTTTGGTTTTACAAAAAATGGCAAACCTAAATTTGCCTCTTTTTTACATATAAGAAAAGATTAAAGAGTCTCTAAAAGGGCATTGAACTTTTGAAGTTGATTTTCCAAACTATACTCTTTGGCAACTTTTCTATTCTGTTTTTTTATTAGTTTCATATCTTCTTTGTTTTGAAGTATTGCTTCAAGTTTAAACTGAATACTTCTATCACTTGGATTTTCCATCGTAGAGAAAACATCAATTAACTCTTTTGCTGCATTATTTGCAGTTGTAAAAACAACACATTTACAAAACATCGCTTTTAGAACATTTGTAGCAAAACTTTTATTATGAGTAGGCAAAAGAAAAATATCTGAAGCTAAAAATAGCTCATTTGTGTCACTATAATCTTCCAAAAGAAGAAGTTTTTCCTCAAGATTAAATTTTGAAAGTTGAAATTTCAAGTTGTAGATTTGTTTACTATCTCCTGCAATTATCATAAAAATATCAGGCATAGTTAGTTGCATAGTTATATTTATAAACTCAATAACTCCAGAAGATTTTAGATTTTTCCCTGTAAAAAATATAATCTTCTTTTTTGAATCAATTTGATGTTTATTGCAAAATTGTTCTTTGACCTCTTTTGGTTTTTTATATTCCATATTAATAGCTGGATAGATTACCTGAACTTTTTCTTTTTCAATATTTAATTTAGATAAAACCTCTTTTTGAGCTAATAAAGAGTTTACAATAACTAATTTTGCATTTTTTATCTTTTCCGTTGCTTCATTATCTAAAGTTCCAGTATGAAAATAGATATATGCATACTCTTTTTTCTTTACAAAAAGTTTATCTACAAATGAGCTTTTTTTAGGCTTTGAAATACTCTCTTGCTTTAAAAGCTCATCTATTAAAAGATTATTTGATCTAAAATCAATTGTAAAACTCATCTATTAGCTTAACTCATTATCTATAATTTGACAAATAGTGTGTCCGAAAAGTATATGCATCTCTTGAATTCTTGGAGTATCATTTGAAGGAACAATTAAATTTACATCACAATACTCATTCATAGCTCCTCCATCTCTTCCAGTTAGACCAACAATTTTGCACCCTATTTCCTGACCAACTTTAAAAGCATTAATTACATTTTTTGAGTTTCCAGAAGTAGAAATCCCAATAAGTAAATCCCCTTTTTGTGCCAAAGATTCAACTTGTCTATCAAAAACTCTATCATATCCATAATCATTTCCAATAGCTGTTAGTGCTGATGTATCTGTTGTAAGGGCAATTCCAGGTAGTCCACGTCTTTCTGTTTTATATCTTCCTGTTAATTCTGCTGCTATATGTTGAGCGTCTGCTGCACTTCCACCATTTCCAAATAATAGAATTTTATTACCATTTTTTAGTGTCTCAACAGCAAGCTTTGAAGCTTTTTGCAATGGTTCATTCATTGTTTCAATAACTTTTTGAATAGTCTCTAAATGTCCTAAAAACTCTTTTTCAATAACGTTTTTCAATTTATTTTGCCTTTTTTATTTTTTCTATTGTTTTTGTTGTACTTTTTCCATCTACAAAAGTTACAAGTTTAGTCTGCTTTGCTATATCTGAACCAACAACCTCTTTGCCTTCATAATCTGCACCTTTAACCAAAACATCAGGTTGTACAAGTTTTATAAGTTCATAAGGAGTATCTTCATCAAAAATAACAACATAATCAACACACTCTAAAGCTGATAAAATATATGCCCTATCATCTTGAGTATTTATTGGTCTATTTTTCCCTTTTAACCTTTTTACACTTTTATCAGAGTTAAGACCTAAAATTAATATATCACCAAAAGATTTTGCTGTGTTTAAGTAACTTACATGACCTTTATGCAAAATATCAAAACAACCATTTGTAAAAACTACACTTTTGCCTTGATTTCTTAATCTCTTTACTGTTTTTTCAATCTGCACAAAAGATTTTATATGAAGTTCAATTGAACTTTTATGAAGAGTTGCTTGGTAATCTTCTATTTCATCTAAACTTGCTGTCGCACTTCCTATTTTTCCAACAACAACTCCAGCAGCTAAATTTGCAAACTCTGTTGCTTTAAAAATATCACATCCTAAAGATAAAGCAAAACCAAGTGAAGCTAAAACCGTATCTCCAGCTCCTGTTACATCATAAACTTCCCTTGCAACAGTTGGTTTGATTGTAACTTCATCTTTATCTAAAATTGCAATTCCATTCTCACTCAAAGTTATAACAGAGACTCCAAGATTTGCAGTTTTTTGTAGTTTAGCCAAAGCCTCTTTTAGATCTAAATCACTTTGAATTTTAAATCCAGTTGCAAGTTCTGCCTCTTTTTTATTTGGAGTTAAAAGATAAGCTCCACTATATTTACTAAAATCATTTCCTTTAGGGTCCACAAGAACTTTTTTTCCAATTTGATTAGAGTAAGAGATAACTTTATTTAAAAGTTCTTTTGTTAAAACACCTTTGTTATAATCTGAAATAAGAACCACATCATAATGATTTATTTTCTCTTGAAATCTCTCAAATAAAGCTTTTACACTAATTGGAGAGATATCATTTTTACTCTCTTTGTCATATCTTACAACTTGAGAATTTGAAGCCATAAGTCTAGTTTTTCTTGAAGTTTTTCTTCCCTTTTGTTCAACTAAAAAAGCTTTTGCTCCTTGTTTTGAAATCATATTTTTTACTAAAAGACCAACTTCATCATCTCCAACTACAGATAAAACTCCAACATCTACTCCAAAAGCAACTAGATTGCTAATAACATTTCCAGCTCCACCTAATAGTGTACTCTCTTTTTTAATATCAACTATTTGAACGGGAGCTTCAGGAGAGATTCTTTCACAATCTCCCCATAGATATTCATCTATCATCAAATCACCTATTACTAGGATTTTTGACTCTTTTTGTTGTGCTAACTCTTGAATATTTCTCAACGCTTACCCTTTTTTAACTTCTGTATCAAACAATCTTTTAATCTCAGGAATATAAGCTTTTATTCCCTCTTCCATTGAGAATCTTGGTTCATAATCTAAATTTTCTTTAGTTGAATCAATATTTGCTTGGGTAAAGAATTGATAAGCTCCCACATAAGGGTTTGGAATATACTCTTTTCCATTGTCAATATTAAGTTCTTTTTGCAGAATATTTACAATGTCTTCAAAGCTTCTAGCATTTCCAGTTCCTACATTATAAACACCACTCTTTTTAGGAGAACAAGCTTTAATATTTGCTTGAATTACATCTTCAATATAGATAAAATCTCTTAAAATTTTATCACTTCCCTCAAATAGCTTTGGAGTATCACCTCTTAAGATTTGATGTCCAAACTGCACTACCATAGAAGCAGTTTTATTTTTGAAAAACTCCCTTGGACCATAAACATTAAAATATTTTAATCCAACAATAGAGATATTTACCCCTTGTTCTATGTATTTATAGGTAATATTATCCATCATAACTTTTGAAAAACCATAAGCATTATTTGGTTGTTCAAAACCAATTTCAAATCTGTCACTATCCCCATAGGTTGCTGCTGAACTTGCATAAATCATATTTGCATTGTGTTTGATTGCAAGTTTTAATAAATCCTCATAGGCATTTACATTTGTTTGAATCATCACATTTTGCTCTTGAACTGTTGTGTCAGAGATAGCTGCTTGATGGAAAATATAATCAAATTTAAAAGAGTTTTCCAAATCTTTTAAAAGCTCTTTATCATTTATATCTCCACTTATTACTTGTCCTTTAAACCCTAAAAGGTTTTTAAAGTGTCCAAAACTTTTTAAATTCCCATTTGAAAAGGTCTCTCCACTTCTAAATATATCAAGAGCTACAACATTTGCTTTTGGATAGTTCTCTTGAAAGTAAAAACAGAGACTTGAGCCAATAAAACCTGCGGCTCCAGTTATTAAAATATTTTTTTCATTAAAATCTATATTGTTATATTTCATAAATACTCTTTTGAATTAGTTTACATAAATGGGTGATATTATATTGAAATTTTGATAAAACTCTAAATTATGAGAAGTTTTCCTCTATTGCTTCTAATACATCAGAAGCAGTAATTAACTTCATGCAGTTATGATGTCCTAAAGGACACTTTCTTTTCATACATGGTGCACAATCCAAATTTTTAGTTACTATAATACCGTTTTTGTTGTTCCATTGATTTGTTTCAGTAAATTTTGTTGGTCCAAAAATAGCCACCGTCTTAACTTGATATGCAGCAGCCACATGCATAGGTCCACTATCATTTGTGATAAAAAGAGAAAGTCCAGCAATCTTCTCTATTAACTCTTTTATTGAAGTTTTTCCTGCTAGATTTTGATAGTTTTTAACACCATTTTCAATTAAGATATTTTCAATATCTTTTGCAATCTCAACTTCTCCTGGTCCACCAAAAATAACAATATCATAATCTTTTGATAGTTTTGTTGCAACTTTTGCAAACTCCCCAGGATACCATCTTTTTGCACTTCCATATGTTGCTCCTGGATTTATTCCTAGCGTTGGTTTAGTATATGAGAAAGGTTCAAAGTAAAGTTTTAAGCCCCCTGCACTATTGTTTAGATTTAAAACTTTATTTACAAAATCATTGTATCTTAAAACTAGATGTATCTCTTTTTTTGTTAATCTTCTATAATTAAACTTCTTTTTTGCCTTTACAAAAAGCATCATAAACTTTGAAGAGAAGCTTCTTCTAAAAGAGATTGCCAAATCCACTTTTCCAATGCTTCTTGCTTGTTTTATTAGATTTAGATATCTATTTCCACTCTTTTTTGTCTCATCAATAATTACTCTTTGAATATTTGGAAAGCCTTCAAAAGCTTTTGTTGAGACGTAAGAGCCAAGAAGAGTAATCTTTGCCTTAGGATATGTTTTTATAATATTTTCAATTGCAGGAGTTGCCATAATAGCATCGCCTAACCAAGTAGGTATCTCTATAAATATCGTTTTAACCATTTTTTACCATCTCTTTAAAAGCATAAAATTGCGGGTATTTTACTATTTTTGAATCCCTATTATCAACTAATCCATACCCAGGAGCAATCAGTTGATGCCAATAGACTTTTTTTATCTTTTTACTTTTTTTTGCTATTTCAAAATAGTCTCTAATATATTTTGTGTAATCTTCACAAGAAATACACTCTTTTTCACTGGTTGGAGCATAGGGAGCTGTGTTTGACAAAGGCCAGTTTACCTCTGTAATATATATATCATCACCACATTTATTTGAGAGTTTACAAAGAGTGTAAAGCAAATCTATTTTATTTTTTGTATCAAAAAATCCATATTGTGTATTTGTTGGTTTTCCCCTTCTATCCACATACAAAAGGGAACTTACTTTGTCAAACTTTATATCTTCAAAATTAAATAGAGCTCTTATTGTATGATAATACTCAAAATCTATAACACTAGGACCTAAAAGTTTATACTCTTTAAACTCTTCATCTCTTAAATCTTGAGCTACTTTGTAAAAGTTCAAATACTCTTGTACACTAAAAAAACCCCATTTTGCTCTATTTATTGTAGTTCCTATTTGATACTCTTGGGAAATATTTTCAAACTTTTTAAAGATTATTTGAAGATTTTGTTTAAAAAGTCTTAAATCCTCAATATTTTCTCTATCTTGCATAATATTAAGTAAAATCTCTTTTTTAGAAAACTCATTAAAACTCTTTGCAAACTTCACATAAGAATCAATATTTTTCACATCCCATAAAGGGATTCGTATGAGAAGATTTTTAACACCAAGCTCTTCAATTAAGCTTTGTTGCAAATCACCTTTATCCAAATTTACACCAAGACCATAAATATCTTTGATTTCATTCTTTTTTGCTTGAAAAAACTTCATTAAAACAATTGATAAAGGAAGAATAAAAAGTGAAGTAAAAAACATCTTTAGATAATCAAAGAAATACCTTTTTCTCATTGCTTTTTTATAGGTTTTATCTTTTATAACTTCAGGTTGATCAGAAAAAGAGTCCCAAAAAAATGGAGCTTTATTCATTAACTATCTCTTTTAATCTTTTTTCAATCTTCTCATAAATCTCTCTATTGTAATTTTTTGGTATCATAAAATTGTTTTGATTTGATTCCTCACTTATAGTTCCCCATCTTTTTGAACTTGCAAATAAAGTATCACCAAAAAACGAGAGAGTTTTTGTATTAGTTAATCCTGCAAGGTGCATAGGACCCGTTGAAGTACTAACAAAAAGTGAAGCTTCACTAATATATTTTGTAAAATCTATTAAAGACATTTTTGAATCTATTAGTTCTGCTTTAAAATCTATGTTTTTTTCTATAAACTCTTTTGAAAAAGTATCATCTGGTCCAAAAGTAAAAACAACTTTATATGAGCTTTGACTTACTACTCTTGCAAGATTTATATAATCATCTAAAGTTAGATTTCCATCACTACTTCCACCAAAACCAGGATGGAAAACTACTCTTTTCTCTTTTTTCACACCAAAATCAATCAAAGGTCTTGTAAATTCAAGTTTTAGTTCAGAAAAAAGAGCAAGACCCAAATCCAAATTGTATTCCCACTCTTTTTTTTCAACTCTGCTTCTTCTTTGCTTTACTCTTTTGTTAAAAAAAAGTTGAGCAACCTTAGTTGCAGGAGCAACTCTTTTTTTTATACCACTTAAAAAGAGGAGTTTTCCCAAAGCTGTGTCAATAAAACAAGAGATACTTGCATCAAATTTTTTAGTTTTTATCTCTTGTTTAGTTTTTAAAAGATCCTCTTTATCAAATAAAATCACATCATCAATAAACTCTAAAGATTTTGCAAACTGGAAATTTATTTTTGATACAAGTGCTGTTATTTTAACCTCAGGATATTGCTCTTTTATAGCCTTAAAAAGGGGAAGTGTCACCACAAAATCCCCTATTTTATCATGTCTAGTTATTAATAGATTCATTCTCTAACTCTTTGTTTGCTTCGTATAGTTTTATATATTTGTAAAAGTTTGTTACCATGTGTGAATAGGCAATAATAAGTCCAACATAACCATCTAAAAAACCTTTTTTTAAAAAGTATGTTCTAAAAAATGAGTACATTGCATTAAAAAATGCTTTTGTGGGTGAAGATTTTTTCTTTCCTACATTATTTTTTGCATATAAAGATGAATAGTAATCAGCTTTTATAACAAATTGTGAAATTGATTGATAACTGTAGTGTTCCACATTTCCTTCTAATTCCTCTATTTTAAAGCCATCAGTTATTATATCTTCGTGCACATCATTACTATTGTATTTTGTAAATTTTTTATTATATAGTCTTTTTATTTTTTGATTATTCCAACCACAATATTTAACTTGAATATCTTTATAAAACGCCTTAAAGTTTAGTTTATAGACTGTATTATCATCAAGTTTTTTGTTTTTTAGAGTTTCAAAAAGTTTTGAATCAACAACTTCATCACTATCAATTATCAAAATCCAATCATTTTTTGCAAAACTTGAAGCCCTATTTTTTGTCCAGCCAAAACCTCTAAACTCACCCTCAATCAAATTTACATTTGAATATTTTCGAGCAATTTGAACTGTATTATCTATTGAACCATTATCATAAACAACAACATCATCAAAACCCTTTAAGGCTTCAAGTGTTTTTTCTAAGGTATTTTCACTGTTTTTTGCTAAAACTACTGCACTAATATTCATAATTTTCCTAAAATGATTTTAAAAAAGCTTTAAATCTGTATTTTAAAAGCTTTGTAAATTTAAATATTTCATCTGGTTTACTTAAACCATCTGCATCAACTCTGTAGTTTATCCCCTTTATCCCAGAAAAATCTTTGTGAATTGCATTTCCTATTCTAAAAGAGTATTTATATATTTCATGGGTTCTTTTTGCAATCTCTTCATTATATTTTCCAAAAGGGTAAACAAAGGTTTCAACACAAATGTTTAACTTCTCTTCTAATATTTTCTTTGACAAAACTAACTCTTCATCTAAATTTATGCTCTCTTCTAATAAATTTGTATGAGAATGGGAATGGGAAACAATTTGAACCAAACCACTGTTAATCATCTCTTTCATCTCACTAAAAGTGCAAAAAGTTCCTTTTTCATAGTTTTTAAACTCATCATTATGCTCAAAGCTCATTCTAAGATTTTTATCATTTTGAGATGAATCCAAAATATACTTTGTAGGAACTGCCAAAAGTGCTTTTATCTTAAACTCTTTTAAAATAGGAAAAATCAGATAATAAAAGTCGACATATGCATCATCAAAAACCAAACAAGCATTTTTGCCACTAAGTTTTTCCTCTGTTGGGAAAACTGTTTTAAAATTTTCACTTATATATTTGATATGCTCTTTTAAAATCTCTAATTCATTGCTACATCTATCACTATTTGCGTGATGATACATCAAATTAATCAACAACTTCTATTCCTCTTAATCTCTTTTTCATATTGATTCTATCTTTATGTTTTTGGGAAAATCTAATTGCCAAATCAATACACTTCTCTTCATCTTCATTCATAAGTTTTGCATACTCTTGTGCGATTATCTTCATATCTTCATTTTTTGCCCATAGTTTTGAAAAGTTTTTTAATCTTTTTTCTAGAGATAATGGCATAAACTTCATTCTGTTTATATCAACTATTTTAAACTCATAACCATTTTCTAAAACTTTTACAAGAATATTTCCAGGAGAAAAATCTTTATGGAAAATACCTCTATCATGAAGTTTGAAACTAAAATTTGCAAAAGCTTTAAAAATCTCCTCTTTATTTTCAAAATCTGGTTTTATAAGAGGTTCTCTAATTGTAAAGTCATAATCAAATCTTTGACTTATAAAATAGCTTTGTTCAATCAAACCATAAGAGAAATACTCAATATATGAGACTGGTTTTGGTGTAAAATCACCAATTATTATAGAGTTATCATAAGACTTTTTTGCCTTTGAACTTCTAAAGTATGAATAGATAAGTCTATTTAAAAGATTTGGTTTTTTAAAAGATTTTACAACTAACTCTTCTTGCTCAAAATTAAATATTTTAAGCTCATTTCTAGCTTTGTGAATGGTTTGTTGGTTCTCACTAAAAATATTTTTAATATTTAAAGTAAACTCTTTAAACTTCTCACAACCAATATTTATAATATATCTATAACTCATCTAACTCACTTCTTACAATAAAATAATAAACTTTTTGATAAAATATTAAACATATATTATAACAAAAGGTGTCTTATTCCTTGGATAAAAAAATATTAGAAATATGTTTGTCTCCAGATTTAGGTGGACTTGAACTTTATATGAAAGATTTGACCATTGAATTAAAGGCAATGGCCGTTATAGGAAAAAATTCTAGACTTGATTCTTATTTTGATAAAAATAAAATCTCATACTTAAAACTAAAAAAAAGAGCCTTTTTAAACTTGGCAAAAATAATAGATAAAAATGAGATAGATATTATTCATCTTCATTGGACTAAAGATTTGCCTATTGCCGTTTTGGCAAAACTTTTTTCTAAAAGGAAACCAAAAATAATTCAAACTAGACATATGCATATGACAAGGTTTAAAGATGATTTTTATCATAAATTTTTATATAAAAACCTTGATGCCATAATTGCTGTAACAAAACTTGTAAAAAAACAGCTTGAAGAGTTTATTCCCCTTGAAGTTAGACCGAAAATATTTGAAAGTTATATTGGTGCAAAAGATTTTCAAGAGATAAGCCAAGAGAAAAAAAATGAGCTAAAAGAAAAATATAATATAAAAGATGAATTTCTAGTCTCAATTGTAGGAAGAATAGAGATACCAAAGGGGCAACATTTAGTTTTAGAAGCAGTAAAAAACCTAAGAGAAAAAGGTATAAATGCAAAAACTCTTGTTATAGGTCATACTATGGATGAAAACTATTTAGAAAAGCTTAAAAATATATACAAAGAGGATATTTTTACTGGTTTTGTAAATAATGCCTCTGAATTAATGCAGATTTCTAATTGTTTAGTTTTAGCTACAAAAAAAGAGACTTTTGGTTTAGTTTTAATTGAAGCTATGAAATGTGGAATCTGTGTTTTAGGAAATAATAAAGGAGGACCACTTGAGATAATTGAAGATAATAGAAGTGGTCTTTTATTTGATGATGAAAAAGAGAATGACCTTTTTGAAAAACTATTATTAATCCAAAAAGATGAAGAACTTAGAAAAACCCTTGCTCAAAATGGAAAGAATAGAGCAAAAGAGATATTTGATAGTAAAAAACAGTTTGATGAGATAAAAAATATATTAGAAAAATTTCAAAATTTAATCTAATAAAACTCCAAAATCTTCCGGTAAATCACTACTCTCTGGTCTAAAAATTCTTTTTAGTATTAAATCACCTACATGTGATTGATAGTGGGAAGGATCTACATAATTTCTATAATTGAGAGTAATACTATTTTTATAGCTAAAATCATAAATATTTTTATATTTTCTTAAACTCTTTTTCCAATAATCATAACTATCTTTACACCCATTTTCTTCTATTACATCATATACATTTTTATATAAAGGAGAGGTAAACATATAAAGCTTAATATTATTTTCTTTACATAATTTAACGATTTTATCTAAAATTTCAAGGCCTTCTTTTAAAAATTTTGGATTTCTAAATCTTTCACTATTATAATTTGCAACACTTAATTTGATAGGATTATTAACTCTTTTTTCTAACCAAGGTTCCCCTTTTTCTGTATATTTTTTCATATTATAATACTCTGTATCCCAGCCTCTTGAATTTACTTGTTGAATCATTCCTTCTGAACTTTCTAATATAGTTTTAAATGATCTTCTTAATGTTTGAATACTAAAAAGTGAATCCATATAATCTTTTAAATAATAATCTGTATATCTAGTTTTTTCTAATTTTTTATAATTATCTATATTCTCTGGACTAAATGAAAAAAAATCTAAACCTAATACTATAAAATGTATATTTTTATTTTTTATAAAATATTTTATATTTGTATATTGTGTTGATATTCCAGATCCCTGCAGTCCAAGATTATATGCTTTACCATTAATATATTTTTCAATATATTTGGGATTAATATGTTCCATTCTAGAAGTACCAATTAATAAAATATCAAAATCACTATTTTTAGCTTGATAAAACTTTGTCATCTTTTCACTTATCGTGTGATTTTTAACATCATTAAAACCTTTAATAGGTTTATTATTAAAAACTCCATAAGGGTCAACAACAAAATTAAATCCCAATACAAATGCAACAATAAAAGATGAAATAATTAAACTATTATAAATATATTTTTTATTACTCATAATACCCCCCTAAAAATTGAAATACAGAAATACAGATACTCTATGCACTTCAATTACAGCATAAGATAATAAAAAAGATGTCAAAAGACTACTTTTTCTATTTTTATCAAAATTATTATTATAATAGTACATACTATTATTAAAATATAAGACTAAAATAAATGCAAAAACACTTAACCCTAATGTCTTGTCATTACCATTTATTGAGACAAGTAATGAACTAATTTTATATGTATAAAAATTTACATTATCAAGAGAGAACATAGAAGATAATACTTTAACCGCATCATCCCACTCTTTTGCTCTAAAAAATATCCAGGCTATATTTACAAAGTTGAAGGTTATGAACCATGCTATTACTTTTGGAAGTCTAAACCCTATACTTTGCCAAACTCTATGTATACACAATGCAACTCCATGCAAAAATCCCCAGAATACAAATGTCCACCCTGCTCCATGCCACAATCCACCTATTACAAATGTTGCCATAAGATTTACATAGGTTCTAAAGTTTCCTTTTCTATTCCCTCCTAATGGAATATAGATATAATCTCTTAGGAATCTTGAAAGTGTTATATGCCATCTTCTCCAGAAGTCTTGTATATCTAATGCTTTATATGGGCTATTAAAGTTTATAGGAAGTTTTATATTAAACAACAGTGCTATTCCTATTGCCATATCTGTATATCCACTAAAGTCAAAGTACAATTGAAAGGTATAAGACAAAGATGTTGCCCAGGCTTCTACTAGGTTTAATGTTACTGCCCTATCAAATCCATTAGTTGCCCATTCTGCAAAGGTATCTGCTATTACTACTTTTTTAAAAAGTCCCAATGAAAATATAAAAAGTCCAAGAGCTATATTTCTATAATTTTTAACTAAATTCCATTTAGATGCAAACTGTGGCATCATCTCTTTATGATGAACTATTGGACCTGCAATTAATTGAGGGAAAAAAGTTACAAACAGTGCATAATTCAAAAAATCATACTCCTTTGTCTCATCTCTATAGCTATCAACTAAATATGCTATTTGTTGGAAGGTAAAAAATGAAATAGCCAAAGGAAGAAGTAGATTTAGTGGTTCTACTTGTATATCTGTTACAAGGTTTAAATTTAATATAAAAAAATCTGCATATTTAAAGTATCCAAGAAGTGCCAGGTTACAAACTATTCCAAAGGTTAGGATTGTATTTTTAGAAAAACCTTTATTAATACCTCTTTTATTATCAAATGCTAAACTATTACCTATTACATAGTTAAAGAGCATACTACTTAAGATTAATGGCAGGTATACTACATTCCACCAAGAATAAAAAAACAAGCTTGCAAATACTAAAAACCCTTTTGCTCCTACAGTTAATCTTTTACTATTTAGGTAGAAATATACAAAAAATACTATTGGCAAAAATACAAATATAAATTCATAGCTATTAAACAACATCTACTTCTTCTCTCTACTTTAATAATTTTAAATAACCATTAATTTTAAACTTATACTCTTTACTATCTATATACTTTTTCCTATCTAAAAGCAACTTTTTTAAATGTTCATCTATATTTTTTTTTGTTAACACTACTCCCAACTCCTTATCATAAATATCTCCATAAAGAAAATCTAGAACCAACTGGCCTAAACTATTTCTATAATGACTTCCTTCCCAATAATATTTCATTAATTCCTCTTTTTTAGAAGGTATTTTTTCAGATGTATATTTGTTATAAATACTAAAATCAACAATATTAAAAGATTTTTTATTATATTTATGAGAAAGCCTATCTACAGTTAATACAACCTTCTTTTTCCAATTTAAAAGTAAATTGTAATCATGATAATAAGAAAATGCTTCCCATTGTCTAATATGAGAAGGACCAAATATTATTTCCAATTGAATATCCTTTGAAAATGCAAAATTAAGTAAATCTTCAAAATCAAGGAAAGCATCTCTTTTAGTATCCCCATAATTATTCTGAACAGTGTACTTTTTATAGTAAAAAGCTTCTTCCTTGATCATTACATTCTTTTGTCCACCATGTTTTAATATATCATTTGCTTTTGAATCATGTTTTAGCTGTCCATTATCTAAATAACTACTTTTTTTATTTTTAAAATTATCTAAAATAGTAACAAAGCTCTCTCCTGTCATATCAGAAGATATTAAATATTTATATTTATTAAAATCTTTATTAAAATATTCATTAAAATCTTTTACTCTAACTTGATTATATGAATTAAACATAATCCAATCAAGAACAAGCAAAACTTTTTTGGGTTGAATTTGATTTACAATGAATTCAAAACTTTTAGATATTTCATACATTGAAGCACCTGATAATCCAAAATTATAGCCACTGTCTTCAAAATATTTATGTTTTGGATCAAATCCATTTTCGACTCTAGAAGTTCCCATTACTAAAACTTTTGGTTTAATAATTTTTATATGTTCAATTTTTGATAATCTAATTTTTTTAGCTTGTTTTGTTTTTTCTAAATTAAAAAAATCATTCATATATATTTCATAAGGATCTACTAAATAGTTTACAATTACTAAAAAAGGTATAAAAAAAATAAAGAGAAACCATCTTTTTATCCAATCTTTATAAAGCACAAAAATTCCTAAAAATTAAAATATAAAAACTCACTCACTTTTGTGAGTTGAAAAACACTATAAATAAATAAAAAGCTACTAAAAATAACTGATTTAAAACTTATTTTGAATAATAGAAGTTTTACTATTGAATTTTTTGAAAAAAGTATAATTGTAAAGAAGAAAACTAAAAAAATTATTACTCTATTCCCCTCCTCTGATATACAAAAAACTCTATCATATATAATATTATCTATTTCTAAAACTTTTGTTAAAAACATTAATTTTGGACTTAACACTACATTATCAAGAGAGAACATAGAAGATAATACTTTAACCGCATCATCCCACTCTTTTGCTCTAAAAAATATCCAGGCTATATTTACAAAGTTGAAGGTTATGAACCATGCTATTACTTTTGGAAGTCTAAACCCTATACTTTGCCAAACTCTATGTATACACAATGCAACTCCATGCAAAAATCCCCAGAATACAAATGTCCACCCTGCTCCATGCCACAATCCACCTATTACAAATGTTGCCATAAGATTTACATAGGTTCTAAAGTTTCCTTTTCTATTCCCTCCTAATGGAATATAGATATAATCTCTTAGGAATCTTGAAAGTGTTATATGCCATCTT
Source organism: Halarcobacter ebronensis (assembly GCF_013201825.1). Lineage (NCBI taxonomy): Bacteria > Pseudomonadati > Campylobacterota > Epsilonproteobacteria > Campylobacterales > Arcobacteraceae > Halarcobacter > Halarcobacter ebronensis. Next base: position 2,089,226 of record NZ_CP053836.1, read on the forward strand.
CTCCAGAAGTCTTGTATATCTAATGCTTTATATGGGCTATTAAAGTTTATAGGAAGTTTTATATTAAACAACAGTGCTATTCCTATTGCCATATCTGTATATCCACTAAAGTCAAAGTACAATTGAAAGGTATAAGACAAAGATGTTGCCCAGGCTTCTACTAGGTTTAATGTTACTGCCCTATCAAATCCATTAGTTGCCCATTCTGCAAAGGTATCTGCTATTACTACTTTTTTAAAAAGTCCCAATGAAAATATAAAAAGTCCAAGAGCTATATTTCTATAATTTTTAACTAAATTCCATTTAGATGCAAACTGTGGCATCATCTCTTTATGATGAACTATTGGACCTGCAATTAATTGAGGGAAAAAAGTTACAAACAGTGCATAATTCAAAAAATCATACTCCTTTGTCTCATCTCTATAGCTATCAACTAAATATGCTATTTGTTGGAAGGTAAAAAATGAAATAGCCAAAGGAAGAAGTAGATTTAGTGGTTCTACTTGTATATCTGTTACAAGGTTTAAATTTAATATAAAAAAATCTGCATATTTAAAGTATCCAAGAAGTGCCAGGTTACAAACTATTCCAAAGGTTAGGATTGTATTTTTAGAAAAACCTTTATTAATACCTCTTTTATTATCAAATGCTAAACTATTACCTATTACATAGTTAAAGAGCATACTACTTAAGATTAATGGCAGGTATACTACATTCCACCAAGAATAAAAAAACAAGCTTGCAAATACTAAAAACCCTTTTGCTCCTACAGTTAATCTTTTACTATTTAGGTAGAAATATACAAAAAATACTATTGGCAAAAATACAAATATAAATTCATAGCTATTAAACAACATCTACTTCTTCTCTCTACTTTAATAATTTTAAATAACCATTAACTTCAGAATCAACTGAAAAAAGATGTTTTGCTAAATCTAAATTTTTTTGTCTATATGTATCATTAGATGAGATAAAAAATACAGCTTTGTATAATTCATCTTTTAGTAACTCAATATCTTTATTTTTAGATAATGCATTTATAAAGCCTAATTTCTTAAATTCTATAAATGTTGTATTTTCATAACTTATACAATATAATCCACATGAAAGAGCTTCCGCATAAGAATTACAGAAACCTTCTCCATAACTAGGAAATAAAAAAATATCTGAATTCATCAAATATTTAAATATATCTTTTTCAAAACCAATTAAATGTATTGAATCTTTATATTTAAGTTTTTCATATACTTTCTTAAATTCTATTTCGAAACCATTTTCAAAGGAACCAAGAATAAAAAAATCAAACTCTATATTGTTTTTATATAATATTTCACAAGCTAAAATTGCATCTAATTGCCCTTTACCTTTTATAATTCTTCCTGTATGAATTATTCTGATTTTCTCATTTCTTTTTCTACTAGATAAAATATTATTAAAATCATAATTTTCAATTTTTATAGAAGGATAAATAACTTTTACTTCACAATGATTGTTTAAAGGAACAATTTTTTTTACATTTTCTTTTAAGTGTTCACTAATTGCAACATGATAATTAACATTTGAATATAAAAGCTTATGAATAAAATCCCTTTTAGATGTAAGTTTTGTTGTAGCATGCCTAACTATAAAATTAATATTTAATCCCAAAAAAGCAAAATACAAAGATTTTATTTCACTTGCGCCAAAAAATATTACATTTTTAATATTCTTACTTTTAACTATTTTTCTAATTAAAAATATTAATTTTATACTTAAGTTTGAACTAAAAGAAATACTAAATTTATTATTTAATGAGTTATTTAGATATTTATCTAAATTTGAATCTATAAAACTACTCTTTCGTGTTAAAAAAAATATATTAACATAACTTTCAAGCTTAGAAGCGAGTTTAAGGGATGAAATTTCCATGCCTCCTCTATTTGGAGATAAACATATTATTAATGTATTATTTTTCATATTAATATTCATTTTTTATTTTAATTTGAATTAGATATAAACAAAGAAACAATAAATAAGAAAAGAACTAGAGGAAACTGCAAAAATAACATTGGATCACCTACAAAACTAACTAAAAGAGTTGTTAATCCAATTATACTAATGTCTTTTAATTCTATTTCCTCAATTCTTAATTTATATAATTTATATAGAATAAGAGAAAAAAGGAAAAGAGCAATAATCCCTCCTTCAACTGCAATCATTAAATATTGATTATGATAGTGATAAGAAGTGACAAAATTTTTTACATTTTCATTCATAAATTTATAATCATGTTCAGCTATAACTTTTTTAGCTGCAATTTCATAATCTCCTAAACCATATCCAAAGAATGGTCTATCTTTTAATGCATCATATGTAATTATCCAAAAAGCTGCACGAATTCCCCAAGAACTATCAAAATTACTATTTAAAATGGCTTTATTTATACTAGCTACAGTAGTATTTACACGGGTTTGAAATGTATTTAAATTTGAATATGCAAAATACATAATACTTATTAAGAAAAATAAACTAATAATAATTTTTTTAATATTAGCCCTAAATTTAACTATAACAAATATAATTAAAGTAGTTAAAAAAGCAACTTGTCCTGTTCTTCCATTGGAAATCATTAGATTTATAAAAGTCATAATAAAAAAAGAAATTATTAAAATTCTAATCTTTAATGATTTATCTTCAAATGTAATTTTATATAACAGAACTAAAGAAGTAAAGGCTAAAAAAACACTATAATGAATTGATGTCATAAAAGGTGCTATATTTCCCCCAGTATTCTCAATTATTCCAAAATTAAAATAAATACTATAAGATAATAGTTCACTAATAAAAACACCCACAAAAAATGCATTTAAAATTACATTAGTCCACTCTTTTTTTATTAAAATAACTATTGCTGGTAAAATTATCCAATAAGAGTAGAGCCTTAGATGTCTTATTGTATTAGTTGTATCATCTCCCCAAAAGGAACTTATAATAATATATATGAAATATAAAATTATAAATTTAAAAATATCTTTTTCTTTTAATTTTTCAAAACTATTTTTATAATTTCTTTTTAATATCACTAAAAGGACAAACCATATTAAAAAAAAACTAATTGCAGCCCTTGAAAGAGGGAGGGTAAAGGCAAAAACTATCAATGAATAGTAAGAAATCCTTTCTAAAGGTATTGAACTTAAACTTTTTATATTTAACATTTGATTCTCTAATAATTTTATTTAATAATAAAAGAACTATTATCTTCTTTTAATAATTCCTCTTTTTTTGCATGGGTCCATTTTCCTCTTGGTTTATCAATATACTGAAAATACTCATTAGTAAAACTTCCTTGCACACAAGTTATTTTATTGTGTCTACTATTTACTTTATCTTCACCTATTGCAAGATTTAGTACTGTTGGTCCTGTTAAATCATAAACACCATTACCTATCTTTTTTTGTTCAATATTTTCAACTATCAAATCAAGAGTTTTTTTTAGATACTTATTACCAGGAGCACTTGCTATAAAGTAGTTGCTATAATTATGTTTAGTCATTAAAAAAACCTCTTCATCATTAGGCTTTATAATTTTTGATAAAGGCCAGACAAGATGGGCATCAATATCTAAATAAACTCCTCCCTCTTTTAAAAGGGTAAAAACTCTCCAAAAATCAGCTTGTGCTGCCCCATCAGTTAGTTTTTTAAAAGCTTCAAACTGCTCTTTAGTTCCATTCTTTTCTATATATTCAAGTCTAGCTTCTGTACTTACATATCTATATTCAAAATCTAAAGATAGTAACCTATTAAAAAGATAGTTTAAATAAACTGGAAGACTTGAGCGATTCGAGTAGTTTGTTTGCCAAATAATTTTTGTAATCTTATATTTTTTATCAGATTTAATTTTTGCTTTACTAATTTCAGGAATTGTAAATCTTTTTTTTGGAAAAAAGAAATGAAAAGGATAGCAAATTAGAACTTTACTTACATTACCAATAATTTTTGATAACCTATTTGCCAAAATAATTGAAAAAGACATTTACTCTCCTAATTTAAAAAAGTTATTATATAAAAAAGAAACTGATTATTGACTGTAAAATCACACATTTTTAAGTTCATCTAAAAGCTTGAAAAAACCCTTGGCATCACGAGAAGAATCTCTAATTAAAGAGAGCTTGCCAAAAGAGTTTATTAGAGTTAATCTTTTTCTTAAAAATCTTAATCTATCTAAAAAATCTCTATTATTTGTATTATTTACATACAAATTTATAATATAGCTATAAGAAAACTCAATATTCTCTAACTTTGTCATTGAAGATAAAAGTAAAAGTAAATCTCTGAACTGTAAAGTCTTTAAATCAATTTTTTCATCAAAACTATCTTCTAAATCAATTACATATACTTTTTTATCAAAAAAAGTAAAATTTCTACTTTGTGCACCACCATGATACTCAGATGCATTATGAATTTTACAAAGTTCCAAAATATACAAATCCAAATAGTTGTAAAACTCTTTTTCATCTTTAGTAAAACGAATTAAATCATATATGTGAGTTCCACAATCACTTAATACAAAAAAATCTTTTGTTGAGCCTAAAACATCAGGTACATTTATTCCTAAGCTTTTAAATCTTACTAATTTTTCTGTTTCAAAAATTATAGATTCAACAGCACTTTTAGTTTGTACAGGTATTAAAACTTCAAAAGGCAAAAGTTTATAAAAGATCTTGTGAAATATATTTGAAGAGGTTTTTCTTCCTCTTTTTATCCAATATTTTTCACCTTCATATTCAATGCTGAAAATCTCTTTATTCTCTTTTAGAAACTCTTTAGTAACGAATTTCTCAAAGTTTTTATTCTCAAAGGGTATAAAATTCTGCATGTTTATGTTTAAACCTTTTATGTTGCCAAAACCATTGTTCTGGTTTATCTCTAATTTGCTCTTCAATTAAAGTTGCTTGTAGTTGCGTTAACTCTTTTATTTTATCATCAGTTTTAAACTCATAACTATTTGCATCAATTAGTTGTCCAACTTTTATTGTATAGTCTCTAAAATCATTCATCTCACAAAAAATAGGCACTAATACTGAATCAAATTTTAAAGCAAGTCTAGAAACAGAATCTGTTGCCATAACTTTTTCACCAAAGAACTCAACTTCTACTCCAATACCAATATGTTGATCAACCACAACTGCCACATGTTGATTCTGTTTTAAAGCCTTTAACATCCCTTTAGCAGCAATTTTTTTATCTACCATAATAATATTGTTATTGTCCCTTGCTTGAATATATAACTCATTCATCAAAGGATTGTTCATTTTTCTATTTACTACTGCAATTGTTCCAAATTTTAGTGCGCAATATGGTAATGCAATCTCCCATCCACCATAATGAGCTGTAAAGAAGATAATTTTTTTACCATTTTTTATAGCATCCCAAACCAAATCTTCATTTGTCATTTTAGCTTTTGCAAAAATTTCCTCTTTTGTAGCATTTTGATTCTCTATAAACTCATACATATTAAAAATCAGAGATTTATATGATTCATAGATTATGCTATATTTTTTTTCATCACTCATCTCATCTTTAAAAGCTATATCAAGATTTGTTTTTACAATTTTTCTATATTTTTTACTACTAACTGAAGCAATCCAAGCCAAAGATTTTAAAATAGGTTTTAAGATAAAATTGGGAGTATAATTGAATAGAAATCTAAAAAATAGATACAGATAATAAACAAACTTATGAGAAGTTTTAATTTCCATATAAGAGATCCTTCGCCATTTCAACAATTCTTTTTTCGTCAATACTATTTATAGAAAAATCCTCTCTGTTTAATTTCAAAGGATTTACAAAAGAGTCTGATTCAATAACTTTGTTTATTTTAGTCTCATAGGTGTTTCTTTTTCCTGGTGTACAACCAAAAATAGTTATTGAGGGTATGTTAAGTGCCCAAGCCATATGTGTTGGACCTGTATCATTTCCAATAACCAAATCAACTTTTGATACTAGATATTTTAAATTATTTAAATCAAGTTTTGGTAAAACCTTAGCATTTGAGTTTGAAGCAATGAAAGTTGCACTAGCTTTTTCATCTTCATTTCCCCATGCAATTAAGATATTTTCCTCTAAATAGTTTGATATTTTAGCAAACTTCTCTTTAGAATATATTTTTGAAGGCCAACTTGCCCCAACAATCAAAAGAATACTCTTTTTTGTTTGTGATAAAAAACTATCAATTTCAATACTTTTTTTAAAAAACAAAAAAGACTTTTTATTAAGAATATCATCCTTTGAAAAATTAATCTCAAAGGGTTTTAATATCACATCTAAATTTCTTTCAATAACATTTTTTGAATAGTCTGATTCAACCTTTGTTGAATAAAAGATTGAAGCTAAACCTTCTCTTGTTGAATCTTTACTAAAGCCAGCAATTTTTTTGCCAAGTAATCTTGAGACAATTGCAGATTTTATTAAACCTTGGGCATCAATTACTAAATCATAACTGTTTTTTGAGTACTCTCTTAACTCTTTTATTTGAGAAAAAATTTTACTTTTATCTTTTTTAATAGCTTTTAAATCAATTTTATAGATATTATCAATATCTGGATTCTCTTCAAGCACTTGTGAAAATGCTCTCTCGACAAACCAATCAATTTTAATATTTGAATTATATTTTTTAAGAAATTGTAAGGCAATCATTGCATGGATTATATCACCCATTGCAGAGAGTTTTACTATGGCAATTTTCATGAATAGATACAAACTTTCAAATCTTTTGGAGTCTCCAACTTATCTACCTCATTTTTTACCATAAATATCTCTTTTTCAAAGAAGAGATTAAGCTCATTTCCAACTAACTTATACTCAACTTTAGGATTTGATAAATCTTGGTTTATAGTTAAATTTAAAGAGATCATAAATGAAAGCCACTGCATAACATCAAGCTCTGGAAGCAACTGTTCATAATCTTTTAAATCTTTTCTTTTTGGAAGTGCTTTTTTTGAAAATTTAATTGTATGAGCTACAACTACCCTTGAAGAGTGAAGGAAATCATAATTTAAACCATGCAAAATAAAATCAAAAGTATTGTCATTTGATTTATAGAAGTTTAAAGCATTACCTATAGAGTGAAGCTTTGAAGCTATTATTAAAAGAACTCTATATTTAGGAGGAAGATTATGCAACTCTTGTAAAGCATCAAAAATTGCTCCTGCATTTCTACCAAAATAAGCACTTTGTCTCTCATCAATTTGAAACCTATCAAGAAGATTTCTAACACTTACATTAAAATTAACTGGAAAGATATAATTAGAGTTTCTTAAAAGGTCGTTTAAGTAAACCCCTTCTCTAACACCAGCACCAGAGGTAATAACCCTTTTTATTTGTAACTCTTCTAGAATTGTTTTAAAGATAAAAGTACCCTCTTTAATGGTATCAAATCTATCTTTTTTAACTCCAAGAGTTTTTAATATTTCACAATCTTTTGCATTTATTATTTCATCACAAATATATTTATTTAAATCAACACTATAACTATATCCATGCAAGATATCTAAAGGGTAATTGTTTTTAATCATAATTACCTTACTCAAAGCTCTTATTGTACCACCAATCCCAACAACAGTTTGAGGTATCTCATGTCCACAATCTAAAACCTCTTGAAGTTTCTCTAAAATATGATTTTTTGCACCAACATAATCATTTTTATTAAAAAATAGCTCAGATAGTCTTACAGTTCCTATATCTAGTGAAATACACTTTTCTATCTTTTTATCTTTTATAAAAGCAAATTCAGTAGAACCACCACCAATATCCACAGTAACAAATCTATCACTATATACTAAATTAAGTGCAGCTATTCCGCCATAATAAGCCTCTTTTTTTCCATCAATAACTTTTATATTAAGACCTAATTCATTTCGAACCCTATTTAAAAAGAGATTTGAATTTGGAGCATCTCTTAATGCAGAAGTTGCAACACAGATAATTTTTCTTGATTTTAATGCTTTGGATATATTTAAAAAAGATTCTAATGAGTTAAAAGCTCTTTGCATGGGAGCTTCCTGGAGATTGCCACCATTTTCGTAGCAACCTTCAGATATCTTTACACGACTTCTCGTCTCATTTATTAAGTTAAATGCGAACCTACTTGTCTTCTCCAAAACAACCATTCGCATTGAGTTGGACCCAATGTCAATAATAGTTGTTATTTTGGCCATATTAAGCTTCTTCTTCCTGTAATTGTTCGTATTTAAATTGCAACTCTTCCATTGTCTCTTGATTATCTGGATCTACTATAATACAATCAACAGGACAAACTTCTACACATGCTGGTTCTTCATAATGACCTACACACTCTGTACACCTATCTGGATCAATAACATATATTGGATCACCCTCTTCTATCGCATAATTTGGACATTCTTCCCTACAAGCATCACATGCTATGCATTCATCAGTAATTATTAAAGACATTAACCTTTTCCCTAACTAAATTTATATTCTGTTGGAGTTATAACCTAAATATCTTTAATAATTTCTTTAAGTAATATAAAAAAGCTAACTTTTTTAGTCATAATTAAGAATTAGAGATTTTAATAGTAAAAAAAGTATCAAAAAGTAATATTTTTTTAAAAGAAAAATTATTGTTAAATAGGGAAAAACCTATTTAACAATTTAGCATTAAGCTAGAGCTTTTGCTATCTCTTTTGCAGCTTCTCTTCCATCTGCTGCTGCAGTTACAGCTAAGTGAGCACCTCTTTGGCAATCTCCACCCGCATAAACTTTTTTATTTGAAGTTTGATAGTTATTTGTGATTATTCCGCCCCAAGAGTTAAGTTCAACATTTAACTCTTTTAAAAATGCTGGAGCCTCAGGAGCAAAACCAAGAGCAAAAATGATTACATCTGCTTCTTCAATATATTCACTTCCTTCAACCTCTTTAACACTTCTTCTTCCACTTGCATCTGGTTCACTTAAAGCTGTCTCTAATAACTCAATTCCAACAGCTATATCACCCTCTTTTATAACTCTTTTAGGACTTACATTGAAGATAAATTCAACTCCTTCCTCTTTTGAGTTAACAACCTCTTTTTTAGATCCTGGCATATTTGCTTCATCTCTTCTATATAGACATTTAACGCTCATAGCACCTTCTCTAACAGATGATCTAACACAGTCCATTGCTGTATCTCCACCACCAATTACTACGACTCTTTTATCTTTTACATCTATAAAGTTATCATCTTTAGTTCCAAAGTTTCTTTTTTGAATTCCAGTTAAAAATTGCATTGCTAAATATGCATTAGGAGAATCTTCACCTTCAATTTTAGGAAATCTTCCACTTTTTGCACCAATTCCAAGATAAATTGCATCAAACTCTTTTTCAAGTTCAGCAATACTTATATCTTTTCCAACTTCACAATTTGTATGTAGTTTCATTCCAGCTTCAAGTAACCAATTTACTCTTCTAATAACTGTTGATTTATCAAGTTTAAATCCAGGGATTCCATACATTAAAAGTCCCCCTGCTCTATCTTCTCTTTCAAACATTTCAACTTCAAAACCTCTTCTTAAAAGGAAAGTTGCTGCTGAAATTCCTGAAGGTCCAGAACCAATAACTGCTACTTTTTTACCTGCTGTTAAAGGAGAAAATCTTGGTTTTAAACCATTTTCAAATGCTCTTTCATTTAAATGTGTCTCAATTGCACCAATTGATACTGCACCATGTCCTGTATTTAGGGAACATGCACCTTCACATAATACATCTTGAGGACAAATTCTTCCTAGAATTTCAGGGAAAGGAGAAGTCTCATTTGATAAAGCAAATGCTAACTCCATATCTTTTTCTGCTGTTTGTTTAAGCCAAGCAGGAATAAAGTTATGTAAAGGGCATCCAGTATGACAGTATGGATCTCCACACTGCATACATCTATCAGCTTGTTCCCTAGCTCTTTGTTTTTCAAACACTTGATAAACTTCACCATAATCTTTTAATCTTTGTAAAACATCTCTTTTTTCAGGGCTTATTCTTTCAAATTTAGTAAAATTTAACATCTCTTAAACTCCCTCATCTGGATTCAATGGTAATACAGTCATATTTTTGGGTTTTACCATCCAGAAGTTTCTAATCTCTGCTCTGAAATTTTCTAAAATAGATTCAGCTCTTTCAGACTCAGTTTCATTTAAATAATCCATTAATAATCTTTTTAAATAGAGTCTCTCTCTTTCAGTATCATCAGTATCAATTCTAACTGCTTCGATTAACTCTTGATTCATTTTATCAACAAAATGTTTTTCAGGGTCATAAACAAATGATAATCCACCTGTCATACCTGCACCAAAGTTGATACCTGTATTACCTAAAATTACAACAATACCACCTGTCATATATTCACAGGCATTATCTCCAGTTCCCTCAACAACAGCTGTTGCTCCTGAGTTTCTAACTGCAAATCTTTCACCAACTGCCGCTCTAACATAAAGTTTACCACCAGTTGCCCCATATAAACAAGTATTACCTGCACCTGCAAATTCTGAACCTTGGTGAGGAGTATTAACGATTATTTTTCCACCGTTCATACCTTTACCAACATAATCATTTGCTGCACCATCTAAGTATAGGTTCATTCCTTTACTTAATAGTGCTCCAAAAGATTGTCCCGCAATTCCTGTAAGGAAAATATTTATAGAACCGTCAGGAAGACCTGCATCCCCATAATATTTTGCAATCTCACCAGAGATTAAAGTACCAAATGATCTATTTAGATTTGAAATATTCTCTTTAATCTTAATTGGTGTTGCTGGTTTTTCAATTGTTCTATGAACTTTTTTAAGAAGTTCTCTCTCAAATTTGTTTTTATCAAATGGTTCATTAAACTCTTTTTGACAAGTATCAACACCATCAATTCTTCTTAAAATATTTTGGAAATCAAATTTTTGTGCAAATTTATCATCAATTACTTTAAGTAAATCACTTCTACCTATAATCTCTTCAATTGTTGAATATCCAAGGCTCGCTAAGATATTTCTTACATCTTCAGCAATAAAAGTAAAGTATGAGATAAGTCTTTCTACTGATCCTTTAAATTGTTCTCTTAAATCTTCATCTTGAGTAGCAACCCCTACAGAACATTTATTTGTATGACAAATTCTTAAAATTTTACATCCAAGAAGAGTTAATGAAGCTGTACCAAAAGCATATGATTCTGCTCCAAGCATTGCTGCTTTTACAACATCAAGTCCAGTTTTAAGTCCACCATCTGTTTGTACATGCACAGATTCTCTTAAATGGTTGGCTTTTAAAGCATTATGAGCTTCTGATAATCCCATTTCCCAAGGGTTTCCAGTATGTTTGATAGATGTTAAAGGAGCTGCTCCTGTACCACCATCAGAACCAGAAATAACAATTCTATCAGCATAAGCTTTTGCAACACCAGCTGCAATTGTTCCAACACCAATTGTTGATACAAGTTTTACTGTGATTTTTGCCTCTGGATTTATCTGTTTAAGGTCAAAAATTAGTTGCGCTAAATCCTCAATAGAGTAGATATCATGGTGTGGTGGAGGTGAAATAAGGGTAACCCCTTCAACAGTATGTCTTAAACTTGCAATAAGTGCAGTTACTTTATGCCCTGGTAACTGTCCACCTTCACCTGGTTTTGCACCTTGTGCAACTTTGATTTGAATCTCTTCTGCACTTCTTAAATATCCAGGAGTAACCCCAAATCTTCCAGAAGCTACTTGTTTGATTTTTGAGTTTTTAATTGTCCCAAATCTTTTTGGATCCTCTCCACCTTCACCTGAGTTACTCATACCACCAATAGTGTTCATTGCCATTGCCATTGCTTCGTGAGCTTCAGGAGAGATAGAACCACAAGACATAGCTGCTGTTGCAAATCTTTTAAAGATATCCTCTTTTGATTCTACATCACTTACATCAATAGGTTTTCTATCTGAATTAAACTCAAAAAAGTCTCTGATAAATTTTTTATCTCTATTAGCTACAAGCTCTCTTAATTTGTCAAAATCAGAGATATCTTCTTTGTTTTGTGCTTGTTTATTATGCATTGCTCTTGTTGTTGCTGGACCATAATCATGGTATTCACCACCATCAATATATTTATAAAATCCACCAAGATTTAAAGGAAACATATGTTTGTCATCAAAAAATGCATCAAAATGTTGTTTTTCAATTCTCTCTTCAATATCAGAATAATCAAGTCCACACAAATCTGAATGACTTCCATTAAAACACTCTTTAATTATCTCATCACTAAGACCAATAATATCAAATAATCTTGAGTTTCTATACGAAGCAATTGTAGAGATACCCATTTTTGACATAATTTTAAGAAGTCCAGCATTTATCGATTTTTGAGTATTTTTTAGAACCCTTTGCATCTCATATTTAGAAGCATCTTTTCTTTCATAAAGTGCAACAGCTGATGCATACATCATATATGGATAGATTGCAGTTGCCCCATATGCAATAAGTACAGCTGCCATATGAGGATCATAAATCTCTCCAGATACAGCTACAATTGATACTTGATGTCTAATTCCCTCGTTTAAAAGTTTTTCATTTATAAAACCAACTGCCATAGCCATTGGAATAACTTTTGTGTTTTGAGAAACATCTCTATCATCAAGAACAACAATTGATACTTTATCAACTTTTATAGCTTTAATTACATAACTTGCCAACTGTTCTAAAGAGGCTTTTAAATCCTTTTTGAAAGTTGTTGTAAAAGTTCTGTTTTTATAGTATTCATCATATCTTGGAGATTTCTCTTGTCCAAAAGATATAAGAACATCAAATTTCTCTTTCATCAAAATAGGACTTGCTACTTTTAATCTTTTTGCATACTCTGGTTTTTCATCTAAAATATTATGAGTATGTCCAAATCCTGTCTCCAAAGACATTACTATTTTTTCTCTATATGGGTCAATTGGTGGGTTTGTAACCTGTGCAAATTTTTGTCTAAAGAAGTCTGTAAAGTTTCTACTTACTTTTGAAAAACATGCTAAAGGAGTATCGTCTCCCATAGAACCAACAGGTTCTTTTCCATCTTTAGCCATTGGCTCAATCATTTGATCAAGTACTTCATAAGTGATATTAAAATATTTTTGTTTTTTCTCTAAATTATCAAATTTATAATCTTCAACTTCTACGAAAGACTCATCAATATACTCTTGTAGATACTCCATATCTCCATTTAGCCATCTACTATATTTTTGAGAAGATTTTAGGTAATCGTTGATATCTTCCTCTTTTAAAACTTTTCCATGTTTTAAATCAATTCCAATCATTTGTCCTGATTGTAATCTTCCTCTCTCTAGAATGTTATTTTCATCTAATGCAACAGTTCCATACTCAGAAGTAATATAGATTTTATGATCTTTTGTAATAATATATTTAGAAGGTCTTAATCCATTTCTATCTATCAAACACCCTATATGTCTTCCATCTGTTAAAGATACAGCAGCTGGGCCATCCCATGCTTCCATTGCTGTTGATGTATACTCATAAAAAGCTCTTAAATCAGAGTCCATATGTGGTGCATTTTGCCAAGGTGCAGGGATCATGCTTCTTGCTGCTTTAAAGAAATCAACACCATTTACAATTAAAAATTCAAACATATTATCCAATGATGTTGAGTCTGAACCTACATTTTGCAGAATTGGAAGAATTCTTTTTATTTCAGCATCGGTAAATATTTCTGATTCTATTTGTTCTGATTTTATCTGTACATTTACTCTATTTGCTTCAACAGAGTTAATCTCTCCATTGTGTGCAATTGCTCTAAATGGTTGAGCAAGTCTCCATTGTGGAAGGGTATTTGTTGAAAATCTTTGATGAAATAGTGCAAACGAAATTTGAAAATCTTCATCTCTTAAATCAATATAAAAATGCTTAATATGAGTAGGCATAATAAGCCCTTTGTAAGCAATTACTTTTGATGAAAAAGTCGGAATATAAAAATCTTTTTTATCAACTAATTTATGTTCACACTCTTTTCTTGTTAAATACAACATTGCATCAAATCTTTTTAAACTCATCAAAGCACTTGCTGTTACAAATACTTGAATAATATGAGGCAAACTCTCTAAGGCTTGTTGACCTAAGGCATCCGTATCTACTGGAACTTCCCTTGTTAATAATACTTTTAAATCATTCTCTTCACATTTTAATTTGAATGTTTCTATATCATCTAATTCTTTTGTAAAAATCATAGCTACAGCATATTTTTCTGGTAAATCTATTCCGCTTTCTAAAGCTATTTTTCTCATAAACTTATCTGGCATAGATAGTAATAACCCAGAACCATCTCCGGTTTTACCATCAGCTGCAATCGCACCTCTATGCATCATTCTTTCAAGCGAGGTTATTGCATCTTCTAAATTTTTATGGCTAGGTCTATTTTTTAAATCTGCAAGTAGTCCAAAACCACAGTTATCTTTAAAAGAAGTAAGTAAATCTAAATTACAACCCATCTTCATCCTTTATAATCTTTATATTCCAAAAAGTTGAAGATTGTATCTTTCTTTTGTTTAAAACATGGTTAAGATAAATTGGGTAAAATGGCACTAAAATGCTACTTTCTTGCCTATAATATACACTTTTTTATAATTTGCAATATTTATACATAACTTTTACATAACTTTACATTATACTCTTTTTGAAACAGAAAACAAGGAGTGAAAATGAAAAAACTAGTAATAGGAACAGTTGCAGCAGCAATGCTTGCTACAGCTACTTTAGCAGCAGAGTACACTTTAAAGTTCTCACATGTTGTTAGCGCGAATACGCCAAAAGGGAAAGCAGCTGAGTTCTTTGAAAAAAGATTAGAAGAGTTATCTGGAGGAAGAATTGACGTACAAGTATATCCATCTTCTCAATTATATAACGATAATGCAGTTGTAAAAGCATTAAGATTAGACTCAGTTCAAATGGCAGCGCCATCATTTTCTAAATTTGGTAAAATCGTGCCACAATTAGCACTATTTGACTTACCATTTCTATTTAAAGATGTAGATCATTTACATAGAGTACAAGATGGTGAAGTTGGTGAAAAATTAAAAGAGATGGTTTCAGCTAAAGGTATAGTTGCATTAGATTTTTGGGATGCAGGATTTAAACAATTCTCTTCATCAAAAAAAGCTATTGTTATGCCAGAAGATGCAGAGGGACAAAAATTTAGAATTATGTCTTCTAAAGTATTAGAAGCTCAAATCAAAGCAGTTGGTGGAAACCCACAAATGATGCCATTTTCTGAAGTATATTCAGGATTACAACAAGGTGTTATTGATGCAGCAGAAAACCCAATCTCTAATATCTATACTAAAAAATTCCACGAAGTACAAAAATATTTAACAATGTCAGACCACGGATATTTAGGATACTTAGTAGTTATGTCTAAAAAATTCTGGAACTCTTTACCAGCTGATTTACAAGCAAATGTAAAACAAGCTATGAAAGAGGCAACTGCTGAAGAGAGAAAATTAGCACAAGCTTTAGACAAAGAACAATTTGAAGAGATTCAAAAATATGCAAAAGAGACTGGAAACTTAGAAATTATCACTTTAACACCTGAGCAGAGAGAGGCTTGGAGAAAAGTTGAAAGTACAATTTACCCTGAGTTTTATGACAAAGATAAAATTGGTAAAGACTTAATTGAAGGTGCTCTTAACACTAAATAATTATTATAGATAGACTATCAAATAACATGATAGTCTATCCCCCATAATTTCAAGCTTTTTATACTATTTTTATGATTCTTATATTTAATTTAAATTTCCAAATTTCAACTAAATTACACAATAGGTACATAACTTTTAATTATAATCTATGTATAAGACAAGAAGGAGAATAATGTATGACAATAAGTACTAAAGTAATAATATCTACTATTATAGCTACTCCTATTCTGTTCTTTATTGGTTGTGGAAGTGAAAAAAAAGAGGAAAAAATCATAAAAGAAAATCCTATTCAATTAGGTGAGTATATTTTGAAATTTTCTCATGTGGTAAGCCCAGACACACCAAAAGGCAAAGCAGCTGAATTCTTTGAAAAGAGAGTTGAAGAGTTAACAAAAGGTAGAATTGATGTTCAAGTATACCCCTCTTCACAACTTTACAAAGATAATGCAGTTTTAAAAGCTTTAAAACTTGATTCTGTTCAAATGGCGGCACCTAGTTTTTCAAAATTTGGAAAAATAGTACCACAATTGGCACTTTTTGATTTACCTTTTCTTTTTAAAGATATTAACCATCTGCATAGGGTACAAGATGGTGAAGTTGGACAAAAACTAAAAGATATGGTTAATGAAAAAGGTTATATTGCTCTTGATTTTTGGGATAATAATTTTAAACAACTATCCTCATCAAAAAGAGCATTAATCGTGCCTGAAGATGTAGCGGGACAAAAATTTAGAATTATGTCCTCAAAAGTTCTTGAAGAACAATTCAAAGTTTTAGACGCAAATCCACAAGTTATGCCATTTTCTGAAGTCTATTCCGCTTTACAGCAAGGGGTAATAGATGGACAAGAGAATACAATCTCTAATATTTATACGAAAAAATTTCATGAAGTTCAAAGGTATCTAACCATAACAAATCACGGTTACTTAGGATATTTAGTTGTAATCTCAGAAAAATTTTGGAATACTTTACCAAAAGAGTTACAAAATGCTATTTTACAAGCAATGAAAGAATCGACAATAAAGGAGAGGGAGTATGCTGAAGAATTAAATATAAAACAGTATAATCTTATTAAAGAGTATGCAAAAACGAGTGGTAAGTTAGAGATTATAAATCTAACAAAAGAACAAAAAGATTTTTGGAGAAAAACCGTTAGTAAAATCTATCCTGACTTTTATGATAAAAGTTTAATTGGAGAAGATTTGATTAAAGGTGTATTAGCAACGGAGTAAAAGATGATTATTTTTAAAATTATTAGTAAGATAATTGGTTTTATTAACCAATCTATCGCTGTAATAGGCATAACTGGAGGGGTAACAGTAGCATTTGTTAATGTTGTTGCAAGATATGTTTTTGATGCCTCATTTGTTTGGGCAACTGAACTTACAGTATTCCTATTTTTATGGAGTGTCTTTTTTGGTACAGCATATTGTTTCAAAAGGGATAAGCATATCTCTGTAACAATTATACTTGACATTATGCCAAGTAGAATTGCTAAAATAATGTTACTACTTGCACACTTAGTAACAATAGTATTTTTAGTTGCTGTTGCATATTATGGTTATGAGTATCTACTGCTTGTTATTGATTTAGATGAAAGATCAATTGACTTATGGGGAATGCCAATGTGGGTTCCTTATTTAGTAATTCCAATTGCTTTCTCTTTTGCAGCATATAGAGTTGCAGAGAGAATCCATGGAATTTTATCAACTTCACATACAAAAATTTTAAGGGAGAGTGAAGCTGAACATGTTATTGCAGAGATGGGTATTGGTGCAAGAACAAATCAAGATAATGAGCATGTAAAGGAACTTAATAAAATGATTAAAGAAGTTGAAAAGAAAACAGGAGGAATGGTATGAGTATAGCTTTACTATTTGCAATATTTTTTACTCTTGTAATTCTAGGAACTCCAATTGCAATTTGTCTTGGGGCTTCAACATTTATTACTCTTTTAGTATTTACTGATATTTCTCCAATTGAAATTTCAGCAATGATGTTTGAAAAAGTTGAGAGTTACTCTTTAATGGCTATTCCAATGTTTATTTTTGCAGGGAACCTTCTAAGTAAAGGTAGTGCAGCACAAAGAATTATTGAGTTTGCTAAATCTTGTGTTGGACATTTCCCAGGTGGACTTCCAATCTCTGCAATTTTTGCGTCAATCATCTTCGCGGCAGTTTCAGGTTCATCTCCAGCAACTGTTGTTGCTATTGGTTCTATTATGTTTGGTGCTATTATGCAAGCTGGTTATCCTAAAAAATATGCAGTTGGGACAATTGCAACAGCTGGTTCTTTAGGTATTCTAATTCCTCCTTCAATTGTATTAATTGTATATGGAGTTACAGCAGAAGTTTCTATTGGTAAACTATTTATGGCAGGGGTTATCCCAGGTCTTATGCTTGGTTTTATGCTTATGCTTGTTACTTATATTGGTGCAAGAAAATTAGGTTTTGAAAGAGAAGAACCACAACCATACAAAATTAGACTTAAAAAGATGAAAGATGCAGCTTGGGGTCTATTTACAATTGTACTTGTAATTGGTGGTATTTATGGAGGAGTATTTACTCCAACTGAAGCTGCTGCTGTTGCTGCTGTTTGGGCATTTATTGTTTCTGTATTTATCTATAAAGATATTAAGTTAACAGAACTATATACAACAGCTTTGGAGTCAGCAAAAACAACTTCAATGATTATGTTTATTATTGCAAATGCAATGCTTTTTGCTCACTTCTTAACTATTGAAAATATTCCTCAACACATTACCGAAGCTTTAGTAGAAGCAAATGTAAATAAATATATGTTCTTACTTATGGTTAACTTACTTCTAATTCTTGCTGGTTCATTTATGGAACCAAGTGCGATTATTATGATTATGGTTCCATTACTTCTTCCTGTTGCAGTTGCACTTGGAATTGATCCAATTCACTTTGGTATTGTAATTACAGTGAATATGGAGCTTGGAATGGTGTCCCCACCTGTTGGGCTTAATCTCTTTGTTACCTCTGGGCTTACAGGTATGAGTATCAAAGATGTTATTATTGCAGCTTGGCCATGGACCCTTACAATTTTAGCTGGACTTGTACTAATCACATATATTCCTGAAATAGTGATGTTCTTACCAAACATTATGTATGGAAGCTAATAAAAAAGAGTAAGGTGGATTTTCCATCTTACTCTTTTTTTAATAACTCTCTTTTAATCATAGGATTAAGCAAAGTCTCTCCTCTATTTGCATAGAGTTTAATTTCATCAAAACTATAAATCTGTTTATTCTCTCTTTTTATCTCAAAAGTACCTACTTGTGATTCAATAGAAGATCTTGTTTTACCACTGGTAATTGCTCCTATTGAAGTTTCGTAAGCTCCAAAACCATAACCAATTGGTGTATTTGCATCCCTTACATACCAAGCCAAGTTTGCATCTATATAGGCTCCTGTATCTGTAGTAAATACATAAATTCTAACTTCATTTTTGAAATCTTGTCTATTAAGCCATCTAAGCATACATCCAACATCATCAAAAACATATACATCTCCAGTTGAAGAGATAACTTGCGCTGAATTTTGATAGCTTTTAATCATCATCCCACAGTCATTACAAATATATCTATTTTTGTAAGTTTCTAAAACAATTCTATAAGGACCCTCACCATAATATCCATGTACAACTTTTATATCTTCTCTTGTTTCCTTTGAGTAATTATATAAAGTCAAACTAAGAGCTACTAAAAAAAGATAAGGCCAAACTCTTCTCATAGAAATACTCCATTTTTTATATAATATATAAGAACAAAGTAACTACAAATTGCAGTAAAAATGGTATTAAAAAGAATTGAATATTTAAAAAAAGTAGTCTCTTTTATTTTTATAATAGACTCAACTACATAAGCAGCTATTCCAAAAAAAACTCCAAGGAAAAGAGAAATCCAAATAAAATATCCTATATAAAAATACTCTTTCTGCAAGATACAAAAAGGGCACTGATGATTTGGTAAAACATAAATATAAATACTAAAAAAATAGGTAACTGCGAAATAAGAAGAAAAAAGAAAAATAGCATTTAATAAAAAGCTCAATATAATCTTTTTTAAATAACTTACAACTATTGTTACTGCAAAAATGGCATAAAAAGCCAATGCTAAAGTTGTTCTATCTAATCCAAAAGGCAAGGCATCTGCTTTAAAAATTGTTGAACAACAAAATACTGGAACTTTCAAAGGAATATTACTAAAATATAAAACCTCTGCAAGCAGTTCAATAAGAACAAGAAGAAGCAAAAAATTAAAAAAAAGATACTTCTTTTTTATATAAACAAATCTTTTTGATTTCAAATCAAGCCTATTTATTATTAACCACACAGCAAGCATAAAAACAATAAAGATTTTAAGAAGGAGGAGAACCTCTCCATAATCGTTTGCACCAACGACCCCAGCTATGCACATAGCCCCAGGAACAACATGGGAGAGTTCAGCCAAGGTTTTTATAAAAAAGATAAAAAGAACAATTTTGCCTATTATTGTAAAATCTATTATTGTATTAACCAAGTAGTTTCTTTTTTCCAAAGAGTATTGCAAAGAAGTAGTTACTCCAAAATCCCATTTTCTTAGGATTTTTATAACAGAAAACTCACTAATAAGCATTAAAACTACAAGGATTATTTCAATAAAAAGGAAAACAATAATATCATTTAACAAAAATATATTCACTCTATTATCTCTCCATCTTTTATATCAATATATCTATCAACAAAATCCAAGTTTTCAAAAAGCGAATCGTGGGTTGCAACAACTACTGTTTTATTCAACTCTTTAAATTTTTTTAACATCTCCACAAAAACCAAAGAGTTACTTTTATCCAAATTTGCCGTTGGTTCATCTGCTAAGATTATTGAAGGATTCATTACAAGAGCTCTTGCTATTGCACATCTTTGTTTCTCTCCCCCACTTAGACTTTCAACTTTTTGTTCCCTTTTATGTTCAATATTTGCTAAATGTAGAGCCTGTGATATTTTTGATTCTAAAAGCTCTTTTTTTAAAGGTTTTAAAACCAAAGGTGCCATTACATTTTCATAGGTGCTTAATCCGTTTATTAGATTAAAAGATTGAAAAATAAAACCTAACTTCTCATTTCTAAAGTTTGAAGTATAAATATCTGGAAGTTTTGCAATATTCTCATTATCAACTAAAATATCACCACTTGTTGGTTTACTAATACCTCCAATTATTGATAAAAGAGTACTTTTTCCACTTCCACTTTTACCTCTTAATACTATAACTTCGCCACTGTTTATCTCTAAATTTATATTTTTTAGGGCTACAAACTCATTTTGTTTTTTTTCATTATAGATTTTAAATAGATTTTTTATTAGAACTTTTTTCATCATTTCATTATCTCACTTAGATCTTCAATGGCAACTCTCCAAGAAGGAATCAAAATAAAAGCTAAAAAAGGGATAACTGTAAACATAAAAAGAATAGATAACATTCTAAAATCAATAACAGGAGTGAAAATAAGATACTCCATGCCATCCCCTAAAAATATATTTTTAAGAAGTGGTGCATTAAAAATAAAAACAAAAAAGTATGCCAAAGAGATTCCAATAATAAAAGCACTAAAAGAGACAACACAGTTTTGAATAAATTTTAAAGCAATAATATCTTTTATTGAAAACCCAATGCTTCTTAAAACTGCTATCTCTCTCTTTTTATCTCCAAACATTGATGAGACTTGATTTTTCAAAAGAATAAAAAAAGCAAGCATACAAACAATATACAAAATCATAAAAATTCCACCTTTATAATAGAAAATATGTCTAAAATCTGCCTCTCTTTGCAGATTTGTTTCTGCTTTTATATTTGGATAAATATCCATGATTTTTCTAGCTAAGAAGTCTGCTTCATCACTATTTGGAACATAAACTGTCATATAAGAGTACTCATCATCACTCATTTGCAAAAGTTTTCTTGCCATATCAAAACTAACAAAAATTGTATTGTTTGATAAAATATTTGAGTTTATAACTTTTGATATTGGTTCTGTAATTATTCCATTTAAAGTTAAAAAATTAAACTCTTCTATATATTCAAATTTTTTAAAAAGCTCTTGTATATCTTTTGAGATAACCATTGTTTCATCATCTAAATTCTCATCGCCAACAATATGAATATATCTTTGACTTTGGGCAAAATTATAATATCCATCAACTTTTCCCATCACATCTTCAACTCCATTTAGTTGAATTATCTCATCAATATGACTCTCCATCAAAGGATAATATTTCCCTGCTTTTGTATTTGTTAATGTAATTTGATCTTTTTTGCCTATAGTTGATAACAAATCATATTTTATAGAGTCAGAGACAAACAAAACTGAACTTAAAATAAAGATAATAAAAGTAAAAATAAAGAAACTAAAGAAGTGCTCCATTTTGTCTTTAAACAGCAGTTTTATTGAATAATCTATAAAATTTTTATTTAGCATATACAAACTCTTTATACTCTTTTGATTTAAAAATAAATGATGGTTTTAAATATATTTTTGAAGATATCTCTTTTAACTCTTCTACCTTTTTGTTTTTATCATAACTACTATAATTTGTAAAAATAGCTACAAATAGAATCATAAAAAGAATAGATAGTTTAATTAAGAAACTCATTTTAAATATGTTAATACCTCATCTGTCATTTCGCTAAAAGTCATTACTCTTTTACCAAAATGATCATTTTTAAAGCTATATGCAGCCTCATCAGACTCAAAAGCAACTAAATCTTTGCCCATAGGACCATAAACATCAGAACCCATTACAAAATAGGCTTTTCTTCCATCAACTTTTTTAGTTGTAAAATAGTCGCTTACATATATCTCACCAATACTCTCTTTTCCCTTTTCAAAGATATATTTAAACATATCTTTTGGACCATCAAAATAGTAGTGTTTTCCTTCAAATTCAAGCATTGAAGCCCATTTAGGATATTTTGCAACAAACATACCACATATAGGACACTTTGCATCTTTTGGAATATTTAGTGTCTCAATTACTCTTAATTTTTTACCTAACTTTTCTATGTCCCATAAATATGTAGCAATGGCTTGTAAATCTTTATCTTTTTTTGTTTTACAACTGCTACTTAATTTAGCTTTCAATTTTGCAATAGAGTTAAAACTCTTTGCATCAATCTTATTACATCTTGCTTTGTAAAGTTTCATTCCTATTTTATATATCTTTTTCTCTTTTTTTGTATCAATCATTGCACTATCTTTTACAAAATCATCTTTTGCAATTTTTAGTGTTGAAACAAAATCAAGAAGCTCTCCACCGTTACTTTTTTGAAAACTTAATGCATCCTCTTTTGTCTCAAAGGCATATTTACTATTCATAGTCATTGTTCCAGGTTTTTTACTTCCAACAACAAAAAAGGCTTTTTTTGCATCAATAAACTTTAGTTTTTTTGCATCAACAACTTTTAATTCATCTTCAAAATTACCTTTATTTGCCTCTAAAAGGGCGTGGAAAGAGCAGTATTGATGGTTTTGATAAATATAGTTTGTTTTATAATACATAGGAAGACTCATACCACAAGAACTACAATAATATTTATCTTCCCCTTCATTTATAAATACCCCTTTATCTTTTAGTACAGATTGAAATATTTGGGCATTTAAAATAGTAATAAACAATCCAATTGTGAAAAGTATAATTTTCATTTCCCATCCTTTATACTCTTTTTATCTAAACTCTTTTCACTCAAACAAGAGTTTTTTAATTCAAGAATACAATACTCTTTCTCTTTAATATCTTTTTTTAAAACAAGAGAATTTTTTTCTATCTTTTTTAGAAACAGATCTTGTTTTTGAACTTCAGGTTTAATCTCTTTTGAACACAAGATATCTAACAAAATAGCTATTAAAAGTAGAGTTTTTATCACTTATTTGCCTTTGTATTATGATAATCTTTTAATAAATCATAGTTTGAACAAGCTAGACCTAATCCTTTGTCGCAAGCATTTTTAAACAGCTCTTTTGCTTTTGTAAAGTTTTGTTCTACGCCACTTCCATTAACATATAAAACTCCAAGATTATTACACCCTTTCAGACCATCTTTGCCTTTGCATGATTTATCATATAACTCAAAAGCTTTTTTGTAATCAACTTTTACACCTTGTCCATTTTCATACATATGACCTAAGTTCTCACAAGCTATTGAAACACCTGCATTGCATGATTTTTCATATAGTTTAGTTGCCATAACAATATCTTGTTTTACTCCACTACCATTAGCATACATAAAAGCTAAGTTACTACATCCCATTTCATCATAACTATTACAAGATTTTTTATAGTATTCAAAAGCTTTTTTAATATCTTTTTTTACCCCATCTGCTGTATCATAAATTCTTCCAAGATTGTTACATCCTGCTCCATCATTTCCATTACAACTTTTTTCATAAAGGATAATTGCTTTTTGAATATCTCTTTTTACATCTTTACCTGTATAATAGATAAGTGCCAAGTTATAACAAGCAGAGATAAAGTTATTTGAACAAGCCTCTTTATAATATTTCAAAGACTTTTCAATATCTTTTTTAACTCCAGTCGCACCCATATATAAAACTCCAAGGTTATAACAAGCAGAAGCTTTTTTCTCTTCATTACAAGCTTTCTCATAAATTGAGGCTACTTTTTCATGCTCCCCTTTTTTATGTGCTTCAACGCTATCTTTTATATAACCAGCCTCAAGCATGGTTAACAAAAGAGTAAATATAAATAGAATCTTTGCCATAATAAATCCTTTAAAATCCCATATCATCTAACATGAGATACTCTAAACAACTTGCATTGTCACCCAAGTTACAAGCTCTTTCATATATGCTTTTTGCTTGAACATAATTTTGCTCTATTCCTCTTCCTGTTGCATATAAAACTGCATATTTATAACAACTAACAGTATCATCTTTATCACATCCAGTTTTATACTCTTTAAAGAGTTTTTTATAATTGTCTGGGTTCTGTGTAGCAATATCTTTTATATAAAGATCAACAAGTCTAAAACATGACTCTGTATCTTTTCTATCACACCCTTTTTTATACCAAACAACAGCAGCTTTTTCATCTTTGTTTTTACCAAGAATATTCCCCGCTTTATAACATCCCAAAAGGAACCCATCATCACAAGATTTTTCATATAAAGCCAAAGAATTTTTACTGTTTTTTTCTGGCTCATAAAAATATTGATAGATTGAACCAAGGTTATAACAAGCCAAAGGGAAACCATTTTTACAAGACTTTTGATAATACTTTTCTGCTATTTTATAATCTTTTTCAACTTTAACAATTCCACCTTTGTCATAACAAACTCCCACATTAAAACAACCCCTTTTATTTCCTAAAGAGCAAGATTTATCATAATATTCAAAAGCCTTTTGAAAATCTTGTTTTACACTTTGTTTGTTTTCATACATAAATCCTACTTTATAACACCCTTCACTACTTCCTTTGCTACAAGCCTCTGTATAAAGAGAAAAGGCTTTCGCATATTCTCCCTTTGAATAGCTACTATCTGCTTGTTCTTCTACACTATTTGCATAAAGGAAAAGTGTCCCTAAAATAAACAGTAATAAAATCTTTTTCATAATTGTCCTCCAAAAATATAATTCTCTCTTCTAGATACTAAATTAGTATTTAGAAGAGAAAATCTAGTTTGATTTAATACTTTCTCTTAACTTTGCTCTAACTCTATCCATGCCCATATAAAACTCTTTCATCATAACTAGCGTTAAATATTCCCCAAATCTTGTTGGATATATTTTGTCTCCTTCAAAACTAATTGCACCTGCTATTTTTAGCATCAAAAGTTCAACTTTTAATCTCTCTTCAACTCTACAATTAAAGAGTTTATTAAATTTTTTTATATCAACAACTCCACCAAAAAGATGAACCAAAAATTGATATTGTAAAGATTTTTTTGCACTAAACTCTTCTGTTCTTGCAATAATTGCATTTGAATTACTATTTAATAAATAAGAGTACTCATCTAAATCATAAGCATTTACATATAATCGTTTATTAATATAAGAAAAAGCTCCACTTCCTACACCAATATACTCGCTACTTTCAACAATATATTCATCAACAAGTTTTTCTGCAGTTTTTGAAAAAGCCCAAGCATTGTTTGCGATGTAATATTTCAACTCCTCTTTAATAACTTTATAAAACTCAAACTCTTTACTTCTTTTTAGTGCATTTATATACTCTAATGTTGTAGCATATTTGTGTTTTGTCATTAAAGGATAAGTTACAATTTGTTGAGAACCTAAACTTTTTGCAATTTCTAAATCATTTATAAGCATTTGGGAACTCTGCATTGGGAAATTGAAAATCAAATCTAAACTTACAATAGGAAACTCACCTATTATTTTTGAGATTTTCTCTTGAAGCTGTTTAGAAGAGCCATATCTTTCATATCTTTTAGTTTTTTTAAGAATCTCATCATCAAAGGTTTGAACGCCAATTGATAACCTATCAATAACTCCTCTAAATTTTCTTAAAACTTGAGGATCAATATGATTTGGTGTTGTTTCGCAAGAAACACTTCTAATACTAAAAATCTCTTTTGCAAACTCTATTGTCTCTAATAGTTCGCCTTCATTTATCAAAGGGGTTCCACCTCCAATATATAAAGTGTTAAAATCAACACCCAACTCTTTTATTTTCAGTAACTCAACCCTTAATTTTTTGAAATATTTTTTGCAATCATACTCATTGTATTTAAACTTATGAAAAGAACAAAAAGTGCAAAACTCTTCACAAAAAGGGATATGCATATATAAAAGATATTTTTTGTTTTTATCAAAATTATGAACTATTTTCTCTTTTGTATACTCTATATTTACGCAACTATTCATAGAGTTCTCAATTAGTTTCGAGCCATAAAGAAAAGCTAATGGTTCAATAAAATTTTTCATCTTAATTCTTTTCTCTTATTTAATAACTTTCACTTCTTTTTTAGGATAAGCAAAAAGAACTATAAGTAAAACTATACCTATTACATAATAGATAAAACTTGGAACAGGAACTTTATCTCCTGTTGCATATGAGTGCATACCTGATAGATAAAAATTCACTCCAAAATATGTCATTATAATAGATGAAAAAGCAAAAACTGTTGCTACTAAAAACACATATACACTATTTAATTTTGGAATAAATCTAAGGTGTAAAACTACTGTATAAACAATAATTGAGATAAAAGACCAAGTCTCCTTTGGATCCCAACCCCAATATCTTCCCCAACTCTCATTTGCCCAAACTCCGCCAATGAAGTTTCCAACTGTTAGCATTGATAATCCAATAATAATACTTATTTCTGCAATTGCTGCAAGTTGTCTAATTTGAAGCTCAACTCTAGGTCTGTTTTGTTCTGTTTTAAAAATCATTAAATCAAGGGCTAAAAACGCTAACAAAGCAGAGAATCCTAAAAATCCATAACTAGCTGTAATTATTGAAACATGAATACTCAGCCAATAAGATTTAAGTACAGGCACCAAAGGGGTAATTTGTGGACTTATAAAATTCAAATTAGCAACTAACATAATTATTGCACCTAAAATAGCTGCAGAAGATAATGAAAGCAGAGACTTTCTAAAAACAAGTATCCCTGCTAAAATTGCTGACCAACCCACATAAATCAAAGATTCATAAGTATCACTCCAAGGGGCATGACCTGAGATGTACCATCTCATTCCAAGACCTAAAGTATGGGCAATAAAACCTAATAATAAAAGGGCAAAAAGTATATTTTTAATAAATGGATACTCTTTTTTAAAGAAGATTAATACAATTGCAAAGATAAGAGAAACAACCCCTAAAATAAAGTAAAAACCTGTTAGTTTTTGGAAGA
This sequence comes from Halarcobacter ebronensis, assembly GCF_013201825.1. Taxonomy (NCBI): domain Bacteria; kingdom Pseudomonadati; phylum Campylobacterota; class Epsilonproteobacteria; order Campylobacterales; family Arcobacteraceae; genus Halarcobacter; species Halarcobacter ebronensis. The sequence goes on from NZ_CP053836.1 coordinate 2,116,799, forward strand.
TTTTTAACTCATTTGAAAGAAGTTCAATCTTTGTTTGATACTCTGAAGGCAAAATATCACCATCAATCTCTTTTTGATTTATTTTTAGTATTTCAAGGGTTTGATTTGCATTATTCCAATTATTATTTAAAATTCCCTCATTTAGTCCATTTATATAGCTAAAAATAACACTTTTCATATCTTGGTCAAGCCAAGGTTCATCAATAGCTTTTTGTGGACTATACCATTTGCTTGTACTATCATAAGGATTTGGAATAAAGTTATAAAACATTCCCATAGTTGCCAAATAAAAGATATTTAATCTCTCGTCTAGTTTTATTAAATCTTTCTCAAAAGTTCCTCTTTTTGAAGGCATTTTTTCATTTGCATCATTAACATAACTATTTAATATATATTTACCATCACTATCAAAAGCTTGAGAAAATGAGATCATCTTTGTATCTTCTGGTAATTTCAAAAGCTTTTTAATTTCACTGTTTTTTATTTTTATTAATTTAATCTCTTCCCAAAGGGCAGAGTCTGCTAAAACCCCAAGCATAATTTGTGTGGCAGTTAGACCATAAAGAGAACTTTTACCTGACATCTTATTTAAAATATCAATAGCTTCAGTTCCCATTGGTTTTACACGACCATTATAATCTTGTACATAAATTTGAGCAAAAGATTTTGCATGTTCTTGTGTATTTGCTCTAAAAGTATCTAAATATTTTGTTGTATCGGCTTTTAAAGTTATACTAAAAACCACTAACAGTGGTAGTATTAAAGATAAATTGTTATTTATTAAAAAGCCTCTTAATCTATCAAATCTACTTTTTTTTGTAAAAAAGTTTAAAACAAATCCCAAAGATAAAAGAAAATATGCAAAATATGTTGGCCATTTTCCTGGATCTCTGTTTACAGATAAAACTGTACCTTTTTCATCTCTATCATAAGATGATTGAAAAAATTTAAACCCTTTGTATGTTAAAGGATTATTCATATATATTCCATAATTAAAACTATCACTGTTATCAATCAATTCCACTGCACTTGCATATGAAGAGGGGCTTTGTGAACCTGGGTATCTCTCTATTTGGAAATCTCTAAGTTTTATATTAAAAGGTAATTTTATAATTTTTGATCCCCAGCTAAGTTCAATTTTTTTACCATTTGCTTCAAAAGTTGAAGCTGGTTCTAAACTTCCATGTCCACCATTAATCTCTATTAATTTTTTTATTCCATCATAAGATACATTAACAAACAGTTGCTCAACATTTGTCCCTTTTGTATATTTGTAACTTAAAAAGTTTACAACAAAATCTTTTCCATCTATTTTGTCAGTAAACTCAAAACTATTATCTCCAATTTTCCCAAGGGCTAAGGGGTGTTCATAAACTTCATTAGCAACTTTTATTTGTAAGTAGCTCTCTTCTGAGATAACTCTATTTTCAGTCATCCCTTCTCTTATATGAATAACCCCTTCATAGCCAAAATATCTAGTAACACCAGCTCCAATTAAAACAAATACAAAACCTAAATGAAAAATAAAAGCACCTGCTCTTTTATACATTTTTTGTTTTATAATTACTCCAACCAATGAGATGGTTAAGATTATCATTACAGTTTCATACCAAAATGAGTTATAAACCAAAACTTTTGCAGTTTGTGCATCATAATCGTTTTCTATAAAAGTAGCAACGGCTGCACCTAAAGCCAAAGTAAGCAACATAAAAATTATAAATTTGTATGAAAGAAATAATCTACTAAAAAAATACATTTAAAAACCCTTAAGATAATCTATATATCCTAGATACTAAACGTTTGTCCTGCATAAATAATAAATAGACGCAGGCATAACACTCCAATAATACTGCATAAAGCAGATACATAAAACACTACATTTGTATTGGCAATTTTTTTACCAAACAAAAAATTTAAAACTAAAGGAAGAATAAATCCAATTCCTACAATTCCCAGCCAAAAAACATTTGACCAAACACCTTCATGAAATCCAGCTTGTGCAGTCTCATTTGCTGCATTACCAGTTGCCAAAGAGATATAAAGCATAAATAAAAACATAATCTCAATTGCCATAATTGGCCACTCTACTTTATGTAAAATTGCCATATCACTTGAGTGAGCATCCTCTTTAAAAAACCTTCTTGCAACTATACATAATGCTGCTGTTCCAGCCGAAAGCCCAGAAATAACAAAAAGTGCAGGAAGAATTGAAGTGTTTAATAAGGGGAACCTAACTAACACCGAAATTAAAAAACCTGTATATGCACAGATAATTACAGCAAATAAGAAAAGAACTCCCTCTAAAACAGCTCTAAATCTATTTAAAATATCAATTATTCCACACAGAAATGGAAGCTTTTCTCTAAGCTCTTTTTCGAAAGCATAAATAACTGCAACAAAAGCTAAAGGTATATATAATAAAAGTGCAGCCACCCCAATAGACATTACTGATGTCCAATTGTAATTTATTAAAATCTTCCAAAACATTAGAGGTCTTGTTAAATCGCCAACTAAACAAACCATTCCTAATAAAATAGTAAAGAATGAAACCAAAGCTGATGCTTTGTAAACTGCTGTACTTTCAACTTGGTTTTTATAAAATCTAATCAACAGTGCAACAATAATTGCACCACCAGAGATTCCTGCTAAAAGCAGATATATTGAAATTGGCCATTCCCAACCAATCTCCTCAGTAAAACCTGAGCTGTAATTAATTATCTCATTCATCATAAACTCCTGTTTTGAGTTTTGGTATATATCTAAGACTTGGTTTTGTACCGAAGCCAGGTTTTAGTCTAGCCGCATCTTTTACAGCTAATATCTTATTTATATAAGATTCTTCATCATTTAAATCCCCAAACACAAGTGCATCATATTTACATGCAGCTACACATCCAGGTTCTTTGCCCTCTTTAAAATTTGTATTAAGACAAAAGTTACAGTTTTCTGCTGCATTTGTCTCTTCATTAATAAATCTCACATCATAAGGACATGCTACAATACAATATTTGCATCCAATACAGTCATCTGTATTCATGGTAACTATGTTTGTAATAGAGTCTTTATGACAAGCCTTTGTTGGGCAAACTTCTGTACAAGGTGAATCCACACACTGTTGACAAGAGACTCTCATATATTTTTTAAATTTTAAATCATTAGGATTGGTCTGATCTTCAACATATAACCTATGTTGTCCTTTCGGTACATGATTTACTTTTGCACATGCTATTTCACAGTCACTACAGCCAACACATTTATTTTGGTCAAATAGCATTGCATAATGAGGTTTTTTCTTTTTGCTCTCTTCAGAGGCATTCAAGCCATACTGAATAGAACCAAGAAGAGCAGACCCTAAACCTATTCCTTTTATGAAGCTTCTTCTTTTATTTTCACTACTCATTGTTGTATCCTCTTAACTTAATTAGAAACTTTTGAGGTCTCCATTTTTGTAGTACCATGTCCTATTTCAACATTATTATTTACTTTCATTTCTCCAGGTTTTAAAACTTTTGATAGTTCAATTTCAAAAACAAGAGCTGAATTTGGTGGAACATCTCTCATTTGAACACTTCCATAAGCTAATTTACTTGGGATGTAAAATGTATATTTTGAACCAGTACTCATTAACATTAGACCCTCTTTTAAGCCATCTATAACATTGACCATTGATAAATGTGCAGGAGTTTTTCTCTCATAAGTATCATCAAACACATATCCATCACTAAGTGAAGCTTTATAATTAATAATTACAATACTTTCAGGTTTTGGTTTCTCACCTTTTGCGTCTTTTATGACTTTATATTGCAATCCAGATTTTGTAACTATTACACCATCTTTTTTTTCATTGTTTGCAAGAAACTCTTTCTCTTTTTTTGCATTTGCTTCTTGCTCTTTTTTTATATTATCTTTTTGAACAGCATTTAATGTTTCTGCTCTTTTGTTCAAACTAGCAATAATATCTTTCTCATCCATTTGTAACTTCTGTTTTAATGCATCTTCAAAACCTTGAACAATCAGATCTATGTCTGTTTGTGCACCTAATTGAAGTTGTCCATATATTTGATTACTTATATAGTTACCAGTTGAAGCACCTAAACTATATGACTCTTTTTGTACATCAGTTTTTAGCTCTGTAGCAAAAGTGTGTGCTGTTAGTACTGATAAAGTCATTGGTACTATAAAACTTAATTTTATCCTTGTTAATTTCATCAATTGATCCTTGTCATTTAATCAAGGATTACACAAAAAGTGTAATCCTTATTTTTGGTTTTAAATATTATTTAGAAGCTTTAGATAAAATATTTTGAGCCTCTTCAACATAAGCTTTTGCAGCTTTTGCTCTTCTTTCAGTGAATTTAAATCCATGCACACCCCATGAACCATCTTTTTTGATTAAGTCCATAGTCTCTTGAGCTTTTTCAATTAATTCATTAACTCTTGATCTATCTTCAACACTCAATTTAGTTACATCTAACATTTCATATACACCTTTGATTGCAACAGTAACTTCTGAGTAGATTTTTTTGATTGGTTTTTGCCAACCTATAACCTCATCATAAATTCTGTTTTGGTCTTTAAAGTGTAATGTATTTTTCAATTGAGATTGAACAATACTATGGCATCCTTTATTGTCTACCATATCTTTATCTGCCCATGAAGTTTTTCCACAAGCCCACATTAAGTCAATATAGTTGTGCCCTTCATCATTTTTAGCAATATACCAATCTTTGTATTTTTTTGGTACTGTTTGTTCTCTTGGTTGACCATCTGGTGGGTTAAGAGTTTTATGATCAGGACTTACATCAATTTTCCAAATATGAGATCTTCTTTGTGTATCAAATCCACCATGATCTTGATATTGAACAGCATAGAAGTTTTCACAACTCATTAAATAAGGCATGTGACAAGATTGACAAGATACTTTACTGTGAGTATCTTTTGTATTATCAGCAATATATGCTGCTTCTTTGTGACAGCTTGCACAACTTTTTCTAATACTTGGTTTAGTATAGAATGAACTTAAATAATCACCAGTATCTTGATATACACCACCTGGTTTTGCTGTATCAGTTACAACATATCCTGTTACATCGTGAGGATCGTGACATGTAGTACATCTCATACCTGCTTCATAGTGTGCAGTAAAATATGATTGTGAACCTTCTGTACCACATCCTGGACCTGCAGATTTAAATTTAGATGTTAATCCAAGTTCAGCAGCTCTTGCTTTCATTTTTGGATCTTTAGAGTTTCTATATTTTTCAGCTAAGAAAGGTCTAAAACTAAATCTTTGGTGACATCTTTCACAGTTTGAAGTCATTAGTCCTTCGCCACCTTTTAAGTGACCACCAGCACCATGACACTCTTCACAGCTAATACCTTTTGAAATTGTGTGTTTTTGTAACTCTTTTGCGTTACCAAGTGCAGCTTCAAACTCTTTTGTAGTTTTGAAATCAAATTTCCAAGGGTGACAAACTTGACAATATGAAGATGCAGCTTGTACAGCCATACCTTTTTTATATTTAGCCGCATAAGAAGCTAAACCTCTAACATAACCAGAATTATCACCATGTTCTTCCAAAGTTACTGGGAAATTAGGAATATATTTTCTAATCTCTTTTGCAACATCAGGAGTTAAATCATTTGCCCAAGTTCTTTGAAATTGGTTTGAACCTGCTACAACTGTACCAGTTCCATCTTTTAATAATCCATCAACTACATGGTATGTACCTCTTAACAGCCAAGCATCGAAGTATCCCATTTTAGTTCTAAGGTGACCTATTGTACAATAAATTGCGTCGGGAGTAATACCTTTTGGTAAGATTGAAGCTGTATCAGGACCGAAAACTGATTTATTTAACTCATTACTTACTTCAGGGTGTTCTCCTGGGAATCTAACAGTAGAAGAGTGTCTTGATCTACTCCATTTTTCATATTGTGCAGCGTGACACTCACCACATTTATCAGGTCCAATAAATTTATTTGGAAATACTAATGGATCAGTAGCTGGTAGTCTATACATAGTAGAAGTAACACCTTTTCTTTTACTATATTTTTGGAAATCATTACCATGACCACCCTCTACAAACTCTTCACCCCTATCTACGACACTCAATTTACCAACAACTTTATTGTTTGGCAAATATTTTGTAAAAATTGGATGGTTTTTAAAAATCCAGTCATATCTCGCTTTTTCTTGAATAACATAATCTTTTAAAGTTACAACGCCTCTTGTATCTTTAGTACCAGCATTCTCAGCAATAATATGTTGAGCCTCTTTACTCATCTGCATTTTACTATTGTCTTGGCTTGATGCAAATGATGCACTAGCCATAACACCTACAGACAAAAATAAACCTAGCATTAGCTTTCTGTTTACTTTTTTCATCTTCTCCTCCTCTCTATAATTAGTATTTAAAAATTAACTTTAATTAAAAAATAAAATTAATCTATAACTACCGATTAAAATAGTAACAATAAAAAGGGTGGCAAAAGGGAGAAAACTCTATAAATAGGATAGATTTGCAAAGTTTTTTCAGAATTTCAAGAACAACCTAATTTGTAATTTTATAGATTTTTTATATTTAAAAAGTCTATATATATCAATTTTATGACTCTAAATATAAATATGTAATTTTAGATTTTATTTTTAAGTTTAAATTTAAGTTTTAAAAAGTGTTATTAAAATTTTATTTTAAAGATAACTCCATCATCAATATTTTTAACACTAATATCACCTTTATATCTCTCAATTATAACTTTACAAATATAAAGACCAATACCTGTTGCAACACTTAAATCTTTTGTGGAAAAATAGGGTTTAAATATTTTATCTATTACCTCTTTGCTTATCTCTCCTGCATTATTTTGAATTGAAACAATAGTTTTTCCTCCATTTTTATATGAACGAATAAGAATCTCTCTATTCTCTATTTTATTTGAGATAAAAGCATCTTTTGCATTGTTTATAATATTTACAAATACTTGAACAAACTCATTTCTAGAACCCACAAAAGTAAAATTCTCTTCTATATCAATTATTACTTTTATATTGTTTTTATTAAGTGAGGCTTGAAGCAGTCTTACAGATTGTCCAATAATATCTTCAATTTTAAAATCACTATTAATCTCTTTTGGTGAGAAGAAGTTTTTAAAATCATTAATTGTATTTGACATAAAAGAGATTTGTTCATTTGCATCACCTATTTTACTAAGTACTTTTTCATGGCTTAGTTTTCCTCTTTCACTTAAAAGCTCAATATTTATAAGCATTGAGGACAAATGGGACAAGGGTTGTTTCCACTGATGGGAGATATTTCCTATCATACTTCCCATCACTGCTAATCTATTTTGATGTTCAAATAAAATCTCTTTTCTCTCTTGAAGTTTCACATTCTTATTATAGATTATATATATCAAAATAATAAAAATAATAAAAACTGCAAACATTGTAATACCACCTGTTACAAACTCATCTTTATGGTACTCAATAATATCAGATATGGCAATTTTAAGATATATCATAGCTCTTAGATCACCCTCTTTTTCATAAAATCCTCTTGTATCTCCATATTGATCTACCAATCTTTTTGGGGCATCTGCTGGATTTCCATGACAAAGTAAACAAGCTTTTGTATTTCTACTTATTGGTTTTGCTATAAAGAAGTAAGATTCTCCATTCTCTTTTATAATTGAAAAGTAGTCTTGAATTTTATTATCTCTAAATTTATTCAAAATATTTGCTTCAAAATCGGTAGCCATGTGAATAGGGTTTAAAGGATTAGTTGCTACAAGTTTGTATCTATATTTTAACTCTTTGTTCTGTCTTTGTTTTTCATATATATATTGGGAAATATAAGTTGAAGAGAGTATTCTTGCATCAAAATATTTATCTAAGGATTGATTATCTTCAATAAGATTATATATCATAGGTCTTTGGATTTCTTCAATATAGGTTCTAATAGCATTCATACTATTTAACATAGAACCAGCCTCTTGTCTGGTATCTTTTATAGCTATCTCTTTATAAAAATTGAAAAAAAGAAGGGTAATTATTGCATATAAAACAATAAAAATAGCTATTATAAACTTGAAATTAAATTTCACACTTATAACCTAAACCATAAATATTTTTTATGACATCCCCACCAATTTTTTTTCTAAGCTCTTTTACTATTGCTTTTACAGCCTCTTTGCTTGGTTTATCATAATCCCACATATAATCAAGTATCAAATCATAAGTTATGACTTGATTTAGATTATTAAAGAAATACTCCAACAATCTACTTTCGCTTTTTGATAATGGAATAACTCTATTCTCATTTTCTAACTGTTTTTTAGAAAAATCATAAAAACAGTGTTCATTTAAGCTTAGTGTTGGATTATAATCAACAAGTTCCAATGCAACCAACTCCAAAGCATCTAAAATCTCTTCTTTTATAAAAGGTTTTGTTAAATATTTTGTGATTTTAAGATCAACAGCTCGCCATAAATACTCTTGATCGGTATGTGCAGAGAGAATAATAATAGGAACTTTTTTATTAAATTTTCTGATTTTTTTAATTGCTTCCAAACCATCCATATTTGGCATGGAAATATCAAAAATCATTACATCATATAAATTATTTTTTGCCTCATCTAAGGCTCTTTCTCCATTATTAACGCCAACAACATCTTTGAAAAAAAGTTCTAAAATCTCTATAATCTCTTTTAATATACCTTCATTGTCATCAGCACACAAAACCTTTTTATCCGATAAAATATCTAATCTACTATTTGATTTCATATATATACTTTCAAAAGTTTTTTGATAATTATAACATAAAAATATCTTACAAAATGAACAACTGTTCATAAAGTAAAATATATATGTTATAAAATTATTTATATTTAAAAGAAATATTTTTTTCGTACAGTAGAAAACTACTGTACTAAGCATTTTTGAATTTTATATCTTTTTAAACTAACTATTAATGATAAAATTAAAAATATTGTAGAGATTATAAAAGTTATCCAAAATGCAATATCAATATCTATTGCAACTTCTAAATTCTTTTTGAATCCATTTTTGGGAAGAATATCACCAATTTTTTCTACCACATGACCTTTTCCTGCTTCAAGTAAAATCTTATATGGTTCCTCTGGAATTTTTATAATAAGGCTTCCTGATTCAGGTAATTGTTTTTCATATAGATATTTTTTATTTACTAAAGATTGTATCTTTAGTATTGCACCTTGCGCAGTTACTCCTGTACTATATGCTCCCATAACTTCCATTGTTCCATCTTCATTATCTATAGTACTTAACAAAATAGTATGGGAAAACAAAGAGAGTTTTAAAAGCAATAAAACTCCTACAATTTTAAATGCCATTTTCATCTATAAACCTTCAAATCTTTTTAGAAATTTTATTTTCTCTATTTTGAAAATTAAAATAGACAATAAAATAGAGAAAGCAAGTATTGTCAAATCAATATAAAAAGCTACTTTTAGATTACTAAAATAGAGTTCCCAAATAAAAAATCCTGTTGTTATTTGATGAACAAAAAAGATTAATATCAAAAATATCGTGGTAAAAAAAGTAAAGATTTTTAGAGTTATAAGTGTTTTTTTAATATAAACACAAAGAAATAGAGAAAAACTCCAAAAAGCAAAAAAAGAACCACTTAACCAAGTTGCTCTATCTTCTATATCAAAAGGAAGAAGCCAATAGAGCAAAACAACAAAAGTTGTTGCAGGAATAATTCCTAAAGATGAAGCAAAAATAAGTTTTGAAAAAATACTAAAATAGTTCCCATTTATACTCACTTTTGATTTGCTCTTCTCTATCCAAATAAGAAGTCCAAAAACCATACTAATAGCAAAACCTATACCAAATATAAAATAGAGTAATCTAACAACAAACCCCTCATCTGGAATAAAATGGAAAAAGTAAAATCCAGATAAGAAGGTGCTTATTAGATGACTTTTTTCTAAACCTTTTTTATCAATTAATTCCCCGTTTACACCACTTAATGTTACTGTTGCTCTATTTACTTTTCCTGTTAATATTCTGTTGTTTTGTAAATATCCACTAAATACAATCTGTGCATTTTTATCTTCCCATTTAAAAAGATTTATATTTGTAATCTTTAACTCTGGATATTTCTCTTTAGCTATATTAAATAGAGTCAAGAAAGACAACATTTCAGCACTCTCATTACTCATCTTTACTTTTGCTAAAGGAGGATAAATAATAGGTCGTACAACTTTCCCAGTACTACTCTCTTTTCCATTTGTTGCACTTTTAGTAAAAAACTCTGAATTACCAAGGGTAAAACCAAAAAAAGCACCACTTATAGCAAAAGCAAAAATATATGGAACTGCAATCAAAGATAAATCTTTGTGCCACTTAAACCAAAAATTCTTTACTTTTACTCTGTTTTTCCTATTTAAAAGCCAAAGATATACTCCTGTAAAAGTTAGAAAAATAATACCTATAGATGAGAGACCAATTAGTGTTTGTCCAACTTTTGACATGTTTAAATTAATATGCATTTTATTGAAAAAATCTGATAGAAAATTGTCTTCTAATTTCGTATCTAAAAGCTCTCCTGTAGCTGGATTTACATAAACTTTATTTGATAAACCAAAGTTTACACTTAAAGCTCTATCTTTAAAAGAAGGTAACTCAACTTGAACTCTATCTTTTGGATTTCCAAGTTGTTTTAAAGCATTGTTAATTGAACTATCCAAATCTATATTTTTTGAAGTATCAACAAAATATCTAGAAGGATTTTGCCAACTATTTAGATATGGCTTTAATAAAGTTATTGTTCCAAAATAGGTTGATAAGAAGAAAAAAAACAGAACAAAAATACCTATTATTGTATGTGATCTAATTAAATATTTTAAATAAAGATTATCTATATTCATCTAAAAAACCTTTAATAAAATTATACAGGGTAATAAAATTACAACTATTTTTAAAATTACCAAAAGTAGTTTTTTTGATAAAAGCAGCCATATTCCATAAAGAGGTATAAGTATAGAAGAGAATATAACAGAAGGCATAATTTTAATGGCATAATCACCAATCATAAATTTTGAATAAACCATCATTGTAAGATATGCTAAAACAAAAGAACCTAATATTGCAAGAGTTGCATGAACCAAACCAATTTTTGGTTTGGATTCATTCATATAACTATATATTTTGTTAAACATACTAACTCTTAAAATTTATATGCCAACGTGATTTTAAAGTTTCTTCCTGGCTCATAATCAGTTGTATACCCATATCCTGCAAAATATCTATTTTCTGAAATATGAGAAGAGTAAGCTTTGTCAAAGATGTTTTCAACTCCTGCAATAACTGTTAAATCTTTTACACTTTCTGGTCTCCATTTAAGTGCTATATCATGTACATCATAAGCTTTTTTCTCTTGATAAGCTCCTGAAGGAACATCATCCTCTTTTAGTACAAATAAAGACTCCCAAGAGATATCTAATCGTGGAGTCAATTTATAATCAATTCCTAAAGAGATTGAATCTCCTGGCTCTTCAATCAAAGGTTCACCTGTTCTCTCAAAGTTTGAAGATGAGTGAGCGTATGTTAGAAGTGAGTTTAAATTCCCTTTATTGTATGCAAAATTTGCCTCAAAACCTTTTATATCTAACTCTCCCATATTTGACATTGCTGAAGAGTCTTGGAATATATAATCATCAATTGTAGTATTAAAATATGTGAAAGAGACTCCTATTGTATCCGCACCTAAGATATTGTTTTTAATATATTTAAATCCAATCTCTTTATTTATACCTGTTTCAGATTTTAAATTGGTATTATCTGCAACAACTGCTCTATTTGATGCTAAAACATCAACCATCTCTACACCTTTAAAAAGTGTTGTTGCACTTGCAAATAGAGTTAAATCTTCATTTACACTATACTCTGTTGCCAAACCATAAGTAACTTCACTATCATCCATCTTCCCATATGAACCATCAAAATCATAGTTGTTATATCTAATACCTGGAGTTACGATTAAACCATTATTAAAATCTATTGCATCTTCAATATAAAATGCTAAAGATTTTGCCTCTTCATCATCTCCATATTTTTTACCCTCCCAAGTTACTTTACTTGTTTGTTTATCATAAAGGCCACCATAAGTAAATCTATGTGAGATTGAACCTGTTTCAACAAATGATTGAGCTTTAGAGTTAATCCCCTCTGTTTTTACTTTTCCAATTAACATTCCTTCAAAACTACTTGTTCCAGCTGGAAGTCCTGCGGGTGGTCTAACTCTTGATCCACTGCTTAAAGGACCTTCATATCTTTCTAACTCATTTTCATTTGAATAAATTGAAGTAGTTAAAAATAGTTTATCATCTAAATCTAACTCATGTTTTAGGATTATTGTCTCTCTTGTATATTCAGTAGGAAAAGTATCTAAACCTGTTCTTGCCTCATTATACTCTCTACCAAAATCTGGTCTTGGTGCATAATCACCCTCATCTTTTAAAGTATCATAAGAGAGAGAAAGCCTTTGATTGTCAGTTAGATTAACACCAAATTTAATAAGTGTATTATTAACCTCTCCATCTACACCAAAAGTTTCAGTACCATTACCATCTTTCCAGTTATTTTTATTTAAATAGTTGTGATAAATTAGAAAATCTGCATTTTCAAAAACTTTTCCATATGCAGAGAGAGAACCACCTAAACTATCATTTGATTCATATGTTGTAGAGATTCTAGCTCCATAATTTTTCCCATCAGTAAGCATATCTTTTCCATCTTTTGTCTCAAAAGCTACAGAACCACCCAAACTTCCATTTACAACAGAATTTGTACCAACTTGAATATTTGCTCTTTTCAAAATATCTGGGTTGATTAAAAGATTTCCAATATGGTGAAACATATTTGCATTTTGAATTTTTGCTCCATCAAGGGTAATGTCTAAATTTTCATCTTGAAGTCCTCTAATATTTATTCTATTATTAATAGAGTGAGTTCCACCAACATCAACTCCAGGAAGATCTCTTAACAAATCACTTAAATGATCAGCTTGTTTTGTCTCTATTGAATTCTCACCTAAATTTAAAGATGAACTAATAATTTGCGTATCCCAAACATCAACTGACTCAACATTTTTAACAGCTTCATCTGCTAATATATGCGTTGAAAAAATTGCAAAAGATGTAATTGCACTTAATAAAACCCTACTTTTATCCATTTTTGTCCTTATGTATTAATTGATAATGAGTATCATAACCCATAAAAATCACAAAGAAATCACATTTATTTATTTAACAATATTTTAAGACCATAAGGTAGAATAACTCTCCAAGAAAAATAGTCATGTCCTCCTGCAATCTCTTCATAAAAAACTTTATAATCTTTTGCTCTTAGAATATCTCTAAAATATCTATTTGAGTTTAATATCTCAATTTCACTATCTCCACCTTCAAAAATTCCTGCACTTAAAAAAAACTCTACAGGAACTTTTTCACTTTTTATAAACTCTTTTGATAACCATCTATACTCTTTATCTTCATCAGGTTTCCACCAATAAGAGCCTGACATACTTAAAACTTTTCCAAAAATATTTGGATATTTAAATGCAATATATGAAGATGCCAATCCTCCATAACTTGAACCAATCAAGATATTATTTGAGGCTTTGAACTCTTTTTTAAACTCTTTTTTTATGTATGGATATAACTCTTTTGCCATAAAATTTGCAAAATCTTCATTACAAGGAAGTTCTGTGGCCCTTGATTTTGGTGTAGGATTTGCTATAAAAACTGCTATTACTTCAGGAATAACATCTTTTGAAATAAGATTATTTAAAATTGTTTGTGTATCGATTTTAGATTGATAATCAACAGAATCAAAAATAAAAAGCAGTGGATACTCTTTCTCTTTTTTCAGCTCTTTTGGTCTTAAAATAGTTATATCTCTACTATTTTTAAGATACTCACTTTTAAAAGTTATCTCTTTTTTATCAAAGTTCTCTTTAGCTTTTTCTAAAGACCAATCTTTTAACTTACCATTTGGTAAAACAATTGATGAAGATATATTATATTTATCTTTATAATTTCCATAAATTAGTGGATATTTATTATAATTATCTTTTTGAGCCGTTGCTAAAATTGATACTCTCTTTTCCCATCTAGTTCCTTCAAAAATTGGAGTATCAGGGGCTAATTGATAAGATAGTCTTGTTCCTTTAGGCACAATAAAACTTTTATACCAAATATCACTTTCTAATAATCTTTTTAGTTTTACATGTTCTGAAACAGGAGCACCTAATATTTTTACATCTTTTTTTGCATCTCTATATAAAAAAGTTAAAACATAACTCTCCTTGTCATACTCTTCAACTAAAGGAGTTCCCTCTTTTTTAACATTTTCCCAAAACCTATCTGTATTGCCTTTGTTTTTTAATTCTTTATAAACTTCTTCTATTTTTTTACTTAAAAAATCTTCATTTTCTGCACTACTATTTCCTTTTGTAGTAACAACTTTTTCAATTTTAATTTTAACTTTATTGCTCTCATTTAAATTTTTTATTTCAAAAAAATAGTTTTGCGTAGCATCTGCTAAAAAGTAGAAATTGCCGTTTTTTTTATTATCTTTATCTAATCTTCTAATCAAATTTCTTTTTTCATCTAAAAGATTTAAGGACTCAACATCACTACTAAAACTATAAGAACCAACAATATACTCATCTTTTGAAAACTTTATTGATGTCTTATTTATACCATTTGCTTCTATTTGTACCTCTATCTCTTTTGCATCATTTGCAAAACAAAAAGAGAAAAGAAGCAAAGGTAATAAAATTACCCTTACTACTTTTTTAGAATTTATATTCAAGAGATACTCCAAAACTTCGTGGTGCTCCATATGTTGCATATGGTTTGATCAATCCACCATAATATTTTTTATCAAAAACATTATCCACATTAAATGCTAACTTCATTGCATTACTAATCTTATAACTTGCCACTAAATTATAAATTGTATATTTCCCTTGTTTTATTGCAGCATTGTTTGTTTCGCTTCTATAATTTGCAGATGCTCCAATTTTTAGTGCTTTTAAAACATTAGGAGAGTAAGAGAGTGTTGCTTTTAACATCTGTCTAGGAATATATGCATTAACTTGTAAACTGTCTGCATCCTTAATAGTTAAATTTGTATATCCAAGTGATGCATCAATCTCATCGGTAATATTTCCTGCAACTTCAAACTCAAAACCTTTTGTTGTAACTCCATCAATAGCCCTATAATAAGTTCTTCCTGTACCATCACTTAAAATACCAACGCTTTCTGCAACATTGTCTTGTTTGGTTTTAAATAGTGCAAAAGCAGTATTTAATTTACCATCAAAAAATGAAGATTTGATTCCAGCTTCATAGTTTATACCCTCTTTTGGAGTAAGTTGTGTAGCACTTGCATCTATTTCACTTTGAGGAGTAAAAGTAGTTGTATAACTTACATATGTAGATAAGTTGTCATTAAATTTATAAGATAAAGAAGCATACGGTAAAAATTTATTGCTATCTTTTTGAAATAAAGCACTATTTGAGTTTATACCACTCTTTTCATAGGTAACAAGTTTTGAACCAGCTAATAAACTTAAACTATCAGTTATATGGAAATTTGTTGCTGCAAAAAATGATCTCTCTTTTTGTGTCCAATCAGATTTACTATATCTATCATCAAATACAGGTGTTGCAGTTGAACCATCCCAAGTGTCCAAATCAACAATTGTTCCATAATGGCTTGTATCATAAGAGTTTAATTCATCATACTCTTGCCTTGTATAATTTAAACCAAATACAACTTCATGATCTTTATCAAAAAGATTATAGACTCCATCTAAAGTAATATCAAAAATATGTTGTTTAGTCTCATTTTCAGATTTTATAAAATTTTCTAAATAGCTTTGACTTGGATTAGCACCTGTATGCCAAACAGTAAGCATCTGTGCATCTTGATCAATTTTTTTATAAGCATAAGTACCTTTTATTTTCCAAAAATCAGAAAGATTTGTATCCAGCTCTAAAAAAGCGTCAGTAGTGTCAATATCTCTATATGCCCAATCAGGAGCAGTTGTAGTTGAAATATCATAATCTCTTACAGCTAAACTATACGCATCAAAACCACCCTGCTCTGTTCCATCGTTGTCATCTATATTTTTACTTATACCAACAGTTACAGTAGAATTATCTGTTATATCAGCATCAAACATAGCAGATAATAACTTTGTTTTACTTTTGTATCTATCTTGAAAAGATTCACTATCTTCAAAAGAACCTATAACTCTATATCTAATAGTTTTGTCTTCATTTAAAGGACCTGATATATCAGCTTCAATCCCTTTATAATTCCAAGATCCACCAGATAATTTTGTACTTGCCTGAAACTCTTTTGTAGGTCTTTTTCTAACTAAATTTATTGAAGCAGAAGGGTCACCATGATTACTAGAAAGTCCTGTTGCTCCTCTTGTTACTTCCACATGGTCATATAAAGTCATATTTAAATCACCATTAATATAGATAAAAGTAGTAGGAGCTCCTACACCATCAATTAAGAAATTTGTTATATCAAAACCTCTTGAAGTATAATGGGTTCTATCTCTTTCAACTTTTTGTACATCAATACCTGTTGCCACACCTAAAACATCATTTATATCTGTTAACATAAAATCTTCTATTTGTTGAGAAGTTACAACTGAAACACTTTGAGGTGTATCAAGAGGTGAAAGCTTCATTTTTGTTGCACTTGACATATAGTTAATGGTATAAGAATCGCTACCTTCTGTCATATTATTTATTCTATCTTCAATAGTTACATCTTGAAGTTTTGTTGTCTCTTCTGCTTTTAGTAGTACACTACTTATAAGAGCAAAAGATGCAAATATTGAGAGCATTTTATTTCTACCTATCATAATTTAATCCTTTTTTAAATTGATATTGAGTATCATAACCTATATTACTCACAATAAAATCACAAAAGGAAATTTTTTGCAAAAAATTGAAAAAAAAGATATCTCTATTTTAATTGTAGAAGATGAAGTAATATTAGCTTTAGGACTTGAACATACACTTCAATCTTATGGATATGAAGTATGTGGTATTGAGTGTAATGGTAATGAAGCAATTAAACATTGCTTTTCAAAACTTCCTGATATTGTTTTAGTTGATATTAATTTAAAAGGAAATTTAAGCGGGATTGATGTGGCAAAAAACATTTGGCAAACAAAAAAAATACCTATAATTTTTTTAACCTCTTATTGTGATGAAAAAACGATTAAGCAGTGCATGGAGTGTGAACCTTACTGCTATTTAGTTAAACCTTGTAAAGATATAGAGCTTAATGTAGCTATTCAAACTGCAATTCATAAACATAAATATTTTTTCAAAAATATTGAAGTCTTTGATACAAAATCAAGTCTTGTTTTAATCAATGAAAAAGTGAAATTTCATAAAGGGAAAAATATCTTATATGTAGATGATTTACCAAAAAAACTAACGGGAAATGAGATTAAACTTATACAGATATTATGTGAATATAAAGGTGAGACTATAACTTTTGAAAGAATTGCATCATATATTTGGAGAGAAGAGTTATATGATTTAGGAAAACTTAGAACTCTGGTGTATAGACTAAAACAAAAAATAGATGAAGATATAATAGAGAATATCTTTGAAACTGGATATAGATTAAAAGTAGCATAACTTGTTTAGATACAAAAACCTCTCTTTAAATATCAAAATTGCTTTTGTACTATTTTTACTTGGTCTTTTTCTTCTTACTTTTCTATTTTTACTTCTAATCCCAAAAATTCAAGAAGAGCAGTACAAAGAGGCTTTAAATAATACAGAGAAAAAAGTATTGTTAATAAAACAACAAGTTAGATTAGTGGTTGACTATTTTAAAGAGTATGGTAGTTTTAGAAAAGAGGAAGCAAAAAAAGAGATATTAAACCATATAGAAAAGGTAAAATTCAGATATAAAATTGATAAAAACTATACAAAAGAGGAGTTAACAAAAGAGATAAATGAAATCTCAAAGGAGTACAACTGTCAAGTAAATATTCTAAAAAAGGACTCAGTTTTAGATAAAAAGAATTTTATAAATTTTGATTTTGAAAAAATAAAAAATGATGAGTGGTTACATATAGAGACAAAAGATAACTTATGCCCACATCCTAGCAACTTTTTGTATAAAACCCTTATTAAAGATATGCAAATAGAGTTAAACTGCAGCTCATATTTTAAACCTGACCCTAAAAACATTGAGTTAAGAGTAAAAAAAATCATTCAAGAGGGTTTTTCACTAAGCCAAGCTATTCACAAAGGAAAAGTTTTTCTAATGTGGGTAAATAAAAACCCAAATACAAAGGGCTTAAATACGCCACTTGCTCAATTAGATAATGAACACAATAAAAACTACTGTATTAGTAAAATATCAAATATAAAAATCCCCACATCAGGAGAACTTACACTAAAAGAGATTTTGAAAATCAAAGATACAAACTATCTATATCATAAGATAGAAAATAGAGATAGTATAACTTTTGTAAGTACTATCTATGAAAATGATACAGAAAAATTTATTTTTGTATTAAGTGCCTTTGAAGATGATTTTAAAAGTAATATAAACTCTCCAATATTAAGAATATTGCCAATCTCTATTTTTGCCTTACTTGCTTCAATTTTTCTTGGAATAATAATTTTCAAAAAATGGATAAAAAATATTGATAGATTATCAACAGTTGCAAAAGCAGTCAAAAATGGAGATTTAAGTATTAGAAGTGAAGTTAAAGGAAATGATGAACTTGGTTTATTAGGTGTTACTTTTGATTTAATGCTTGATGATTTAGAAGATAATATAAAAAACCTTGATAAAAAAATAGAAGAGAGAACAAAAGAGTTAACAAAAAATGTAAAATCAAAAGAGATACTTCTAAGGGAGTTGAATCATAGAGTAAAAAACAATCTTTTTATGATAATCAACTTTATAAAACTACAAAAATCAAAATTAAAAAGTGAAGAGATTATTGACTCTTTAAATACAATTGAAAATAGAATCTATACAATCTCTTTAATACACACAAAACTTTTTGAGTTAAAAAGTTTTGATTCTATTTGTGCACAACACTATATTAATGATTTAATTGATTCAATTTCAAATACTTTCAACAACTCACAAAATATAAAAATCAAAAAAAATATACAGATGATGGATTTGGATATTGAAACTGCTATGAATTGTGGACTAATATTAAATGAACTAATCACAAATAGTTTTAAATATGCCTTTGAATTAAACAAAAACAATTTGATAAAAATCAAATTTTTTAAAAAATCAAAAATATATACCTTAATCTTTGAAGATAATGGAAAAGGATTAAAAAAGGATTTTGATATAAATAGTTGTAACTCTTTGGGAATGAAGCTTATAAACTCTATAACTACTTATCAATTAAATGGAGAAATTAAAGTAGAAAACACTAAAGGATTGAGAGTCTCAATCTCTTTTGCTGTTTCAAAATATTAACTTAACAAAGTATGTTCAATTAATATTTTAAGTCCAATCCCTATTAATACAATTCCACCTATTTTTTCTGCTTTATCCTCTAAAAAAGCTCCACCTTTTGTTCCTATAAAATTTCCAATATATGAAAAAATAAAAGTTACTACTGCAATTATAAGCATTGAAAGATAAGGATCCAATCTAAGTAAAGAAAGAGTAAATCCTGCTGCCATTGCATCTATACTTGTTGCAATTGCCAAGATAAGCAGAACTTTGTTTGTTACTATACTTATCTCCTCTTCAGTATTTTCACCAAAACTCTCATAAAGCATTTTCCCACCAATCAAACTTAAAAGAACAAATGCTATCCAATGATCAAAAGCTTCAATAAATGTCCCAACTCCAACACTAGCTAAATATCCAACCAAAGGCATAAAACCTTGAAAAAAACCAAAAAGGAGTGCACTTTTAAAAGCCAAAGATTTGTTAAATCCTTTGCCTTTTACTCCAAGACCTATTGAAACAGCAAAGGCATCCATTGACAAAGCAAATGCTAAAAATAATACTTCAATCATAATAATCCATCCATATTTTTAAAAAAGAGATTATATCAAAAGAAAGAAATATTATCCTTTATGTTAAAATAAAAAAAATGAAAGATAATGATATGTTTGAAATTTATGAATTTAATAACTTTTTTTACGCTTTTTTATTAACTCTTTTTGCAGGGTTATCCACCTCAATTGGAGCAGTTATCGCTTTTTTCTCAAAAAGCAGAAGTTATACTATTCTCTCACTAGGACTTGGTTTTTCAGCTGGAGTTATGATTTATGTCTCATTTATGGAAATTTTAATTAAAGCAAAAGACTCTTTTATAAAAATTTACTCAAATGAAATAACTGCCCAAGTCTTAGTTTTAGTCTGTTTTTTTGCAGGTATTGCCCTTAGCGCATTAATTGATAGACTAATACCTGAAGATGTAAATCCCCATGAACCAAAATCTTATAATGAATTAAAAGAGTTAAAACCAAACTCTTTAGAAAAAGATACAAAAAGTCTAAAAAGGACAGGTATTTTTACTGCACTTGCAATAGGTATTCATAATTTCCCTGAAGGGTTTGCAACTTTTATTTCATCTTTAGATGATTTAACCATAGGAATAACAATTGCCTTTGCAATTGCAATACACAATATTCCAGAAGGTATGGCAGTTAGCCTTCCCATCTATCATGCAACAAACAATAAGAAAAAAGCTTTTTGGTATTCAACTGCTTCTGGGTTTGCTGAACCAATTGGTGCAATAATCGGTTTTTTTATTCTATACCCTTTAATGGGAAGTGCAACACTTGGAATCACTTTTGCTTTAGTTGCAGGAATTATGATTTATATCTCCTTTGATGAACTCCTACCAGCAGCTAGAGTTTACGGAAATGCTCATACAGCAATATTAGGAATTACACTTGGCATGTTTATAATGGCTTTTAGTTTAATTCTTTTTAAACTTATATAAAAAAACTTTCTTATTTTAACTCTTAAAATATATTAACAAGCAAAAATAATAAACTATTTAGCTTTTAAATATAAAAAAATAATAAAAATTCCTAATAATTTTAAAGAAGAAAGTAAGTTAAAACTGAATACCGCTTCAATCAAATATGCAAATAGTAAAACATATGAAAAATCAAAAACTCTAGCAACAATAGGAAAAGGAAACTTAACTATTGCAGACAAAGAAAACTCTGATGATACAACTGCTTTAAATAGAGATACAACAAAAACACCAAAAGATATCTACTCTGCAAAAACTAACCTTAAAGCAGATATGAATGTGGATGGTAATATTGTAGAAAATGTAAAAAATTTGGTTGATAATATTGAAATCTTGAGCAATATTATTATAAATTATGACAAGATAATTGAGATACAAAAAAATGCACAAGAAGCTACTACTAAAATAACAAAAGAATTGGCTAGATTAGAACAAGAGAATCCTCAATTATATGAGGATACATTAATCGCCTTACAAGAATATGATAGAGCTTTAAAACAACAGCAAGAAATGGGGGAACAAACTGCATTTCTTCCTGCAATTGCAATACCATCTTTAGTATATGAACTTTTAATTTCTGCAGGTATTATTACTACAACAATTGTTGCAACAAAAGATGCAAGAAATAATAGTGTTGATGGTATAATGGGGAATGAGAGTGGAATCAATATTAATCCTGTGGATTATAGAGATAACCCAAAACAAAAAGTTCGTACTGCAAATGAAGGTGATTATGTTCAGACACCTCTTGATGAAAAGGGAAAGATAAGAGCAGGATTTACCAAAAATGGGGCAAATTATCGCAATAATAAAACAGGTGAAATATGGCAAAAAGAAGACAATAATGGACATTATGGAGAAGATGGCTGGAAAGTAGGAAATAAAAAAAATCAAGAACCAGCAAGGGGAAATAAAACTACAGTTGATAAAAATGGAAAAATTATTAAAAAGGATAAATAGTAAATGTTAAAAGTAAAATATACAGAATTATTTTTATCTTGTATTGAATTATACCCGACATATCTATATCTTGGAAAACGATTTCAATTTGAAGAGATATATTTGGAAAAAAGTTTAAAACATATTTTTAATTTAGAGGATAGTTTGATATATTCTCTTCATACTTCAATGCTTCATGAAATCAGAATTGTGTTACAAGACTTAATCCCAAAACAAATGAAAATGGAAAAACAAATAATATGCAAATATGATATAGATATGAAAAAATTATATAAAAGATTTATCAAGGCATATATCAATAAAAAAGATGCCATTTACAAAAAAGAAATTAAAAAGAAAAAATTGATTTTTATTGATGATTTTTCTAGTGAGTTTGTAAAAAAATGGCAAACTAAAAAACTTAAATCTATATGGCTAGATGAAAATAAAGTTTTTGATAAAGATTATAATTTAATATATAAATTAAGAGCGAATACTGAACAAACTAAAAATTATAAAAATTGGTGGTATGAAAATTATAAAAGAACAGCCCCAGTTGTATATCAAATAAAAGATATATATCCTAGAAGACATTTAAGAATACATAGCTTACCTCTAAGTAAACAATATGCAGAAACAGATGATGAAAAAAAAGAAATTTTATATCGTCATAATCAAATTGCCAGCGAAGTTTTAGGTGACAATGCAGAGTGTATAGTTTTTATTCCAAAAAAATATTTACAATATGATGATTTTAAAATAAATTCTATGATTTGGAAATCTAATAGCTTTAATAACTATCTTCTAGAGATTGCAGATGATAAAATTGAATTTCCTCTTATCGTTTCACTAAAAACTCAGAATATATATGCACCATATGATGGAGGAATGGATTTATTTATCATAAATTTAACTGAGAAAGAAAAGTTTATACAAAAATATTGGGATTGGTTACCAAGAGAAATAACTTAGAATAAAGAGTAAAATCAGGGGACAGTATATCAATTAATTACAAACTGTAATAACTTTCTATCTAAAAAATAAAGAATCATTGTCTAAAGCAAATAGGGCAAATAGGGCGTCACAAATAGGGCGTCAGGGGATAACGATAACATCAAATAACAAATAGGGCAAATAGGGCGTCAGGTGATAACGATAACATCAAATAAAAGCAAACTTGCTTTGCTTTTATTTGTATTATATCATGTAGATACGAAGCACCTTTTTTTTGTTATGGCTTTTAGTCTAATTCTTTTAAAAGTAATTTAGTCTTTTCTCCACCACTTTGCAGTTTTTTTAGGTTCTAAAATAGAGATTATCTCTCCCATTTTTGGATGTCTTATTTCTATTTTCTCTTTTTTTGCAATATCTGTTACAAGATTTAATGGCTCATTCCAAGGATGAAAGGAGAGTTTGAAACTACTGTTATGAATGGGAAAGAATACTTTTCCTCCTAAATCTTTATGCGCTTGTATACTCTCTTTAGGCATCATATGTATCTCTTTCCATCTTTCATTATAAGCTCCAGCTTCAATAAAAGTCATATCAAAAGGACCATATTTTTCACCAATTTTTTTTAAGCCATTGAAGTATCCAGTATCTGCACTAAAAAAAACATTTACTTTTGAAGATGTTATTACCCATGAAGCCCATAGGGTTTTATCCCTATCAAATAAACCTCTTCCTGAAAAGTGCTGAGCTGGCGTTGCTGTAACTTTTATACTTTTTATTGTACATGATTGCCACCAATCAAGTTCACACACTTTCATAGTATCCACACCCAAATCAATTAAAGACTGTTTTACACCCAAAGTAGTATAAAAATGTCCTACTTTATCTTTTAGTTTAATAATACTTGGCTCATCTAGATGGTCATAATGGTTATGTGAAATAATTACTATATCTATAAAAGGCAACTCTTCTATTGTAATAGGTATTTCATGGAATCGTTTAGGAGCAACAAAAGGAAAAGGAGTAATCATATCAGAGAATACAGGATCAGTTAAAATATATCTATTATCTATTTTAAAAAGAAGTGTTGAGTGTACTAATCTTACAACTGAATTATCAGGCATATTTAAAATATCATCTTTAGATAGTTTTACAATTGGAATACTATTCTCTTCAGGAATTTTATTTTCTGTTTTATCATTTAAAAATGTCCATACATTAGAAAAAAACTCACTAAAATTTGAACTATAATCTATCTCTAAATTTCTAAATTTCCCATTTGCATAATGATCTGCTTTGTATTCTATACTCTCTTTATTTCGTAAACACTCAACCATTTTATTTCTTTCTGTCATAAATCAAATTGTTGCAGTATCAATCACGTATCTATATCTAGCTTTTTTCTCTTCAACATTTTTCCAAGCTTGTGTAATTTCACTAGCTTTAATAATTTGGATTTCAGGTAATATATTGTTTTTTGCACAATAATCTACCATCTCTTGAGTCTCTTTCATTCCACCAATTAGTGAAGCATTAAAGTTTACTCTACTTGCAGCAAGCATTAAATTATTTAATGTTATTTGAAATCCTACAGGCATACCAACCATTGTAAAATAACCATAAGGTTTTACAACAGAAGCATATGATGCCACATCAAATTGATACGGAATAGTACAAATCATATAATCCATTTGCCCTGCATATTGATATAATTTTTTTGTATCATCAACAACAATTACCTCTTTTGCTCCCATTTTTTTAATATCTTCAACTTTATCAGCAGTTGTTGTAAAAGCATAAACCTCAGTACCTTTTGAAACTGCAAGTTTTACAGCCATATGTCCTAATCCACCAATACCAGCAATAGCAACTTTATCACCTTTTTTAATATCTGCTTTTATAATTGGTGAGTATGTTGTAATACCAGCACATAGAAGTGGTGCAAGTTTTTCAAAAGATATATTTTCAGGTAAATGTACTGCATAATGATCTCTTACAACTATATGTGTTGAGTATCCACCTTGAGTGATACCTGTTGGCTCTTTCTTTTCTGGATAACCATAAGTAAATTTTGTATCTGGTTCATATTGTTCTTCTTCGCAAGTTGTACAACCATTAACCATACATCCAACACCTGCTCTGTCACCAATTTTGAATTTTATTACATTTTTTCCTACTTGTGTTACAACACCAGCTATCTCATGTCCTGGAACTTGTGGATATTGTTGTTTTCCCCAGTGACCTTTTTCTTGGTGAATATCTGAGTGACAAATACTTGCTGCTTTGATTTCAATTAGGATATCATCATCACCAACAGCTCTTCTTTCAAACTCCCAAGGTTTAATAACCCCTGATTCATCAAATGCTGCATATCCTCTTGTTTTTACTGTATTATTCATAATTTACCCTTTTTTATCTCTATTTTTCCAAAGATATTTTTAATATTTTCACTGCCTGATACGACAGAACCTAATTCGTACAATCCTCTAACACTTCCAAAATCTTTATAAAACATCACCACATCACCCCAAGGTGCATAGTATGCTAGCGTTCCAGCTTTTGCATTTGCTACAGGAGTATTTTTTATTGATAATTTAATAGGGGGATAAAATATCTTCTCATTGTTCCCAAAGTTTTCAGTCTCTATACTCAATGGTAATTGGGCATATAACTCTTTAGAAGCATTTGATTCATTAAGTTTAAAAACAATCGTATTACCATTTGAGTAAACATTTATTGTCATTGACTCTCCTTTTTTTCATACTAGACTCCTAAACTTTATTGTTAAATTATAATCTATCCTTTTATTTTAAGAATAGAAAGATAATCCAAAGGAATTGCCAAATTCTCTAAATTTAGTTTTTAATAAAGTTTAAAAATCTCATAGCAAGTTTTTTTAAATAAAAATATCATGCAAAATCTATAGATAATTATTCTATTGTAACTAAGACTTTTTTTGTATAATCCTCAATAAAGAACGAAAGAGGAATATAAAAATGAAACAATCTATACCCCTATCAGTACTCGATTTAGTTCCTATTGCAGAAGGCTTTTCAATCACGCAAGCCTTAGAAAATAGCACAAAACTTGCACAAGCAGTTGAGGCTTTTGGCTTTAGTAGATATTGGATTGCAGAACATCACAATTTTATTAATATAGCAAGTGCTGCAACCTCTGTTATTTTAAGCCATATAGGTGCAAAAACAAGTAAAATTAGAATTGGTTCAGGTGGGATAATGTTACCCAATCACCCTCCTTTGGTTATTGCAGAACAGTTTGGAACCTTGGAATCTTTATATCCAAATAGAATTGATTTGGGATTAGGTAGAGCACCAGGAACGGACCAAAGAACGGCAATGGCACTAAGACGAGATAAAAATGATGGCTCAGATTTTCCCCAAATGCTTAATTATTTACAATACTATTTATCAAATGAAGCAGGTAAAAATGGAATAAAAGCAATTCCTGGATATGGTTTAAATATTCCAATATGGCTTCTTGGCTCAAGTACTTTTAGTGCTTTTTTAGCGGCACAAAAAGGTCTTCCTTTTGCTTTTGCCTCTCATTTTGCTCCAGATGCAATGTATGCAGCAATAAGAGAGTATCGAGTCAATTTTAAACCCTCAAAACAACTACAAGAGCCATATATTATTATCTGTATTAACGCAATTTGTGCTAATACACAAGAAGAGGCTGAATTTCTAGCTACTACAGAGTATCAAAAATTTCTTTATCTACAAAGGGGAGATGACAGATTATTATCTAAACCTACACATGATATGGATAAGCTTTGGGAAGATTGGGAAGAACAGGCTATAAAACACAAACTTCGTGAATCAATTTGGGGAACACCTGAATATGTAAAACAAAAACTTGAAAGTTTAGTTGAACGAACAGGGGCAAATGAGATAATGATTAACTCTTGGATTCACGATCCAAAAATACGAATACAATCTTATGAATTAATTTCAAAAGTTTGGCAACTCTAATTTATAGTTTACGTGATAATAAAAAGTTCCTAATTCTTTAAATCAAGCTCCATATTTTAGGTGTTGAGCATGTGCTTTTGGAGACATTCCAAACATTCTTGAATACTCTCTACTAAACTGAGAAGGAGATTCATATCCAACTGCAAAAGCTACTTCAGAGGCATCAATTTTTTGATTTAAAAGCATAAGTTTTGCTTCTTCTAGTCTAATCTTTTTTTGAAATTGAATAGGAGACATGGAAGTAATGGTTTTGAAGTTTTGATATAATGAAGATTCACTCATATCAATCATTCTTGCTAACTCTTTAACATTAAGCTTCTCATTAAAATTATCTTTAATCTCAGAAATTGCATGTACTATTTTATTAGAAACCGTACCTTCCATGGCAAATTTATTTAAGAAATATCCACTTTTATTGTTAATTAATATAAAAAGAATCTCTTTTATAATTAAAACAGACAAATATTGTACCTCTTCAGTTGTCCGATTTAATAACTTAATCAATCGATAAACAGGCTCATATAATCTATCATTAATATCATCAAAGAACAATCCTTTTTCAGATTTTTCACTTATAACTAATTTTTTTGGATTAACATTTTTAATCACATCATAAATATCATCTAATGTAAATCTTATACGAAATGAAACATATGGAGTCTCTTTAGTTGCTTCAAGTATTCTTACTTTTGCAGGGACATGGGTTGAGGAAAGAAGATACTCTTTAGTTCCATAACTATAAAGTTCCTCACCAAATCCAACTGCTTTACTTCCTTGTAGAATAATACAAAGAGATGGTTCATATATTGTAGAAAGGAACTCTGTTTGTTCATTTGAAAAATAGAAATCCAAATTAGGAATCTCTGTTTGTAATCCACCATTGATTCCTAAAGTATATCGTTCTTCAATTAGTCTAAGTATATCTTTTCTAAAATCTTCTATGTTTTTTTCCATAATTAACTCCAACATATAATATATAAATATTTATATATTATATAAAATATTCGAAAATGTGAGTATAAAAATTCTCTAGCTTAATTGCCTAATTCTACAAAATCTATAAAACTTGAACTATTTCTATTATTTAGAGAATTATGCAATTAATTTATAAAATTGTGCTATTTAAAAAAACTCTTTTTATATATACTAAAAACAAAGATATATTAAAAAACACCCTAAACCTTATTATAAAGGATAAAAAATGAAATATAAAAACAAAGAAGAATTTGAAAAAGCAAATATGTTTGGAATGGGGCAACCTAATGATAACTATGCACAATATTTTATAGGTAACTCTTTCCTAAATTTTTTAGTTAACCCAGGAGAAACTCCAATTTTTATGGCAAATGTAACATTTGAACCTGAATGTAGAAATAATTGGCATATCCATCATGCAAAATCTGGTGGTGGACAGATACTTATTTGCACGGCTGGTGAAGGTTGGTATCAAAAAGAGGGAGATAAACCTGTTAGTTTAAAAGAGGGTTCTCTTGTATATATACCAACAGGAACAAAACACTGGCATGGAGCAAAAAAAGATAGTTGGTTTAGTCATATCTCAATTGAAGTTCCTGGAACTAAAACAAGCAATGAGTGGTTAGATCCTGTTTTGGATAACTATTATAATTCATTAAACTAAAAAAAGAACAACAATGATAAAACAATTATTAACTTTTATTTTTGGTCTATTTATTTTTTTAACATATCAAATGCAAAGGATTTGAATTTGAAATTATTAGATAACAAATCACAAAGTATTATTGAAATCTCTGCTTTAACAACAACAGGGGAGACAGAAAAACTAAGCATTGCTTTAATTAAAGCTTCAGAAGTTTCAACAGCTTTACAAACACTTTAATGCAAACAAATATGAGTAAGAGATTCTCTTATTCATATTTACTCTTTTTACTCTTCACCTTTATCAAATTCCATTATAAATTTGACTCCCAAATTTGAATTTTCTAAAGTAAGATTTCCTTCAAATGAATTTTTAACAACTAATTTAACCATATAAAGTCCAATTCCCGTACCCTCTGATTTTGTTGTGTAGTATGGATCAAAAATCTTTTCCAAATCATCTTCATTTATTCCACCTGCATTGTCACTAAAAGTTAAGTAGTTTTTATCATCTTTAGAGTAAACCTCTATTTTTATTTTTCTATCACTTATTCCTCTTTCCTCAAAGGCTTGTATAGAGTTTGTAACAAGATTCATTAATACTTGGGTTAACTCCATCTCTACCCCTTTTAAAGAGAAATCCTCTTTTAAATCCAACTCAAGCTCTACATTATTTTTTTTAATCATTGAATCAACTAAATCAAAACTTCCATCCAAAGTTTTTTTAATAGTAAAACTGCTTTTCTCTTTTGTAGGTTTAAAAAACTCTAAAAAGCCATCAATAGTATCTCTCATATGGTGTATCTGAAGTTTTGTATTTACAGAGAAATCGTCTATTGTAGCCTTATCTAACTCCCCATACTCAAAAGAGTATTTAATATCATCACAATACAATGACAATATATTTAAAGGCTGTTTTAACTGATGTGAAATAACTCCAATCATCTCTCCTATTGAAGCCATCTTTGTATTATGGACTACTAATTTATTTGCCTCGTTTAAAGACTCTTTTGTCTCTTTATTTTTATGAAAAAGATCAATATAAACTTTTAGTTTTGAGCTTAATAAATTTACATCAATTGGTTTAGAGATATACTCAATTACCCCCAAATCATACCCTTTTTGTTGATAAGCATCTTTATCATAAATACCTGTAATAAAAATAATTGGAATATCTTTTAATTTATCAATACCTTTTATATACTCTACAAATTGAAATCCATCAATATCAGGCATTTGAATATCACTTAAGATAAGATCAATATCATTATTCATCAGAATTCCAATGGCATCACTTGCATTTAAAGCTGTATATATATCAACATCAAACTCTTCAATCAAAAGTTTTAAAGAGTATATATTCTCTTCAACGTCATCCAAAATTAAAATTGAAAATCTATTCTTCATCTTCTTCCTCCAATAAACTCTTTAATATTATTTATATCCACTATGTTCTCTTTTATTACATATATTTCATTGTTAAATTTCTGTTTTAATATTTCAAGCTCATATTTTGAAAGACCTGCGCTATCAACTATTACAACATCAAAAGAGTCATTTACTTTTTCTAACAAAGTTTCAAATTTTGTAACTTGTGTTAAAGAATGGCTCTTTTGAAGTTGTATAACAATATTTATAAATTTAACTGCATCGGTATTAAAAATAAGTATATTTTTTCTTATTTCCAACTGTTTTTCATAATCTATTTTTTTCTCTTCTTTTCTCTTTTTTGATTCAAAAACATCAATATCTAAAATATCCAAACATCTAATAGTATCTTTGTTTTTAGGAAGAGTTACATAAAAAGTTGTTCCAACTCCTAGTTTACTTTTTACATAAACTGAACCTTTTAGTAAAACTAATAACTCTTTTATAATTGCCAATCCCAAACCTGTTCCACCAAATTTTCTAGTTGTACTACTATCTGCTTGTTTAAACCTATCAAAGATATCAATTAATTTATCTTGGGCAATTCCTATCCCTTCATCTTCTACTAATATTGTTATATTTTCATCTTCATCTTTTACTCTAAAATAGATTGATTTACCACTTTGTACAAATTTCACAGCATTACTTAGTAAGTTTTTTACAATCTGTTTTATCTTCTTTTCATCACTATAAATTTCATCTATATTTTTATCGTATTCAAAATATAACTTAATTCCCTTCTCTTCTGTTTGTGGTAAAAACATCAAATAGACCTCATCAAGAACCTTATATAAATCCAATTGGGCAAAATCAAGAACACTCTTTCCTGATTCTAGTTTAGAGAGGTCTAAAACATCATTTATCAAATCTAAAAGATATTTGCCTGAGCTATTTATAATTTGGAGATTTTTTACATCTTGAACAGAAAGATTTCCTTTTTTATTCTCTTTCATTAAAGAGGAGATTACATTAATAGAGTTTAGTGGAGTTTTTAATTCGTGGCTCATATTTGCCAAAAAATCGTCTTTTGATTTATTTGCAATTTCCAAATCTCTTTTTTGCTCATTCAAAAGTTCATTTTTTTCTTTCATTGTTTGAACATTTAGGCAAGATTTAATACTAAGATTAAGTTTAGAGATAAAACTCTCAAACATAGAGATAAAAAAGTTCATATCAGAATCAAGCTGTTTTATTACAAGAAAAATAGAGCCATAATCTAGCCTTAATATCAATACTATTTTATTCTCTTCAACTATTTTATTAATCTTATCTTGATATTTTTTGTAGTTCAAAGGATGAAAATTATCTATTTTCCCAAAAGAGGAGATCTCTTCAATATTATCAGCCTCTTCAATACAATAAACAGCATATATGGCATAAGTTTCACATACAAAAGTTCTTAAGGCTTCACTCATCATCTCTTTTAAATCCAAAGAATTACCTATAGAGGCAAAACATTTATATGTGATAGCTAAATTATTTACTAACATAATACTCCAACAACACAAGTTCTATTATAAAAATTTATATACTCATTTCCACTATTTGCAATTTCACCTAGACTCAAAGCTCCAAATACTCTTTTTGTTGGAACGGCATCTTTTATTACAGCCAACTCTTTTTTAAAGTCTTTTTCTAAAAACTCTTTTCTAGATATGCAATCAAAAATAATTATATTTTTAATATTATCTTTATCTTTGATTTTTTTCAAGGCATTTTTAATGGCAAAAGATGAAGAGTTAATAAGTTTCTCTTTTTTACCCGTTAAAAAATTGATTGTTGAGTTTTGCTCAATATCACCTATTAAAATTATATTCCCATTCTCATCTAAACCTATTGCATCTCTTACAACTATCTCTTTGTTAAATCTAATTATTCCCAAAGGGTAAGATTTTGCAATATTAAAAAACTGCTCTTCATTAAACTTTAACCCACTACTCTCTTCAACTATGCTTTTATAAACATCAAAAGCATTTGAAAAGTTTAATGATTTTAATAGATTTTTTTCCGCAGAAGTTACTATAAAAGGACCTTCTAAATACTCCCACCCATTTTCAACCCCAACGCTAATTGTCTGTTTTCCTGCAATTAGAATTGCTGCATCTTGAAGTATTCCATCCTTTGAAAAGATAACAGGTTCTTGTTTTAAAGTCATCTTTCCTGCTCCTCCTCCCACAATCTCACAATCAATTGGCAAAAGATGAAAAATTGACTCTAAAAAAGTTGTAAGATGTTTACTAAGTCCATCTACAACAATGATTACAGAGTCATATTGTGTAAAATCCTCTTTCTTTAAATCTATATTTGTAATATCTTCAATAAAAATAGTATCACTATCTTCACTTAGTTCACAAGCTACAATTCCACTATCTGAATTGAAATCTTCATATACAATTTGAGGAACTATTGCTCCTTTGAAATTAATATTTGACTCTTTTAGAAGTTCAATATCAAAATCTGTATTCTCTCCTACTAAAAGAAGATACTCTGCATTTTTATCTCTATTTGTATCTATAAATGTTTTTAACTTCTCATAATATTTTATAGTTTTCATAAATCTAACCTCTACCTATCTTCATATTTACTATTAATATCAAGAATCTTATCAAGATTTTTAATTAACAAATCAACGATTCTAGGTTCAAAAGCATACCCTGCTTTTGAACACATATAATCAATAACTTCCTCTAATGACCAACTCTCTTTATATACTCTTCTACTAATTAATGCATCAAAAACATCTGCAACAGCAGTTATTCTTCCAAAAATATGTATTTGATATCCCTCTAATCCTCTTGGGTACCCTGTTCCATCCCATTTTTCATGGTGTTCATAAGCAACAACAGAAGCACTTCTTAATATTTTTCTATTTGAATTTTTGAACATGTTATAGCCTATAGTTGTATGTGTTTTAATCACATCATACTCTTCATTGGTTAATTTACCTGGTTTATTTAATATAAAATCAGGAATACCAATTTTTCCAATATCATGCATTGGAGAAGCCATTTTCAAAAGGTTTGCCTCCTCTTCAGAAAGTCCATACTCTTTTGCCAAAAGATAAGAATATAAAGCAACTCTTTTTACATGATTTGCTGTCTCTTTACTTCTTGATTCTCCTATTGTTCCTAGAGTTAATATCAAATCTTTTTGAGTATCTTCTATTTCAAATTGTAGTTCTATTAATTCACTTATATCGCTACCTACAGCTAAATAATCAACAACCTCTTTTAGCTCATTAAATACAGGGGTAAAAGTAAAATCAATATATTTCTCTTCACCTCTTTTGTTAGTAATTGTTAAAATCCCTCTATACTCTTTTTTTTGTGCTAAGGTACTATGAATCTCATCATAGATTGTTTTATCATTAACTATTACTTCAAGTTTTTTACCTAAATACTCTTCTACTCTTCCTTTTGTTAGTTGTAAAAATTTACTATTTACATTTATAATTTTAAAATTCTTATTTATACTTATAAAAACTGAAGAGATATCTAAACATCTTTTATACTCATTTAAAAGGTAGTTTTTATTACTTAAAATATCTTTTGACTCTATTAGTTCCACTTGAAGCAGTTCATTTATTGCCTCTTCTTGTGTAATATCATTTGAAATTGCAATATACTCAATAATATTGTTGTTGTAATCAACTACTGGAAGTATTGAAACATCAAGAACAAAGCTTTTATTCTCTTTTGTTTTACCTTTTAACTTTCCTCTCCATGTCTCTTTGTTTTCAATCTTTTCCCA
Source organism: Halarcobacter ebronensis (assembly GCF_013201825.1). Lineage (NCBI taxonomy): Bacteria > Pseudomonadati > Campylobacterota > Epsilonproteobacteria > Campylobacterales > Arcobacteraceae > Halarcobacter > Halarcobacter ebronensis. The sequence continues at coordinate 2,150,553 of NZ_CP053836.1, forward strand.
AATTTCTGAGAAAGTTTTTTCAGAAACACTGCTTAAAAAGTTGAAATTAAAAAATCTATTTTTAACTTCTCTCTTTTCATATTTTGTAAGCTCTTCATACTTTTCATTTACAAAAGTAATTTTACCTTCACTACTAAATTTAAAAACTATAGAGGTTTTATCAACAACATCTTTATACTCTTCAAGCAACTTTTTAGATTCAAATGAGAATATTTTCTCCCCTGCTTTTTTAACCTTATCTATTAAAGTTGAGAAATCTATTGGTTTTAATATAAAAGAGTCAACATTTAAATCAATTGCTTTTATAAGGCAATCTGATTCATTTCTTGCTGTTGTAAATATTATTGGAATATCTTTGTTGCTCTCTCTTATTTTAGAGGCCATTTGCATTCCATCCATAACAGGCATATTTATATCACTGATTATTAGATCAATACTCTCTTTATTAAAAACATCCAAAGCCTCTTTTCCATTTATACAATAAAAGATATTATCAAAAACTCTACTTAGAAGTTTTTGCAATCTATTTGCTGCTTCTGCCTCATCTTCAATATATAAGATATTTAATCTCTTTAAATATTCATTATTTAACATTAAACTAACCATAAAAATCCTTTGAAAAAGTATAACGATAAATGGTATTTGAAAAGTAATTTTTTTTTTGAGAAAAGGTTACTTTTGAAATATTCTTTGTTGTTATAATTTTCAAAAATAAGGAGATTATTATGACAATGAGAACATACAGTTATGAATTAATAAGAGATAAGTCAATACTATTTTTTGGATTAGATTCAAAAACAAATAGTAAAGTTAAATCATCATTAAATAATTATGTCAATAATATTGATATAGTTCAAGAGATACCTAGATATGTAAATCTTGCAAACTATGACCTAATATTAGTTGATATAGATGAGTTCAATATAAATGAGTTGACTCATATACTTTCTAATGATTTTTATAATACACCTATTATATTTCTAACATCAGATTTAAATAGTGTGGATTTTAATCAGGTGCAAAATATATCAGTTAAAAATATATTGTTAAAAGAGCCTATCTTTTTAGATAACTTATTTATCTATACATATATTATTTTACAAAAAAGTGACAAAATAATATTAAAAAACGATTTTTCATACTCTTTAAAAGATGAAAAATTCTATCACAGAAATGTAGAGGTCTCTTTAACAAAATTGGAGTTGAAAGTTTTTGAATATTTAATCAAAAATGTCAATAGAGTTGTAAGTTATGAAGAGCTTAAAAGAGATGTATGGAAAAATAAACACTGTTCAATTTATAGTATGAGAAATGTTATTAATAAAATAAGAGAAAAATCTTATTATGATATTATCTCTAACGCATCTAAAAAAGGGTATTCGATTAATAACGACTATACTTACTTTTAAAAATATGGTACTATTATAGTACCTTATTTTAATAGAATTGAGCCATGGATAATTTTAAAGATTACGAAAGAAATATAAAAATACTGTTAGTTGAGGATGATTTGCATACTCAAATGAAGTTGGTAAAAATTTTAAATAGATTCTATGAAGATATCGTTGTTGCAAAAAATGGCGATGATGCTTTAAGACTTTATAGGGATTATTATTTAAAAAGAAAACCTTTTGATTTGGTTATTAGTGATATTAATATGCCTATTATGAATGGGATTAGTCTCCTTGAAAATATAAGGCAAATTGATGAACTATTGCCATTTATATTTGTAACTGCACAATTGGAGTTAGAGACTCTTTTAAAGATTGTAAGGTTAGATATAGATGACTATATTTTGAAACCAATTGATGTTAATACTCTACTTAAAAGTATAGAGAAAACCATCAGAAAAAGTTTCAAAAGGAAATTCCTCTCAACAGCAAAAGAACAAATATTTCTAAGTAGTAAACTCTATTGGGATCCTGTTGAAAAATCTATTTACCAAGATGAGAAAGTCGTTAAGTTGACAAAAAAAGAGATCCTCTTTTTAGATATGTTGTGTACAAGCATTAATCAAGTAGTAAACACAGATACCATTCTCTATGAGCTTTGGGAAGACTCACTTGATTATGATTCAAGTCTCTCAAATTTGAAAAACTTAATATCTAGAATCAGAGTAAAAATACCTGATTTAAAGATAGAGAATGTTTATGGTCTTGGTTACAAATTAAGGATGATAAATGAATGAAATAGATACATCTACATTTAGAATTTTATATATTGAAGATGAAGAGTTAGCTAGGGAAAAGTTTGGAAAATTTCTACACAGAAGATTTTCAGAAGTTATTTTAGCAGCTAATGGTGTTGAAGGTTTTATGAAGTTTCAAGAATACTTTATGAAAAACCAAAAATTTGATTTAATAATCAGTGATATAAATATGCCTAAAATGGACGGTCTTGAGTTATTAGAGGGGATTAGAGAGTATGACAAAGAAGTCCCTGTAATATTTATAACTGCAAGATCTGAATCTGAACAGATGCTAAAAGCTATAAACTTACATGTTGAAGGTTATATTCTAAAACCAATAGATTTTGATGTTGTAAACAGTAAATTAGATATGGTATGTAAAGATATTTTTTATAGAAAAATATTTAATAAACAAGAGTCAGAAATGAAAACCTATATGGATATTCTTGATCAAGAAGCTTTAGTATCAAAAACTGATTTAAAAGGGAAAATAACTTTTGTTAATGATGGGTTTTGTGAAGTTTCTGGTTATTCAAGAGAGGAACTTATTGGTTCACACCATAATATAGTAAGACACCCTTCTGTTCCAAAAGAGTTTTTTGAAGAGATGTGGGAAACTATAAAAGATGGAAAAGTTTGGAGTGGCACACACAAAAATCAAGCAAAAAATGGAGAAACTTATTATGTTAGTTCAAAAATTTTTCCTGTATTTGAACTTGATAATAAAAATATAAAAGAGTTTATGGCAGTTAGATTTCTAGTAACAGAAGCAGAAACACAAAAAAGAGAGAGTCATAAAAACTATTTAAGTCAAATTACAAACTTCAAAATGGCATTTAATACACTCAATAAAGAGAAAGAAGTTTTACTCAAACAGTTAAAAGATGTTGATGTTAATATCTCTTCATTAAATGAGAAATATCAAAATAGTGAAAAAAGAAGAAAAGAGTTAATGGCTCAACTTGAGGCATATGAAAAAAGCCATTTAGAATATAATAAAAAAGAGTTAATGACACAAAAAGATAAAACAAAACAGTTTGAAGAGATTTATAACTCTTATAATAATCTCAAAACAAAATTTAACAAAATAGAAAAAGAGTTAAAAGAGAAAGATAGACTCTATCAAAATAAAGTTCAAGAGGTTGATGATTACATAACAAGAGAACTAAAATTGAATAAAAGAATTGCTGATTTAAAAGATTTGGTTACAAACTTACAAAAAGAGAATCAACAAGTTATTAAAAACAAATCGATGCTCTCTTTTTAACTATTTGGGCAAGATTATATCAAATCTTGCTCCAAACTCACCAGCTTTGACTTTTAGTTTTCCATTCATATTTTTTTCAACAATAATTTTTGACATATATAGACCAATACCTGTTCCATCACTATCTTTTTTTGTTGTAAAGTATGGTTCAAAAATTTTATTTTTTGGTTCAACTTTAATACCACCACCATTATCTTCAATGCTAATAATTATATTATTTTTATCGTACTCTTTACTATCTACTTTTATCCAAGGTTTCTCTATTTTATTCTCTATAATTACATCTTTTGCATTACTTATTATATTTAGTATTACTTGCTGAAACTCATTTAAATAGGTATTTAACACAATATTATTATCAATACAAATAGTGATGTTTATATTATTGTTTGATAAAGAGCTAGAGATAATGGTCATAATAGAGTCCATAGCAGTATTTAATACAAAATTCTCTTTCTCTTTTTTTGGCATAAAGAAGTTTCTAAAATCATCAATTGTATGGGACATATACTCCAAAACAAAGTCAGCCTCTTTTGATTTTTGTTTCATAACCTCTTCATTTAGTTGCCCCATATTGTATTTAAATTTAATAAACATCAATATTGTTGAAAGCTCTGAAAGGGGTTGTCTCCATTGGTGGGCAATATTTGAAATCATCTCTCCAAGAGCTATAAATCTAGATTTTTGAACAAGAAGTTGCTCATGTTCCCTATTTTTTTCTATCTCCTCTTCTACTCTTTTTTCCAAAGTCTCATTTAACTCTTTTAAAGCTTTTGATTTTGACTGAACACTCTTTTGATATCTTTTAAAAACTTCATCGATTTTTTGTGAAACCAAAATTGAAATAACAATGGCAATAGATAAAAATAGTAAAAATAGCAGAATATTTTGAACAACTTGATTTTTAACCCTTTTACTTAAATGTTCTTTACTACTTTGAATCTCTTGTTCTATATCATCAACATAAATTCCAACAGCAATTACCCAGTTCCATCTAGGAAAATATTTAAAATATGAGAGTTTTTGTTTTGGTTCGTTTGTATAAACTTTATTGTATGAATACTCCATAAAAGATTCACCATTTTCTCTTATATCTCTCATAAAATCTTCTCTAAATTTTTTGCCATTAGAGTCTTTATAGTTTGTTGAGATTAATTCCCCTATCAAATCAGGTCTATTTGGATTTACCAAAAGTTTTGCAAAAGCATCCCCACCCTCAATTTTAAGAATATCATATACAAAAATATAGTTACTTTTATCCCTGTCAAAAGTAATATTATTTAGAAGTCTTACTGTATCTGCTTTTAACTCTCTCTCATCTTCATCACTTTTTGTTGCATTATAATTGATAATGTCAATTATGGTACTTATCTCTTTTTTTAGAATTGTTTTTTGATTTTTATACTTATCTTGAACAAACTTCTCCATTTGAATATTAAAGTCTTCATAGGTATTTTTAACATAAAAGTAAGATATCATCAAAATCATAGAGGTCATAATAATTATAAAAATATAAATGATGATTTTTGAGATATTTTTTTCTGTAATAAACTTCAATTCAACTTCCATAAAAAGGTTTTTTGATATGATAGCATATCTTTTATAATAAGGCTTTATATGGACAAAACACTAATTTCAAACTTAAGTAATTTTACACTTTTATATGTGGAGGATGAAGAGGGAATTAGAAACAATATATATGAGATTTTAAGACACCTATTTAAAAAAACCTTTGTTGCAAAAAATGCAAAAGAGGCATATAATATGTACGACTCAAATAGACCCGACTTAATAATTACAGATATAAAAATGCCCAATGAAACAGGAATTGAATTTATAAAAAATATTCGAAAAAGAGATAGTAAAGTAAGAGTTATTATAACATCTGCTTACACTGATTTAGAGTATATGTTAGAAGCTACAGAGCTTCATTTGGTAAAATATATTATTAAACCTATAACAGAAGATAAACTAACAGAAGCTCTTGAAGCTTTTATAAAAAGTTACCATAACACAGAGATATTTAATTTAAAAGAAGGCTGGCTTTTTGATGCTAGTAAATCAATAATTCAAGCAGATCATCAAGAGTTTAAACTAACAAAAAAAGAGAATCTCTTTTTAAATCTTTTAATTAAAAAGAATAGAATTATCAGCTACCAAGAGATGGAAAATGTAATTTGGACAGAAGATAGTATTATGACACCAAATGCAATGAGACTCTTTATTAAAAACTTTAGAAAAAAACTTCCACCAGATACACTAAGAAATGTACAAGGAACAGGATATAGATTAGTTCTCTAAATCCTGTTCAATAAGTTTTGAATTATTTTCTTTTTTATTTAAACTTCTTAACTCTAAAAAATATGCATGTCCCAAATAGATAACAAAAAATACAGCAGTAAAAAGCATTAAAGAAGGGATAAGTGATAAGAAGTATAAAAACAGTGTTCTAAATCTAAAAGCATTAGCTTTTTTATGATGAATTATTGCATACTGTTCATCAGTTAAGATTGTAGAAGCAACATCATGATTTAACATCTTATGAAAAAAGTAATAAAAAGGAAAATTTATAGCCAAAATATTAACTAATGGAATAAAATATAGAGGTATAAACAAAAAGAAAAGTCCTATCATTATTAAAAAACTTTTCACTGCAATAAATAGTGGAGTCATCATTGTTCCAAATCCATTTATTGGAAGTTCTTGGTAGTGTCTTTGGTGTAAAATACCTAAAATCATTGGCGTTAAAAAACCTATAATTATTACAGTTGTAAAAACTGAAAACATCATAATAAAAAGCGTTCCCACAGTATAAACTAAAAAGCCAACTAACCAAGAAGTAATTGAATACTTAAATAAAAAAGCCATTAAAGTTGTCATCCAAACAAAATAAAAAGGTGCTTGTTCATCTACAAAAACATCTTGTCCATTTTGTGTTTGCTGAATATAAATTTGTAAAGAATCAAAGCCATAACCAGCAGCCAAATAAAAGAGTGACAACATAATTATTAAAGTTAAAAGAAGTGGCACAACGGCAATCTTCAACATTGGTTTTGTAAAAAAATCTTTCACACTTTGAGCTATAATTTCACCCTCTAACACTCTATTTCCTTTTTATCAAATCTTCTTCTGTAATCACACTTTTGACACAACTCTTCAACCAAAGAGTTGTTTTTAAAGCCCTTTTTCATCTCAATTGCTCTTTTTGAGTTTAAAATCTCTTTTAGGCTTTGTTCTTTTATATCTCCTAGTTTTATAACTGCATCTTTATCCAAACAACAAGGAACAACCTCTCCTGCACTTAATATAGCAAAATGAGAGTCTAAACCATAACAAAACCCTTTTTGTGAAACTACTTCATTCTCTAAATTTGGCCATTTAAAATAGTCATCAAAATTAAAAAACACCATTCTTGCAATTTTTATATTTTTAGGTTTTGTTGCATAAACTTCGTCCATATCAATATTGGTTTTAAATCTAGCATTAACTCTTTTAAAAACCTCTTTATTAAACTCTTTTGCACTTCTGCTTTCATCTAAATTCCAGATTCTAAGATTTATAAAAAAGTGTTGTCTCTTTTCAAGGGCAAATTCAATAAAATCTAAAATTGGATTTAGATACTCATCTATACTTTTTTTATGAGAGTTTGCATTATATGAATTTATTGAAAAATTTATCTGTTTTATTGTTTCATTCATAAGAGAAGAGAAATGCTTTTTTTGAAGATTATTTGCAGTTGTTGTTATATTTACTTTTAAACCATGTTTCAAACTTATATTTAGATACTCTTCTAGGTTGCTTAAAACCAAAGGATCTCCAACTACATGATAAGCTAGTTCATTTGTCATCTCTTTTAACTGGGCATTTAAACTATCAAAGTCTTCAAGACTCATGGTGGCATTTGGTACACTTTTGGGAGGACAAAAACTGCATTTTAAGTTGCAAATATTTGTTATCTCCACATGTACTTTTCTAAACTTTTTTATATAATATCCTATTTTAAAAGGTAAGGTAGATCTCTACTTAGAGACTTTAACAAATCTTCATTTATAAAAAACTTTGCAAACGCTTGGTCTTTGTTTTTATAAGCAAAGGCACAGACATATCTGTTTCTTCTAATTAACTCTAAACTCTCTTCTAAGGCTACTTTTAAATCCTCATTTGCCTTTTGATAATACTCATATATTTCAAATAAAGGCTCTTCATAATTGGTATCTTTAAAGAAAACCACATTATCCTCTAAGAACTCTATTACATTCTCTTCATTTGTTTTTATATTTAAAAAAGCCTCTTTTATATCATTCATTCGTAAATCAAATTTAAAGCCCAAAAGAAGAAGCTCTTTAAAATTTTTAATATCATTTTTTTGGAAATAGTATTGTAGAAGTAGAGTTAAATAGTGCTCTTTTATATCACTCTCATAGGCATCAAGATATTGTGTAACATAATCTAAATCATCTATTTTCCCATCTTCAAGCAAAGTTTTGTGAATCATACTAACTTGCGCCATTATCTCATGTAATCTGCTATCACTCATACTCTTTCCTTAATCTTGCTCTAAAGGTATTTTTAGCTCAAAACAAGCGCCAACATATGTTTTATTATTATACTCAATTTCTATATTTTTAACTTCAATAGTTCCATTAAGGTGCTTCATAATATTTTTTGACATATATAGCCCTATTCCTGTACCTTGATAACTATGTTTTGTAGTAAAGTATGGTTCAAAAATCCTATCAATTATTCTTTGTGATACACCACCACCATTATCTATTATCTGAATACTAAGATAACTATTCTCTTTTAAACTTTTTATAAAAATTGCTTTTTTATATCTTTTTTTAATCAGTTCATCAACCGCATTATTTATAATATTTAGAATAACTTGCAGTAATTCATTTTCGTAACTATAAATCTCTGTATTATCTATCTTTTTTATAAATTCAATTGAGAGATGATTGTATCTTGAATTAATAAGTTTAATTGCACTATCTATTAGCTGCTCTATTTGAAATCTGCTTTTCTCTTTATTTGGTTTGAAAAAATTCCTAAAGTCATCTATTGTTTTAGATAAATACTGAACTTGTTCACTTATTGTATTAAGCCCTGAAGTTAGAATATCTTTATTTAAAATTCCCTCTTCATTTTGTAAAATCATTCCACTAGAAAGCACAGAAACAGCAGATAAAGGTTGTCTCCACTGATGGGCAATATTCTCAAGCATCTCTCCCATTGCAGCCATCTTTGATTGCTTTTTCATTATATCTTCATACTCAATAAGCTCTTTTTTTACCTTTGCAATCTCTTGGTGTAGAGTTCTATTGTACTCTTTTAATTTCCAATTTAGTTCCTCTTTTTTCTCTTCAATCTCAACTCTATCTCTAATATCTCTTGAAATTGCAATTGCAAAATCTCTTCCTAAATAACTTTTTGCATGAATTGAAGTCTCCACAGGAATGAATGTGCCATCTTTACATTTATATTTAGCAAAAGTTATTAGATTCTCCTCTTTCTCAAGTCTTCTAAAAACTTCATCTATCTCTATTTTTTGTTTCCCTTCAACAGAAAATCTAAATTCAGAGATTCTCATACTCTTTAGCTCATTAATATCATATCCCAGATTATCAGATACAGTTCTATTTGCAAACTCTATTAATTCACTTTTTTTGTCAATAAGAAAAATCATATCTCTTGATGATTCAATCAATTCAAAATATAAATCTATTTTTTCTGTTCTTTTTACTCTTGAAGAGATATCTTTAACATAAGAGATAAGATACTCTTTTTTGTCTATTATAATATCTCTTGAATGGATTTCAACAGGAAAGATTTCGCCATTTTTCTTTTTATGCAAACTCTCTAAAGAGTTGGTATTATTCTTGCCATCGTTTAGTTTAATTTCTGAAAATCTTTCATAAAATCTATTTTCATCTTTTAAAACAATATCCACTTCCCAGACTTTAAGTCTTTGTAGTTCAGGAAGAGTATAATCCAAGTAATTAAGTGCATTATTATTTGCAAAAACAAATCTTCCATATTCATCTATTAAAAATATTGATTGGTTTGAGAGGGAGAATGTTGCTTCTAATATATTAAAAAAGTTTTTTTCTAAAAATTCTGTCATTAAAAATAAATCCTTAAAATGTTAATGATTTTATTTAAGTTCAAATTAAAATATAGTTAAAACTAAACTCTGTGACATAAATCTTGAAATAATTACACAAAAAAATAAAAGAGTGTGTCAAAAATCAAGCAGTTAAATAAAAATTAAAGATTATTGATTAAAATTCCTTATCAAAGGTAATATATGAAATCACAAAATGTCGCATATAAATATGCAATAACAGCTATTTTTTTATGGTCAACGGTAGCTACAGCTTTTAAAGTTGCCCTTAAATACTTAAATCCTGTAGAGTTGGTTTTTTATGCTTCAATTAGCTCAGCACTTATTCTACTTTTAATTATCCTTATAAAAAAAAGAGTTAAAGATGTTCAAGTTTTTATAAAATCAAACTGGAAAACTGTTTTTTTATTAGCCTTAATCAATCCTTTTTTATACTATCTTGTTCTATTTGAGGCTTATAATATTTTACCAGCACAAGAAGCTCAAGCCATAAACTATACTTGGGCTTTAATGTTGGCTTTTCTTTCAGCTATTTTTTTAAAACAAAAACTAACATTAAATGATATTGTTGCTGGAATTATTTGCTACTTTGGTGTTCTTATAATCTCAACAAAAGGGGAACCTTTTTCTCTTAATTTTTCAAATATAGATGGAGTATTATTAGCACTGCTTTCAACAATTCTTTGGTCTATGTATTGGATTGCAAATACAAAAAATAGAGTTGATCCGCTAATTGGAGTATTCTCTAATTTTCTTTTTTCTCTCCCTTTGATTGCTCTTTATGGATATTTTTCAGGAACTCTAAACTCTTTGCCAGAACTTAATGGAATTTTTGCTTCACTTTATATTGGAGTATTTGAAATGGGAGTCACTTTTTTATTTTGGTTAAATGCAATGCAATATGCAGTTTCAACATCAAAGATTGCAAACTTAATCTTTATCTCTCCCTTTTTATCTTTAATATTTATTCATTTTGTATTAAAAGAGGAGATATATTACTCTACTTTGTTTGGTTTGATTACAATTATAGCTGGACTTGTGATACAACAATTAAAAAGAGACAGGAGTAATAACTGACAGATAAGAGGCTTTTTTGTTACTTCTATTCTCTATTTTATGAGGTATTTCAGGATTAAATCTAATAGAATCTCCCTGTTGAAGTGAAAACTCTTTTGTATTTAAAGTCACTACAATTTCACCCTCTAATACATAATCACACTCTTCTCCACCTTTTGTATGTGGAATTATCTCATCAGTAACTCTATTTGGTTCCATATTTACTTGTAACATCTCAATATCCCCTTGTAGATCAGGAACTAACAGCTCACAAGTATATAAAGGATCAGGAAAAGATATCTTTTTTCGCTCATCTTTTCTAACCACATAGTGTTTTTCATCATTTATTGCATCCATATTCCCATTTGCCAAATAATCTTCACTATCATTTGTAAATAGAAATGCCAAAGTTACATCAAGTACTTTTGCTATTTTTCTTAATGTTTCAACAGAACCTTGAGTTGAACCTTTTTCAAGTTGCGACAACATACCAAAAGATATTCCTGACTGATTTGCCAAATCTTTTGCTGTCATTGACTTTTTAACTCTTAACTCTCTTATTTTGCTACCTACGTTTATCTCTTCTTTCAATTTAAAACCCTCTAAAAAAAGGAAAGTTTATCTAAAAAACATTTAATATGTTTTTATAAATGGACATTAATCTTAAAAATAGCTTATTTGTTACAAATAAATCATATGAATTGCTTATTAATTATACATGTTTCCTATTATAAATTAAGTTTCACTTAAGTTTTAATATGAAATAATTTACTATGTTTCAATTAGTACTACAAAAAGTAATACTAAATTAACTTAGATAAGGCTTAAACAATTTGGCAAAACTAAAGAACAACAGAACCATTATTAAAAAGGTTATTAATAAACATAAAGAGGGCTCAAAAAAAGAGATTGCTCAACTTACTATTAAGATTGATAGTAAATTGGATGAAGCTTTAGCTATTCTAAGCAAAGATTTGAATATCTCAAAAAATAGACTTATTGAAGATATACTATATGAAAGTGGTATAATTCAAGAAGTTGATGAGAACTATGTGGAGATTGATTAATGGGTATATTTCCTTTAAAAGATGATGTTATATCTGCTGTTATTTCAGGAATCAAAAGCGCAAAAAAGAACTATACTTTTTGGACTTGTGATGAACTCTATTTATCATATGCTCCACCAAAGTTTTTATCAATTCATGTTGCACAAGAGATTGCAAAGTTAAACAATGCACCAGAAATTTTCATTGATGCAACTATCTCCGATATATTAAGATGTTCCCTACCAAATAGATCTGACTTTAGAGAGTTTATGAGAAAAAACTACATTATGGAAAGAAATTTCTGCATAACTTTAGACGAAAGATTTGAACACAAAAGTGATAATGACTCAATTTCAAGAGTTATAATCTCTTTAAAAAACGGTGTAAGGAACGTTCAACAAGAGTACCTTGATGATATTGAATTGATGTGTAAAGTATTGCAAAGAGAACATAAAAATGATACAACTTTAGATTATGGAATTTTTGCTTTTTATTTAGATATCTCTTCAAGTGCAAGAAAGAAAGCAGATGTTAGACTTGAGTCTATAATTGAATCTTTTGATAATATAGTATCAAAATTCAATAATCTTAAATCAACTTTTAAAGGAGGGGAAATAGCAAACATAGAAAAGATAGGTGAGTGGTGTATTGGATGTTATATCATTGAACCAACTTTATAATCAAACAATAAGACAAAAAGTAAAAAATTTTAGGAGTCAAATATGAAGAAAATTATAAAAACGCTAGCGCTTAGTAGTATTGTTACTTGCTCATTACTAGCAAGTGATGTGGTAAAAATTGGGGTGCAAGCACCTATTACAGGTAAATATGCAAATGAAGGGCAAAGTATTGATAACTTTGTAAAACTTTTAGTTGACGAAAAAAATGAGCAAGGTGGAATTTTAGGTAAAAAAATTGAAGTTGTAACTTGCGATGATGAAGCAAAAGCACAAAAAGCGGCAGTGTGTGCAAAAAAACTTGTAAATGCAGGTGTTATAGCTGTAATTGGTTCATACACTTCAGGAGCAACAGAAGCTGCTCAAACTACATATTATAGAAATAAAGTATTACAAACAAGTGATGGAACAAGTGATTCTCTAATAGAAAACAAATATTGGACTTTTTTTAGAAACTCTTTTCCAAACTCTTCACAAAGTGACTTTACAGCTGATTATTTTGTAAATCAAAAAAAATATCAAAGAATTGTTGTTTTATCTGATTACTCTTCATACTCTGATGGACTTGGTACAGCAACAGAAGAGTCTTTAAAAAAACTTGGAGCAAATGTAATTTTTAGAGGAAAGATTAAATCGGGAACTCAAAATTTTACAGCAGTTCTAACAAAAATCAAAGCTATGAAACCTGATGTTATCTATTACTCTGGGTACTATACTGATGGAGGTCTTTTAAGAGCTCAACAACTTCAACTTGGAATCAATGCTGATTTTGTTGGTGGAGACTCAAATGATAACCCAGACTTTTATAAACTTGCTGGCGATGCAGCTGAAGGTACAGTTATTATAAACTTCCCTACTCCAGAAATTTTACCTTATGAAGCGGCAAAAAAATATTTAGCTGCATATAAAAGAGAGTTTAATATGAATCCTCCTTCAATTTGGCCTGTTACAAATGCTGATGGATTAAGAGCAATTTTTGAAGCTATTGAAAAAACAAGTTCATTAGATACTAAAAAAATCTCTGACTATATTAGAAATGATATGAAAGATTTCCCAGGTATTACTGGACCTTTTAATATTAGAGAAGATGGAGAAAGAGTTGGAGCTAAATTTGTAGTATATAAATTGAATAACAATGGAACAAAAGACGTTGTAGGTCAATAAAAGATAAAGGAGCAATATGGATATTTTTCTTCAACAGTTAATTAATGGTTTAACTATAGGAAGTCTATATGCATTAGTTGCTTTAGGTTATACTATGGTCTATGGGGTAATGAAGTTAATCAACTTCGCCCATGGAGACCTAGTTGCCTTTTCAGCTTATGTTGGACTTACAATCTTTTCTCAATTATTTGGTAGCAGTGCAACTTCTTTTGTTAGTGTAATTATTATTTTTGTATTAACTTCAATTATTGTTGCTTTTGTGGGTGTCCTTCTTGAGCGCCTTGCCTATAGACCTTTAAGAACGGCACCAAGACTTAGTGCAGTTGTATCTGCCCTTGGAGCGGCTTTAGTTATACAAAATGGTATCATGCTTATTTGGGGACCAAATATGTTAATTTTCCCAGCAGATTTACTTCCAAATACCACATGGAATATTGGTGGAGTTATTATCACTTTTACACAAGTCTGTATTCTGATTTTATCAGCTGTTTTAATGGCAGCTTTATATATATTTATTAATAAAACCAAAATGGGTACAGCAATTAGAGCAACTGCAATAGATCAAGATGCAGCAAAATTAATGGGAATCAATGTAAATAGAATTATTATGATTATCTTTATAATAGGTTCAATTTTAGGAGCTATTGGAGGTCTTTTTATTGGTCTTTATTATAGAGCTTTAATTTTTGATATGGGATGGCTTTATGGTTTAAGTGCCTTTATTGCAGCAATTATTGGTGGAATTGGTTCAATCCCAGGAGCAATGATTGGTGGACTTTTATTAGGACTTTTTAATGCTCTAATTGCAGGTTATATCTCAACTGAATGGGCAGAGACTTTTACTTTTATTCTATTAATTATCATTTTAATAGTTAGACCAACGGGTATCCTTGGTGAAAAAACAGCGGAGAAAGTATAATGAATAAAACAACAGCAATAGCAACACTTTTTGTTGTAGTAATGGGAGTTTTTCCATTTTTAGTTGACTCTGCTTGGTTATCAATAGGAATTACTTTTTTAGTTTTTGCAACAGTTGCCTTTTCTCAAGATATTATTTTAGGACGAGCTGGTGTGTTTAATATGGGACATGCAATTTTCTTTGGAATGGGAGCATATACAACTGCTATTTTAAATGTACATTTTGGATTTGAAATTATTGCAACTCTTCCTTTTGCAATCATTCTTCCTGCAATTATTGCCCTACTTCTTGCAGGTCCAATTATTCACTTAAGAGGGGATTATCTTTTAGTAGCGACAATTGGATTTAACATCATCTTTGAACAAGTTCTAAAAAATGATATATTTGGTCTTACAGGTGGGCCAAATGGTATTTTTGGTATTGATGTAGTAAGGGTTTTCGGATATGAGTTATTCTCAGATAAAGCGATCTATTATATAGCTTTTGCACTTCTTCTAATAACACTTCTAATTATTAGGAACTTGGATAACTCAAGATATGGAAGAGCGCTTTATTATATAAACAAAGATGAAATTGCTGCAAAATCTATGGGTATAAATATTCCATATTATAAACTTTTTGCTTTTGCATTAGGAGCTGCTATTGCAGGAGCTGCTGGAAGTGTATTTGCAGTCCAATATTCAGCAGTTAGTCCAGAATCATTTAACTTTATGCAATCAGTTATGTTTTTTGCAATTGTTCTTGTAGGTGGTTCAGCTTCCCTTCCTGGAGTTATAATTGGTACTTTTGTAATGTTTGTACTACCTGAGTTATTTACAGAGTTTAAAGAATCAAGATATTTAATCTTTGGAGCAGCAATGGTTTTAACAATGGTTTTAAGACCAAATGGTGTTTGGCCAGCAACTTTTGGAAATATTCCAAAATTTTTAAAACCAAAAAAAGGGGTTAAATAATGGAATATGTATTAGAGATAGAAAATGTATCTAAATTTTTCCATGGTTTAGTTGCAATTGATGATTTAACAATAAAGGTAAAACCTGGACAAATTTATGGAATCATTGGTCCAAATGGAGCTGGGAAAACTACACTTTTTAACTGTGTAACAGGTATTTATACCCCTGAACAAGGAACAATTAAATACAAAGGTGAAAATATAACAGGAATGCAACCACATAAAATTGCAGCAAGGGGTATTTTAAGAACTTTCCAAAATATTAGACTTTTTAAAGAGATGAGTGTTGCAGAAAATATTATGGCAGGATACCATACAAGATCAAAACAAAAATGGTATCACGCAATTATTCATACACCTTTTTATAAAAAAGATGAGAGACTTGCTTGGCAAAGAGTAGATGAACTAATGAAATTTTTTAATCTAAGCGCTTACTCAACAACTCCTACTGGAGATTTATCTTACGGTAATCAAAGAAAAGTAGAAATGGCAAGAGCATTAGCTGCAAATCCTGAACTTCTTATTTTGGATGAACCAGCAGCTGGTCTTAATGAAAATGAGACCGAAGAGTTAACAGAAATAATAAGAGACATCAGTAAAATGGATATCGGTATTATGATGATTGAGCATGATATGGAGATGGTTATGAATTTAACTGACTATATTACTGTTATAAATTTTGGTAAAGAGATATCACAAGGAGTTCCAAGCTTTATACAAGATGACCCTAAAGTTATTGAAGCATATATTGGTAGTGATGATGAAGAAGAGGAGTAACAATGGTGAATAATGAAATTCTATTAGATATAAAAGATTTAGAGGTAAGCTATGGAGCTATTGCTGCTATTAAAGGTATCTCATTACATGTAAAAAAAGGTGAAGTTGTTACAATTTTAGGTGCCAATGGTGCAGGGAAAACAACAACTCTTAGAACAATTTCAGGACTACTTAAAGCAAAAGCTGGGCATATAATTTTTGATAAAAATGATATTACTAAATGTGAAGCACACGATATTGTAGCTCTTGGGATGTCACACTCTCCTGAGGGAAGAAGAGTATTTGGAACGTTAAGCGTCCAAGAGAATCTAATGATGGGTGCTTATACTTTAAAAAGCCATGATAAGGAGACTTTAGAGTGGATATATGATATTTTACCAAGACTTAAAGAAAGGAGAAAGCAATTAGCAGGAACTCTTTCAGGTGGTGAGCAACAAATGCTAGCTATTGGAAGAGCGATTATGAGTAAACCTAAATTACTTATTTTGGATGAGCCCTCACTTGGACTTGCTCCAATTTTGGTTAAGGCGATATTTAAAGCAGTTAAAGAGATTGCTTTAAGTGGTGTTACTGTGTTATTAGTTGAACAAAATGCAAAAGCTGCACTAAAACTAGCAGATAGAGCATATGTTTTAGAAGTTGGAAAAATTACCCATCAAGGAACATCTGAAGAGTTGTTAAATTCAAAAACAATTCAAGAGGCATATTTGGGTAAAAAACATTAATCAAAAGAAGAAAAATATCAAGTAGCAAGAGGGGTTTTACTTGGCGGTGTTCCCCTCTAAAGCACATTTGAAAGCGTGCGCTTTAGGCTACTTAAAATTTTATTAAACCTCAATAAATTTTAAGGACAGTGTATGAAAAATGAAGAAACTATTATTCAATCTGCAATACAATTAGCAGAAAAATGGCAAAATAGAGCAACAGAACTTGTAAGCGATTTTGATAGAGAATTTTATGTAAAAATGAACAAAATGTTAGAGCATCCAAAGGATAAAGCTCTTTTAATAGAATTAATGGATCAATGTTTTAGATGTGATTCAAATGCTAGAGTGGCTGATCAAATCTGCTTTTTATTAGAAAAACATGGAATGGCACACTTCTTTACAACAAAAGATAGAATGCTTTTATGGTTATTCCAAAATGTAGGTAAATTTTTACCAAACCTTTCTGTTCCTATGTTTATAAGTCAAATTAGAGAAGATACTAAAACAGTTGTAATAAAAGGTGAAAAAGAGATTTTTAATAAACACCTAGTTATGAGAAAAAAAGAAGGAACAAGGGTTAATATTAACCTTATTGGTGAAGTAGTTCTTGGAGAAGAAGAGGCTAGTGAGAGAATTGAAAAATATTTAGATGCCCTATCTAATCCAAATATTGACTACATTTCAATTAAAATTTCAACAATCTATTCACAAATAAATGCACTAAATTTTGACAATACTGTTAATGTTTTAGTTGACAAATTAAGTAAAATCTACGCTCAAGCAAAAAAATATCCTTATATCGCACCAGATGGAACAAAATCAAACAAATTTATAAATCTTGATATGGAAGAGTATAGAGATTTAGCTATTACTGTTGCAGTATTCAAAAAAACATTAGAGAAAGAGGAGTTCAAAGATTTCTACGCAGGAATTGTTCTTCAAGCTTATCTTCCAGACTCATACAATTGGCAAAAAGATTTAAGAGAGTGGGCTAAAGAAAGAGTAGAAAATGGTGGTGCACCTATTAAATTTAGACTTGTAAAAGGTGCTAATATGGAGATGGAAGAGACTGAAGCTTCTCAAAAACATTGGGAAATGGTAACTTATACAGATAAAAGTGATACAGACTCAAACTACAAAAGAATGATTAAATATGCCCTACTTCCAGAAAATGCTCCCTATATGCATGTGGGAACTGCTTCACACAACCTATTTGAACAAGCTTTTGCTACTGAACTTGCAAAAGTAAATGAAACTTCACAATACCATACTATTGAGATGTTAGAAGGGATGAGTGAAGCTGCAAGACTTGCAATTAAAGAGATATCAAAAGAGGTAATTTTATATGCACCAACAGCAGCAAAAGAGCAGTTTACAAATGCTATTGCATATTTAGTTAGAAGACTTGATGAAAATACAGGGGAAGATAACTTTATTAGATACTCATTTGGTCTTAAAGTTGGTTCAAAAGATTGGCAAATGCAAAAAGAGCTTTTCCTAAAATCTTTTGAAAATGAAAAAACTTCTTTTGTTGGGGCAAAAAGACAACAAAATAGGCTTACAGAAGATTGGTCAAATTTTGACAAAAGTTCTTATGATACAAAAGAGTTCCATAATGAAGCTGATACAGATTTCGTTCTTCCTCAAAACCAAGAGTGGGCAAGAAACATTGTAAAAAAATGGCAATTTACAAAAGATACAGAACATAAAATTGTACCTGTAGTAGTTGCAGGTGAAGATATCACAGATAGAGTAATTGTTGAAGCTATTGATAAATCACAACTTGAAGAAAATATCCTTGCAGGTAAATTTGCAACAGCAAATGCACAAGATTTACAAAAAGCAGTTGAAGTTGCAAAAGCAGATCTTGATGGATGGAGAGCTTTAAGCCATGAACAAAGACATAAAGCATTAAAAGAGGTTGCTAAAATAGTTAGAGAAAGAAGAGATGATTTAATAGGAATTGCTGCAGCAGAAGTTGGAAAAGTTTTTATTGAGACTGATGTTGAAGTATCTGAAGCAATTGACTTTTTAGAGTTCTATCCATACTCAACACACTACTTTGAAAAATATAAAAACCTCCAATTTAGTGGTAAAGGTGTTGGAGTAGTTATCCCACCTTGGAACTTCCCTGTTGCTATTCCAATGGGTGGGGTCGTTGCAACTTTAGCTTCTGGAAATACTGCAATTATAAAACCAGCTTCAGCAGCTGCACTTACTGCTTATGAGATGTGCAAATGTTTTTGGGATGCAGGAATATCTAAAAATACTCTTCAATTTGTACCTTGTTCAGGAAGTTTAGCAGGAGAACATCTAATTAAAAATGAAGATGTTGATTTTGTAATCTTAACAGGTGGTGAAGATACAGCTGCAACTATGCTAAATACTAGAGCAAATCTATTTTTAACAGCAGAGACTGGTGGGAAAGATGCAACTATTGTAACAAGTATGGCAGATAGAGAACAAGCTATTAAAAATGTTTGTCATAGTGCTTTTTCTAACTCAGGGCAAAAATGTTCTGCTACTTCACTTTTAATTCTTGAAGAAGAGGTTTATAATGACGAAAACTTCAAAAAGGCACTTCTTGACACAGCTAAATCTATGAGTGTAGGTTCTGTTTGGGATTTAAAAAATAGAGTAGGAACTTTAGCAAACAAAGTTTCAGGTAAACTTCAAAAAGCTATTAGCACTTTAGAAGATGGTGAAGAGTGGTTATTGGAGCCATCTTATGCTCAAAACAATGAATACATGTTAAAACCTGCAATCAAATGGGGTGTAAAAGAGGGAAGCTTTATGCACATGAATGAGCTTTTTGGTCCAGTGTTAGCAGTAATGAAAGCCAAAGATTTAGAACATGCTGTTAAAATTGTAAATGCAACTGGTTATGGTCTAACTTCTGGAATTGAATCATTAGATGAAAGAGAAGTTAATTATTGGAGATCTAATGTAAAAGCTGGAAATCTATATATTAATAGAGGAACAACAGGAGCAATTGTACTTAGACAACCATTTGGTGGGATGGCTAAATCAGCAATTGGTTCAGGAAGAAAAGCAGGAAGCTTAAACTATGTAACACAGTTTATGAACTTTACTGAAATTTCAGAACCTAAAGCTTCTAAAAAATATAATAATGACTTAACTAGATTTATTGAAAATCTAAAAGATAATAACCTTGATAAAGATGATAAAATAAAACTACAAGCTGCACTTCAATCATATCTAGAGAGCTATGAAAATGAGTTTTCTAAAGAGAGAGATTATTGTAAAGTAAGAGGTGAAGACAATATTTTTAAATATCTTCCTATAAAAAATGCTCTAATAAGAGTATCAAATGATGATTCACTTTTTGAAGTTATCTCAAGAATTCTTGCAGCAAAAGTGTCAAAAGTACACTTTAGAGTATCTATTGATAACAATAAAAGAGTAGAAAATTTTTTAACAACTCATAAAAATGAACTTTTTGGACCTAGAGATGCCTTTGCTGTTGAAAATACTAAAGAGTTTATGCAATCAATTCCACATTATGAAAAAGTTATTTACTCAGATATAACAAAAGTACCTGCTGAAGTTTTTGAAAAAGCTGCTAAAACTTTAACTTTCATTATAAGAGCAAAACCTATGATGGAGGGAAGAGTTGAACTTCTTAATTACTTTATAGAACAATCAATATCTCACTCATACCACAGATATGGAAACATCGGTGCAAGAGGAATAAAATAAGAGGGGTTCCCCCTCTTATTTAAAAAAATAATTTATTTACCTTGATTTTAATTAATTTTCCTTATATAATTGAAAATCACAATTCGTTTAGAAGAAACAAGGTATATGTATGAAATTTTCTCTCTCTAAAATAAATTTTTTAAATCTTATTTGTACAATCCTAGTTTTTTCAATTGTAACTGCTTTTTTTATTTTTAAGTTTGTAGATGACTTTTATAACAGCCGTATGGACGATTTTGAGAAAAGATATATTGAAAAAAATAAAATCCTAATCAAAAATGAAGTTGAAAGATCAATTCAAAGAGCAGAAATATTAAAAGATCTTGAATATGAAAACAATAAAAATAAATTAGAAGAAAAGATTGACTTTGTTCAAAAAGTTTTAGATAACAAATATATAAATACCAAAACAGCGGAAGAGTTTGTAAAAAGCTATAAAAAAGAGCTTGATTTATATAAATGGGATAACGACACTGGATATATCTATATTTTTAACGATAAAGGAAAAGTTTTATATCATGGATATAATGAAACACTTCTTTCAAAAAATATATTTAAGATTGCTAAAAATAATCCTGAATTAGACTCTTTTTTATCTGAAACTCTAAAAAAAGATGAAAATTATGGAAGTTATAAATGGCAAATGCCAAATATAAATAACAATCAACTCTTCAAAAAATATGTGTATATAAAAAAATATCAGAGATTAAAAATTTTTATTGCAGCTGGTGTATATAAAAAGGAGATGGATAAAAAATTAATTGATGTTTATATAAATGAGCTTAAAAAAGATAGGTTTGGAGAATCAGATTATGGCTACTTTTGGGTACAAAATACTGAAGCAAAAGTAGTTATGCATCCACAGTCCCCAGAACTTATTGGCAAAGATTTTGATTTTTTCAAAGAATATACCGAAAGTTATAATTTTGTTTCTGAAATTTCAAAAAAAGCACTGGAGAATGGTTCTGGATATATTACATACAAATGGAAAAGAGTTGATAAAAATGGTGAATTAGATGAAAAAACTTCATATTATAGATTAATAAAAGATTGGAATATAATTGTTGGTTCAGGGTTTTATTTAGGAGAGTTAAAATCTCTACTTTCTAATGAGAAAAAACAACTTAAAAGATTAATTAATATCTATGTAGTAAATACTTTAACAATCCTAGCTATTCTTACAATTATAAGTATAATTATTGGTATTTATGTTCACCACAATATAAAAAATATTGAAGATGAAAGAATTGAAAACTATAATATGCTTAAGCAATATAAACTAATATTGGATGAGACCTCTGTAGTTTCAAAATCTGATACAAAAGGTATTATTACTTATGTAAATGATAATTTTGAAAAAGTTAGTGGTTATGATAAAAGTAACATCCTTGGCAAAAGTTATAGTGTGATTAAACACCCTGAAAATCCAAAAAGACTCTTTAAAGAGTTATGGGAAATCATATCAAGAGGGAAAATATGGAAAGGTATCATAAAAAATCTCACAAAAGATGGTGCCACATATTATAATAAAACAACAATAGTGCCAATAAAAGACTCAAATGACCAAATAATAGAATATATTTCGTCTTCTATTGATGTAACAGAATTAATTGAAAATAAAACAAAACTAAATGACCTTTTTAGAAATGACCCACTTACTGGACTTAGAAATAGAGTTAGCCTTATTAGTCATTTAGCAAGAAATGAAAATGCCCTATTAGCACTGATAAATATTGACAGATTTAAAGAGGTAAATGATAGCTTTAATCAAAATGTAGGAGATATGGTTATAAAAGAGCTTTCAAATAGACTCTTTGACTTTTTTTCTTATAACAAATATAAAATATATAGAGTACAAGCAGATATCTTTGCAATTCATCTAATAGATAATGATAACAAAAAGTTTATACAAAAAATTGAAAAGTTTATGGACACTGTTGGGAAAAAGCCATACAAAATTGAAGATAAAAATTTTATTTTGACTTATACTTGTGGAGTAGCTGCAAGTAATAATAACCTATTTACTTATGCAGAAGTTGCTTTAAGTGAAGCAAAGAAGAAAAAAGTAAGAATCAAAGAGTATGATAACTCTATGAAAAGCATTGAAGGCTTTAGAAATAACTTACTTTGGGTTGAAAGACTTCATTTAGCACTTGCAGAAAATAGAATTATTGCCCATTATCAGCCAATATATAACTATAAAACAGGAAAAATTGAAAAGTATGAAGCGCTTATGAGATTGGTTGAAAATGGAAAAATTATCTATCCAAATGAGTATTTGAGTATCGCTAAAAAAACAAGACTCTATCCTGAACTTACCTATAAAATGGTTGAAAAAGTTATTAGTAAATTCTCTTTAATAGATAAAGAGTTCTCTATAAATTTAAGTGTTGAAGATTTGATGAATGAAGAGCTAATGTCTTATCTTTATGATTTTGCAGAACAAAAAGAGGTTTTTTCTAAAATGGTATTAGAGATTGTAGAATCAGAAGAGATTGAAGACAGTACTTCAATTGCCACTCTTCTAAAAAGATTTAAAGATAGAGGATGCAAAATTGCTATTGATGACTTTGGAAGCGGTTATTCAAATTATGATTATCTTATTAAACTTCAAGCTGATTATATAAAAATAGATGGTTCAATTATAAAACATATTCTTGAGGATGAGAAAACCCAAACCCTTGTTAAATCAATTGTAAGTTTTGCTAAAAAATCTAATATAAAAGTAATAGCTGAATTTGTAAGCTCTAAAGAGTTGGATGAGTTATTAAAAGAGTTAGATATTGATTATGCTCAAGGTTTTTATCATGGTAAACCTATGGAAGAGTTGGTAGAGGCATAATTCTTTTGTAAAAAGTTATTATAAAACAAGCACCTTTGTAATCTTTCTCTTTATAAGTAAACTCTCTATTTTTTACTTCAACTAAACCTTTATGACGCTCTCTTATGATTTTATCTACCATTGATAATCCAATTCCAGTTCCAATAGAGGGATATTTTGTTGTAAAGTATGGTTCAAAAATCCTATCCATAATATCTTCATTAACCCCTCCACCATTATCCAAAATAGTTAATTCCAACTCATTTCTATTTATTTTTTTTGTCTCTATAAAAATTACTCTTGAATTCTCTCTTTCATTAAGCAAAACCAAACTATCTTTGGCATTTTTAATTATATTAATCAAAGCTTGTTGTATCTCATTCTCATTTCCAAAAATTGTAATATCATCTTCAATTTTAGTTTCCAAAGTAATATTACTAGATTTCAAAGAGGCATTTACAAGATTTATTGTATTTTTAATAACATCTGAGATTTTTGTTTTTTTATAGTTTTGATCACCTTTTATAAAATTTCTAAAATCATCAATTGTTTTTGAGAGATAATTAGCCTGTTCATGAACATTATGGGTAAAATTTCTTAAATCATTTTCTTCTATTTTATCCCCGTAATCTAATTTTAGATTTATTCCACTTGCAATTGTGGTGATTACACTTAAAGGTTGTCTCCATTGGTGTGCAATATTACCAATCATCTCACCCATAGATATTAACTTTGATTGTTCGTAAAATACCTTCTCTTTTTGTTTTATCTCCTCTTGCTCTTTTAATATCATCTCTTTTTGTTCAAATAATTTTTCTTCTAAACTCTCATTTAACTCTTTTAGTTTCATTTCGGTATTTTTTATTTTAATTATTGAGGGAATAACTATTAAAATAGCTTCTAAAAAAATTGTAAATAATGTACCTAAAAGAATAAAAAGTTCTCTATTTTTTAATTCATTGGTATATTTTTCACTCTCCCTCTCAAATTTATTTACCGCATAATCAAGCTTTGGTAACAAAGTGTAGGAGTAGTTTTCTATTTGGGATATTATATTTGCATCATTATTGTTATTTAAATAGTTATCTAAAAGCTCAAAATATCCTCGAACCTCTTTGTCAAGATCTTTTTCATCTGTAAAATAGACATCTTTCATATTTTGAGTATTAAGATTATTTAATAAAAACTGATGTTCATCTTTCATTAATAAAATCAATTCTTCCAAATGAGATAGTAATTTCTTATCTTTTGTCTCAAAAACTCGTTTTGCAATAAGGGTAGTCTTTTGGGAGAGCATTCTTTGTTTACCACTTATATTTATAAGTTTTGCATAAATCTCTTGAGTAGTGATTATTTGATTCATCGTAAAATAGGCAAAAAATGCCCAAGAGATAAGAGATAAAAACACAATTGAGTATGTTACTTTTAAACTAGACAAGTTTTCCATTTTGCACCATCATCTTATTTTACAGATTATTATTAGTAACAAAGCCTCATAATAAATAATTGTATAATAAATAAAATATGGTAGAAATTAAATTAAAAAAGTAATTTTATTTTTTCCTTCATCTTTTGATTTGTACATAGCTTCATCAACTCTTGATAAAACTCTATCTTTAGTATCCTCTTCTGTCACCATTGTTAATCCAAAACTTGCTGTAACACTATATGAACAGATATCTTTTAGTTCATAATCATGTTCAAGTTCTGCTCTTATTTTTTCTGCTAACTTCATGCAATCATCTACTGAAGAATCAATCAAAGCTATAATAAACTCTTCTCCACCCCATCTTGCAATCAAATCACTTTTTCTAACACTATTTTTTAATATATTTGCAACTCTTCTTAAAACCAAGTCACCTGTTTGATGTCCCAATCTATCATTAATAAGTTTGAAATTATCCACATCAAAGAAAATCAAACCAATCTCATTTGCTCTTCTTTTTTGAAGAAAAATATGATTATTTAATTTCTCTTCAAAATCTCTTCTATTTGGAATTTTTGTAAGGGTATCATATTGAGATAAATACTCTAGTTTTCTACTATAGTTTTTTATAATATATGCAACTAAAAAAGAGATTATTATAGTTATAGAGATTGAAATAAGCAAGTTAAAATAGAATATTTGACGTACATCACCAACAAAATCATCCAGTTTAGCCTCAACTGTTAAATAAAGATCTAGTTCAGGAATATATTTTGTATTTATAATATAAGTAGCTCCATCTCTTGAATACTCTAAAACATTTGTCTTTTTTGATAATATTATCTCTTTATTTTTTACCAATTCTTCATATTCATCAATATTTGTTCTACTATTTATCTGTCTTTCAGATAAAATCACCGCACCTTTGTTATTAAAAAAAGTAACAATAAATTTATGTTTAATTCTAAAAGATTTAAGTAAATCATCAATATATGAAATCTTTAAAGCAACTCCTGTTGCTCCTAAAAAATGGTAGTTACTGTCAAAAATTTTATAATTTATAAACATCATTAGGTTGTTTGATAACATTGCATTCATGTCCAAATTAATTTCATGTTTATTCTCTATTCTTTTAAATTTGAAATACCATTTGTTATCATCTTTTGTATCTATTATTTTTTCCACAAAACCATCTTGTGTATAGTAATTTTTTGTTTTATCAGAGACTAAAAAAGCATTAAACATATCATATTTATTTTTTATTGTTTCTAAATATTTTGTGATTTTGTCACTGTTTCCTTCATCATTAACAAGCCAATCTTGAACAAAGGTATCATTAGCCATTAAAGATGAGACTAAGTATGGTTGAATAATACTTTTTTGAATATCTGAATAAATGTTATCTAATGACAGAGGTAAGGCTTGATTTTTTAGTTGATTTTGCGCATTATTTAGAGATACAATATAATTAATAGTTGAAACTGTAACTGAAAGTATAATTAATAAAGATGTGATTAAAATTACAACCATATATTTGGATTTTTTCATTTTTTCTCTTTTAACTTTTTCCATAATTGTATTCAAATAAATTTTAAAAACTCCCATTTTATGATATTGATTACAATCAATAATTTTATTTATTTTAATGGATATAATTCAATTTAGAAATTTAAAAGGATATTTTTATGCTAATTAATCAACAAAATTTACCATTAGTTGCTATGGAATTTATGAATGAAGTTCACTTTGAAGATGTTGCTTTGTTAAATGAACTTTATGAATTAATTTTAGATTATGAAAAAACTCCAAACAAAGATAATAGATATAAAATAAATGCCAAATATATGCAGTGGTGTAATCATACAATACTTCATTTCAAAGGTGAAGAGGAAGAGATGCTAAAAAAAGGTTTTCCTGTTTATATGATACATAAAGAGGAGCATGAAAATGCACTAAAAAGCATGAGTGATGTTTTTGAAAAATGGCAAGCAGATGAAGATATAAAATATTTAAAAGAGTATGTTTGTGAATTTACACCAAAATGGCTTGTTAATCATATTCAAACTATGGATACTGTAACTGCATTTTTTCTAAAAACGGGACAAAGTTTGTGCTCAATGGGATAAAAAAGAGGAGATAGAAGAAAGCTGAATCTCCCCTTTTTCTAATCAAAAGTATTGACATGTATGCTATATAAAATAATAGCAAAGAAATATAGTCTTAAAGAACCAAAACTGTATAAAAATTAACTATATTTTAAAAACTCTCCCACTCATCATCCTCTTTAATATTTGATGCTACTACCTCACCACTTTTAGGTTCATTTTTTTTAGTGGTATTTTTATCTTTAAGTTCTACTTTGCTTTTTGATTCCTCTTTAGATTTCTCTTTTTTTATTGGTTCTACTTTTTTGCTACTTGTATTTATAGTTTTGGCTTTTATACTATCTTTACCTATAAACCTTTTTTCATCTGCATTTCTAACAATAGCTAAAGCAATGTGTTGGGTTTGAACAGCAACCTCTTGGGTATGGGTTGCAACACTAGCATTCTCTTGGGTTTGTTGGTCAAGCTCAGTTACTGCATCATTTATCTGTTCAATTCCTGCTTGTTGCTCTTTTGATGACATCTCTATATCTTTTATAATTTGAATTGTTTTTATAATATTCTCATTTAGATCTTGATATCCATGTATCATCTTATCTGCAATACTTTTACCATCATTTGCTTTAGTAGTAGCATTTTCAACTAAGGCTTTAATCTCATTTGCTGCTTCTGCAGATCTTGAAGCTAGGTTTCTTACCTCTTGGGCAACAACTGCAAATCCTTTCCCTGCTTCTCCTGCTGTTGCTGCTTCAACTGCTGCATTAAGTGAAAGAATATTTGTTTGGAAAGCTATTTGATCAATAATAGTAATTGCTTCATTTATTGCTTCAACTTGATTATTAATCTCATCCATTGCTGTTGTTGTTTCAGAAGCTAGTTTCTCTCCACTATTTGCTGATCTATTTAACTCTTCTGCATATTTTGACATTCTTACAACATTTTCTGTATTTTGTGTAATATTCCCTGTAATTTGTTCTAAGGCTGCTGCTGTCTCTTCTAAAGATGCTGCTGCTTCATTTGTTGAGTTACTTAATGATTCTACATTCTCCAATAGTATATCTGCACTCTCTTGCAGTGTTAATCCTATTGATTTATTCTCTACTAGCATCTCGTTTATGATTTCAGATAAAGAGTTTAATCCATTTAAAGTTTCACCACCAATTTTAGGAAGTCTATGAGTAAAATCCAACTCTTGGTATTTTTCCAATGCAAATTTAATTTCATTCATATTAGGAGCAATTCTGTTACCTAAAAGTTCTAACATTTGATTAAAAATATCCTTTAACTCTTTTAATGACTCATTTTTAGTATCAAGTTCAACTTTTTTAGAGAGAATTCCATTTTTCACTTCATTTACAACTCTTTTAACATCATCTATTACCAAAGAATCTTGTTTTAAACCATCTTCAATAGCTTGTAAATATTTGTTAAAGTTTGTTGATACTTCACCCAATTCATCTTTAGAAAGAACTTCTACTCGTGATCTAACATCATTACTATGAAGAAGATTTAAAATACCATCATTTAATCTTTTTATTGATTTTGCAATATTAATAGGTATAACAATTGCAAAAAAGATTACACATAAAATAATTATTATTGATACAGTTAAAGAGGCTTCCATAAGATTGCTATTCAATTTTGCAACTCTTGGACCAATATTATCTTGCTCTTCTTTTATTGATACTTTAATATCTTCAGTCATTTGAGCAATATTTTCCCCTAAAGAAGAGGTCTTATCAATAGTTTTATCTCTTTGCAAAAATATAGTTTCTAAATCTTTTAGACCTTTTTTGTATTCTTCAACTAATTTTATAGCTTCTAAAAGCTTATTTTTTCTTGATACATTTGTAACTATATCTCTAATTTCAATAAGTTGCTCAAACAAATCATCTAAATCTTTATTTGCTTTTTTTAAATCTTCACTATTTTTTGAGTTTTTATACTCCATTGCACTTAATCTACTTGAGATAATTGCTCTTATTGCAAATGCTGTTTCAATTGCAACTTCATTTTTTCCATCAATATCAGCAGTTACCATTATTGAATTTAATAATACTTCTATCTTTTTTCCAGTGCTTGTTAAAACAGATAAAACTAACTTATCTTGGCTTCTAGTTAATTTAATAAGCTTTTCAAAATCTTCTTTATACTTTATTAGGTTTTCATCTATCTGTTTTACTAAAGGGGCTCTTTTTGGATTTTCAATCTCTTTTAAAGCAACTTTTGTTAATTCGCTTATCTTTTTATAATAATCATTAAACTCTTTTATATCTACATCAGAAGAGGTATTTAAAAAATCCTTAACATTCATTCTTAACATCAACATATTTGATTGAACACTACTTGCTAATAAACTATCCTTTGCCATTGCTCTATAGTTTTTAAAACCATCAGAAGATTCATCAATCCCACTCACACTATAAATAGATAAGAATGCAACAAATATTGAAACCATTGAAAAAGATGCTATCAACTTCATCTTTATACTTATATTTTTGAACATATTAATTCCTTTAATAGCTATTCAAAGGAGAATAACTATTTAATTAATTAATATCATGCATATTATTATTATTTTATTCAAAATAATTTTATGGATTAATTAAATTTAATTTAATTTAATAAATAGGATAACAATAAATAAAGTTTTAATCTACTCTCAAATCCCCATTTGATATAATAAGTAAAAATCCATTTTGTGTAAAGTGTGGGTTTTAATCTACTCTCAAATCCCCATTTGATATAATGTCAGTTTGAGATAATACCTAGCAAAGTAAGTTTTAATCTACTCTCAAATCCCCATTTGATATAATAAAATAGTCTTGTTGTGCTATTTCAGTATTGTTTTAATCTACTCTCAAATCCCCATTTGATATAATCTATTGCATCAGCTATGTTTTTATAGTCTGGTTTTAATCTACTCTCAAATCCCCATTTGATATAATAATTTAAAAAGCTGGTCGAATTTTATATTGTTTTAATCTACTCTCAAATCCCCATTTGATATAATAAATGGTAATGCTTTAGTTAAAAACAGTATGTTTTAATCTACTCTCAAATCCCCATTTGATATAATGGGAGTGCCTAATTTTCAATTGATTTGGAGGTTTTAATCTACTCTCAAATCCCCATTTGATATAATTATTAGGCTTTACTTGGATACTAGAGTTATGTTTTAATCTACTCTCAAATCCCCATTTGATATAATCTTATCGAGGGAGGAAAGAAGGAATTAAGCGTTTTAATCTACTCTCAAATCCCCATTTGATATAATGTTACTTCATCTTTTATACTAGGGCTCGAGTTTTAATCTACTCTCAAATCCCCATTTGATATAATAGTGGTTAGCAGAGACTAAAACTTGGTATGGTTTTAATCTACTCTCAAATCCCCATTTGATATAATAGCCTATGAAATAGATAACTGTTACAAGGGGTTTTAATCTACTCTCAAATCCCCATTTGATATAATTAGAAATGAGAGAGATTAAGTTTAGAGCGGTTTTAATCTACTCTCAAATCCCCATTTGATATAATTTTTATATCGGTGGAAGTCCTGAAACTATGTTTTAATCTACTCTCAAATCCCCATTTGATATAATTAAAATCTCAAACATGGCAAGACATAGCCGGTTTTAATCTACTCTCAAATCCCCATTTGATATAATAAATGCAATTTCATTTTCCGGTACACCTCTGTTTTAATCTACTCTCAAATCCCCATTTGATATAATGTTTTTGCCAGGAACGGTTAAGCAATTAACGTTTTAATCTACTCTCAAATCCCCATTTGATATAATTTCATCACAAGCCATTAATCCTATCTCATCGTTTTAATCTACTCTCAAATCCCCATTTGATATAATAGTACTTATGTAAGTTATAATGCACAATGGTTTTAATCTACTCTCAAATCCCCATTTGATATAATGAGATGGCTAAACAACTTGCAAAAGCAAGTGTTTTAATCTACTCTCAAATCCCCATTTGATATAATACTAGTTCTTGAGGTCCAATTAATACCATGTTTTAATCTACTCTCAAATCCCCATTTGATATAATCTTTATGATGAAGCTAAAAAAATTTCTTCTGTTTTAATCTACTCTCAAATCCCCATTTGATATAATTTCAGGACTTACAGGTGAAGTTATTGCAGTGTTTTAATCTACTCTCAAATCCCCATTTGATATAATGAGATTTAATCGCTAATGCAAAAAAGCTATGTTTTAATCTACTCTCAAATCCCCATTTGATATAATATTAAATCTATACCCTACTTATTTGATATTGTTTTAATCTACTCTCAAATCCCCATTTGATATAATTGCAGATTGAAAATAAAGGATAAAATACCGGTTTTAATCTACTCTCAAATCCCCATTTGATATAATATTTCGATTATTTAGGAAGCATACAACATAGTTTTAATCTACTCTCAAATCCCCATTTGATATAATATCCATAATAATCTCCTTATATAAATAATGGTTTTAATCTACTCTCAAATCCCCATTTGATATAATTTAGTGGAGTAAGTAAAGAAACATATACTGGTTTTAATCTACTCTCAAATCCCCATTTGATATAATATTATAATGGTTGGATAGGGGTGTTGTGTGGTTTTAATCTACTCTCAAATCCCCATTTGATATAATGTTTTGCTGCTTCTTGTTCTGGGGTCAATGGTTTTAATCTACTCTCAAATCCCCATTTGATATAATAGAATGGAAAAGCTAATAAATAAAGGAGAGGTTTTAATCTACTCTCAAATCCCCATTTGATATAATGAGTTTTACTTCCATCTGTAAAAATTGATAGTTTTAATCTACTCTCAAATCCCCATTTGATATAATTTATGGACACGCTAAGAAGATAGCATATAAGTTTTAATCTACTCTCAAATCCCCATTTGATATAATGTGCAAGACTTACATATTTAACTAAAAACTGTTTTAATCTACTCTCAAATCCCCATTTGATATAATTTTAACTGCAGGAGTAGATACTCAACCAGGTTTTAATCTACTCTCAAATCCCCATTTGATATAATATGTTGTCTGTGCATAAAGTCCACCACCCAGTTTTAATCTACTCTCAAATCCCCATTTGATATAATTTTTCATCTGCATTAAAAGATACTATTGTTGTTTTAATCTACTCTCAAATCCCCATTTGATATAATTTTGTCTCAAACAATTAATCAAAGAACTAAGTTTTAATCTACTCTCAAATCCCCATTTGATATAATATTATATAAAAGGAGTAATTCAATGTTACAGTTTTAATCTACTCTCAAATCCCCATTTGATATAATATCCTCTCCAAAAAGTGAGATAGAAGCTATGTTTTAATCTACTCTCAAATCCCCATTTGATATAATTTTGCTATCATCCACTTATTACGCCTTACAGTTTTAATCTACTCTCAAATCCCCATTTGATATAATACTTATACAGAAATAGGGTATAAAATGTTGGTTTTAATCTACTCTCAAATCCCCATTTGATATAATGCTTTTGAGAGTAGATCAACTATTGAGGCAGTTTTAATCTACTCTCAAATCCCCATTTGATATAATAGAGTAGCTTAAAACCATTTATTTTAGGCTTTTATGGCATTTTTATTACTAAAAAACAAGCACTGCTTGTGTTTGTTTTAGTAATTTTTTTTCTGGTTTTTCTCGATAATTCTCAATTACTAGCATATTTTTATATTGTGCTTCTGTAATTTTTACTACTCTTATAGAACCACCAACTGGTGCTGCCAGTTCTATTTTTTTCTCATATTTTTGTGCTATAACTAAACTTCTACAAAATCTTATATAAATAGAATACTGGAACATAATAAATCCCATTTCCAAAAGTTTTTTACGAAATTTTGTATATTTTTTTATATCTTTTTTTGTATTTGTGGGCATATCAAACATTGTAAATAAAACCATTTTTCTGTACCTGCTTATTTCTTCTATATTAGTCATAATTCAAAAAGAGTTAACTCTTCACATTTTAATAAACAAATTGACTGATAATTTGCTACAATAGCTTTCATACAATTAGAAACTGTTACATTTTTACTATCATAAATAACTGTTTTATCCAAAAGCTTCAATAAATCAATTTTGATTTTACTATTTAATTCCATCTCTTTTTTTATATTTCTTACCACATAATCATCTACAATAGGGCGAAAAGGCTCTATCAAATCATCTGCAAGATTAAAAGCATTAAGCTCACTGCTGTGATGTATACCAAAAGCTGGATTTAAACCATAAGCTACAAGATACCTACAAATGGAACTTCTAAAAATGGCATAACCAAAATTTAAAATGGCATTATTTATATTTTCAGGATCATTTCTTGAAAACTCTTTTCCAAAGAGTTCTTTAAAATAGTATGCAGCAGCTGTAGCTTCTATATTTTCTTTATCATTTGATGTTATTCGAGAAATTAAAGAATCCAAATAATCACTGTTTTTATGAAGTTTTTTCAAAACTTTAGATTGATTATTCACTTTATGTATAATTATATTTTTCCAAATCTGATTTAACTTTGGTTTAGATACCTCTATTTGAGCTTTTTGTATTTTGGTTGTACGACTGTTTTTATTGATACCTTGTAGAATAGAACTTGGCATAAACTTCTCATCACAAAAGATTACATTGATATCAGCTTTAGAAAGTTGGGACAGAAGAGCAGAGGTTATAGTGCTTTGTTGATTTTCTATGATTATGGTATCAATATCATCAAAGCAAACAGTCGTTTCATAGTCATCAATTTTTACGGATATAAGATTGTGTTTGTAACTTAGATATGATTTGTTTTTGATATATAATTTTTGAAGAGACATTTTATAAACCTTTAAAAAAAGGTTTATAAAATTTTTGCGGGACTAAATCGTCCCTTGTTTTAATCAGACTATCAAATCCCCATTTGATATGGAAAAATTTTATAATATTATTTCTTAAACTCTTCATAGGAAATATCTCCTTGATAATTTATAAACACTTTTTTTGCAATTGTATCTTTATTTAAAGTTATTTGAAATTCATTTTTTGTATTAATTGATTTTAAAACCAATTTATTATTACCAGCTGATATTTTTCCACCTCCATTAAATACATAATATTTTTTTGTATTATCTTTAAGGTTTTCTATTTCTAACAAATCTCCTTTAGAAATAGTGATTTTATCTTCATAATTTTTTATTAAAGAAATCTTTGTTTCATATATTTTAGGTTCTATATTATTTTTAATAGATGAAAAATAGTTCAATCCTATTACTTGACCTTTTACAGTATTATATAGATCCACGTTTAAAGTTGTATCATTGAGTTTTGCTACAAAAGGAGTTTGAGTTGATTTTAACTCATCATAAATATCTTTTGTAAGCCTTTTAACTCTGGAAGTTTGAGTTTTATCTGTAATAATTATACTGTCAACTTTTGAAGCCTCTTTTGTTTTGATTTTAATATTTCTAATGATTTGTTTTTGTCCTTTGTTCGTTAGGAAAAAACAAGGTTGATTTTGTATATCTATTTGAATTTGTTTTTCATCGGTTAAAAGTTTCATTTTTTCTTTAATATCAATAGTTTCAGGAGTTTCAATATAATCTTTTTTATTGGGTAAATTGCCTTTTAACTCTTTTATTTGTTCTTCTAAATCTTTGATTTTTGTTCTAGTTTGAAGCAATATCTCTTTATAGTTTTCTATTGCATTTTTTATATTATTTTGTTTTGGTAAATCTAAAGATTTTATTAAATCTTCTACTCTTTTTTTCACTTCACTATCATTTACATCTTTTCCATTTTGGTCAAAAAGTAGATTTTTATCTATATTTTTTTTATCAATTTGGCAAAATATTTCTTTCTCTTCATCCCAATAAAGCTTAATATTCCCATCTTTAAATCCCACGATATTATCTCTTTTTTTCATTATAGGGCAAATGTATAACTCATCATTTTCATATTTTGTAACTTTTTCTTTTACAAAATCAACCAAAGAGATACCCTCTTTAGTTTTAGGAAATCTTGCACTTAGATTTTCTAAAATAGCTTTTGTTTTAAAGCCGTTTTCATTTTGTTTAAAAAAGTCATTTAATGCTTTTTTTGCTGAAGAGTTTAAAAGTGAAATAACAATAGCATCTATAGTATGATGATAGTTTGTAGTTCTGTCTTTTTTATCATTTTCATTTTTAGGTTGAACTTTATTTATTCCCCAAAGTCGTTTGAGTTCACTTATGGCTTTCCCTGTTACTCTTATTAATTTATCGTTTGTTTCACCTTTTCCATGCTCATTTTGCTTTGGATAGAGATAATGCTCTAAATAGTTTGCTATGATTTTTGTAGCACTTCTTGTGTCATTTAAAAATCTATCTTCAAGCTTCTCATTGTTCCAAATATTGTTTATATTATCTTCATTTGTTAACCAATTGATTTTACTCTTATTTAATAAATTTTCATTTACTCTATGCTGAAAATCTTCCCAAGCATTTTTTGATTTTAGATAAGTTATTGGGTGTGTATCACTTTTATTTTGATTGTATTTTTTAAAAACCAAGATTTTATTTTTATATGAATTTATCCAAATCTTGCTTCGTGGAATAAAATGTTCAACTTCACTTACGGTTTCATCTAAAGCCTCTTCCAAAGTCATTGGATCTCCACTATAAAGACATCTTGCTTTTTGTTCAGTAAATAGTCTTGCTCGTTCAATATTTTTATTTGTAACTTCATATTTATTGGCTTCTAGTAATTTTTCAGCCTCTTTTATCTCTTTTCTACTATTTGCTTGAGATTCTTTTATATTATCTTCTTCTGTTTTTGAGTTTAATTCCCTTGCTGTTTCTATAATAATTTGGTCAATTTTTCCATATTTTTTTATCAAATCATTTATAAGTCTTCTAAGAATTGAGATAACTCTTTTTACATTTGGAGAAACTAGAGGTTGATAAAACAGATGTTCTACTTTAAAATTTTTTATATTTTTTTCAAGCCATTTTATATCATCTTTTGAGGGATTTAATGGAGGAAGATAATCATAAGGTGTTATATCCAAATATTTTCTAAAATATCCAAGTTGGGTTAAACTGTCTTGATAGGTTTTCCCATCTCTTAATTTTTGTAAAATTTCATCTATAAAAAGAAGTGAAAATGATGAATAAGCTTCTTTAGTCCCTTTATCAACTTTTGATAATCTGTCAATGGTTTCATCACTTAAAATATTTTGAATATCAACTTTTTTTATCTCTTTTACTATTTGGTCTTTATTTACAAAATAATGGATTTTTTCTAAAATTTTTGTATATAAATCTCTGTGTTTTTCAAAGATATCTATGTTTGCAGTTTTAAATATTTCTAAAAGTTGAGTATGCAGTTTTATATCTAAGATAGTGTCATCTTGTTTATCTGTTGTTTTTATTTTTATATTTTTAAGTCCTGCTTTATCAAATACATTTTTTGTATTAATTGTTTGTGTCGGTGGTTTTTTTAGCCAAAGTTCTATTGTATTTTCTATCTCTTCTTTTGACGGTGTAAATATTTCTCCTGTTTTATCATTAAAAATCAGTTCTTTTGAGTTTTCAATTCTTTGTCTAAGTGTAAATTCTATACTTGAAATATGTGATTTAGCAACTCTTTTTTGTGGATTTTGATGATAAATATTATAAAAACTACAATATCCCACCATATCTTCCATGCTTTTTAAAGGTCTTTGTTCAAATTGTCCTAAAGAGTTTTCATTTACTCCATATAAAAGCTTGTTTTTAAAAGTTTCATATTTTTCACTGTTTTCAAAAAGCTCAATATTGTTTTTTTGGCTATGTAATAACTTTTCTAACTCTTCTTCCCAAAATTCTCTACCTATTGAGTTGGTATAATCATCTTTTTTATTTCTAATTGCTACATTTATAAATCCATCTTTTTCAAGTTCTGTTTTTTTGTTTAGTAAAACTAAAGATGGTATAGTTAATTTGTTTTCTAAATAAATTGTTTTATTTTTTTTAATTGGTTCTGTTATAGCACCATCATCTTTTGATTCTTCTGTTTTAAATTGATTTGAATAACCTCTTCTTGAAATAATTGTATAAAGAGCAAAGGTAAACTCATCTTTTGAAAGACTTTTGCCATTTACTGCTACTTCTCTTAATATATATGGATTTTGTTTTTGTGATAGTTTATTGAAGTATTTTATTGGTTGAGAAACAATTAATTTATCAGCAAAATTAAAATCACAAAGAAGTTTTCTAACTATTTGTTTTCTTCTACTATTTCTTTCATTTCTTCTTCGACCACTTCTGAATTTTCTTCTATCTTCTGCTTTAATATATTCACTAAAAATAATACTATTTGAAGTTAACTCATTAAAAACTGTTTGTTCATTTTTTATTTCTATTTCATTTAAGGAAAAACCTATACTATTTGTACCAATATCTAAACCTAAAACTTTTTTCATTTTAAACCTTATAATTAGTTATTTATTATATTATCTTTTTATTTCTTTATAAATGAAAATTATTAGTTATTTATTATATTTAGATGTGGAGGATAGAATAAAAAAAGCCCTATGAAAAAAAATAAAATTCTCTTTCATAGGGCTTTTAAAATGGAGCGGGAGACGAGACTCGAACTCGCGACAATCTGCTTGGAAGGCAGAAGCTCTAGCCAACTGAGCTACTCCCGCATATATAAAATTTGAGGTAAACTCAAATTCTAAAAAACCTAAAATGGTGGGTCATGAAGGACTCGAACCTTCGACCACTCGGTTATGAGCCGAGTGCTCTAACCAGCTGAGCTAATGACCCACACAACTAATCCGATGATTAGTGGCGGACAAGGAGGGATTCGAACCCTCGGTACCGTTGCCAGTACGCATCCTTAGCAGGGATGTGGTTTCAGCCAACTCACCCACTTGTCCTTCTTTTAGGGATGTAATTTTACTTTTATTGTTCTTAAATATATCTTAACTTTAGCCTAGATTTTTTATTTTTTTCACAAATACAAATCATAATTATATTTTTAAGTTTCAAGGGTATATAATTCATATAGGAAGGATACTTTATGGATCAAAAATTAAAGAAATCGTCTCCTTACATTGTAGGGTTTTTAATTTTATTATTTATATTTTCTTCTTACCTTATCTACAAAAATGAAGTTTATGAATTTAAAAAAAACTCATATTACAACACTTACAGAAATGTTGAATATCTAAAAGAGTACTTTACAATTTCAGAATCATTTTTGTATTCAATGAAATATACCATTGAAGATAAACTAAAACTTGAATGTAATTGTTCTCATCCTTCATATATAAATCTACAATACAACAAAGAAAAAGATATCTATACTATTACTAATATAAAAGGTATAG
Source organism: Halarcobacter ebronensis (assembly GCF_013201825.1). Lineage (NCBI taxonomy): Bacteria > Pseudomonadati > Campylobacterota > Epsilonproteobacteria > Campylobacterales > Arcobacteraceae > Halarcobacter > Halarcobacter ebronensis. The sequence goes on from NZ_CP053836.1 coordinate 2,188,868, forward strand.
AAGGGGAATCTAGTTTATGTGGAATTGGAAATCCCAAAACTTTTAAACAAGAGAGTATAAACGAAATAAATAGTTCTTTATATCTAAAACCTATTTTTCTTGCAGCAAAAGATGTTATCTTTGATTTAAAAAGGGTCTATTATAAATCCCTAAATGAATTTGTTTTTATCTATCCAGATTTTACTTTTCAAAATAGCAAAACATTAAAAAAATTGTATGAATGTAAAGAGTGGAAAAAATCAATTGAAAAGATGCAAACTAATAATAATTTTATTTTAACAGATTTAATAAAAGACCGTTTAGCAGATGGATACATTATTACTTTGATGATTCCTATTAAAAATAAAAACAGAATTAAAGGTGCAGTAGGTATTGATATTGAATTGAATACTTTTAATGACTTTATATCTGCTTTAAATTTGAAAGGAGAGACTTATATTATAAATGACAAAAATAGAGTTATTGCTTCAAAAAATAAAAACTTTTTAAATAGCACATTAGATACGTCTAACAAAGATTTCATAAAATACCAAATCTTAGAAAACCAATTATCATTAGTTCATATTATTGATAACTTTGAACTATTTAAAAATGCTTTTTTAAACAGCATTGGAAAGATTCTTATTCTTTTTCTTCTAATCTCTATTTTAATTATTCTAATCTATTTAAGAATATTGTCTTTAAAACTACAACATTTAGCAAATACTGATTCATTGACAAATCTACTTAATAGAAGAGCCATAGAGAGTGCAATAAACAAACAGATTGAAATAAGTAGAAGATATAAACAACCTCTCTCTTTTCTTTTAATAGATATTGATCATTTCAAAAAGTTTAATGACTCTTATGGACATGATATTGGAGACGAAGTTTTAGTTAAAATATCTAATCTTTTTAGATACCTAATAAGAAGTTGTGATATTGTAGGAAGGATAGGAGGAGAAGAGTTTTTAATCTCTTTGGCAAATACCAATTTAGATGAGGCTTACATTCTTGCTGAAAGAATTAGAAAATTGGTAAATGAGATTACTATTGACAATATAAATATGAATATTACAGTTAGTATTGGATGTACAACATTGAATAAAAATGATACTTACAAAACAATATTTAAAAGGGTTGATACACTAATGTATGAAGCAAAAAAAGGTGGGAGAGATAATACAATAAAGAGATAAAAGAGATTAGATATTATCTAAAATCTTTTTTACTACCTCTTTAGGATTTTGTGCTTTATAAATTGGTCTTCCAACAACTATAAAATCAACTTGATTCTCTTTTGAAAAGGGAATATCTGCAACTCTTTTTTGATCTCCTGAATCTTCACCAAAAGGTCTTATCCCTGGACATAAAGTTATAAATTCATTTGAAGTACTATTTTTTATATCTAAACTTTCAAAAGCAGAACAAACAACACCATCAACACCCGATTCAAAGGTATCAATGGCAAGTTTTGTTGCTTTTGTTTTAATATCTTCATTATAAACTGCTTTAAACTCATCATTATCAAAAGAAGTAAGTGCAGTTACAGCTAAAACCAAAGGTTTATTTGGAATATTTTCTATTCTTTGCATAACTGTTTGCATAGCTCTTTTTCCCGAACTTGCATGAACATTAAACATATCTACAAGCCCAAATTGAGCTATCTCTTGAGCTGCATCAGCCATTGTATTTGGAATATCATAAAGCTTTAAATCCAAAAAGAGTTTAAAACTTGGATTTATAGCTTTTAAATCTTCTAAAAAATTTTTTCCATCTCTAGTATAACTTCTAAGTCCAACTTTTAACCAAACATCAAAATCTTTTATCTGTTCAACTAATGCTAAATTTTCTACTGCACTAGGCAAATCCAAAGACACACAAAGTTTCACAACTAAGCCTTTTTACTTACTTTATCAAGTAATCCATTTATAAACTTAGGAGCAGAATCTGAAGCTAGTTTTTTTGCTAACTCAATAGCTTCATTTATAACAATAGCTTTATCCAAACCTTTGAACATAATTTCAAAAATTGCAAGTCTTAGAATAGATTTTTCAACACTTCCTGTGTCATTTATTCCACCTTGAGTTAAATGGCTTATTAACTCTTCATCAATAGCTTCAATATTTTCAACAACACCGTTAAAAAGCTCTAAAGCAAACTCTTTTTGTTTGTTTCTAATCTTTTTTTCTTCTAAAATTTCATCTACAAATTTTGCTATACCTTCATTTCCTAAATCATAGGCATAAAGCAGACCAATTACAGACTCTCTTGCTTGTGTTCTTGTTGCCAAATTATTTTCCTAATTCACTATATAAATCTAACATCTCAATAATTGTAACCATTGCCTCTGCACCTTTGTTTCCAACTTTGCTTCCAGCTCTCTCAATTGCTTGTTCAATAGTATCTGTTGTTAAAACCCCATTTGATACAGGTTTTCCATATTTTAATGTAACTGTTGCTATTCCTTTTGTTGCTTCTGCTGAAATATAATCAAAATGAGGAGTTGCACCTCTAATAACTGCACCAACACAACAAACTGCATCATATTTTCCTGATGCTAACGCTTTTTCTAAAGCAAATGGAATTTCAAATGCTCCTGGTACTAAAATCAAATCTAAATTTTTTTCATCACCACCATGTCTTATAAAAGCATCTTTTGCACCTTCAACCAATCTATCTGTTATTATATGATTAAATCTTCCATTTATAATAGCAACTTTTTCGTCACCTTTTAATCTTAATTTACCTTCTAAAATCTTCATTTATATTCTCCAAAAAATATGTAAGGCATTAATTATACCCTAATGCCTCTTTAATAGCAAAAATCTCATTAACAGTTTTATAAAGTTCATCTATTTGAAGCATATTTGGTCCATCACTTAAAGCAATAGAAGGATCATAATGAGTTTCAAAGAAAAAACCATCCACTCCAACAGCTGCAGCTGCTCTTGCCAAACTTGGAACAATTGCACTATTTCCACCAGTAGTCTCACCAGTGCTTGGAACTTGAGCTGAGTGAGTTGCATCAAAAATCACAGGAGCATACTCTCTCATAGCTATTAGATTTTTCATATCCACAACTAAAGCTCCATATCCAAAGGTATTTCCTCTTTCACAAAGCCAAACTCCGTTATCTTTTGAAGCTTGGAAACTAACCTCATCAACACCTCTTGTTTTAAGTACTTTTTCAACTGGATGTTTCATACTATTTGCAGCTAAAAACTGCCCTTTTTTTATATTTACTTTACACTTTGTTTTTGCAGCTGCAACTAGAAGGTCTGTTTGTCTACATAAAAAGGCAGGAATTTGTAAAATATCCACAACTTCACCCACAGGTGCAGCTTGATAAGATTCATGAATATCTGTTATTAATCTATAACCAAACTGCTCTTTTACCTCTTGAAATAGTTTTAACCCCTCTTCTAAACCTGGTCCTCTAAAAGAGCTAAGACTTGTTCTATTTGCCTTATCAAAAGAGGCTTTAAAATAGAAATCTACTCTTTTATCTTCACTTAAAGGTTTTAACATCTCTGCAATTTTCATAACCTTGTCTCTATCTTCTAAAACACAAGGTCCTGTTAAAATAATCATTTTTTATTCCTTAAAAATATTGTTTTTCTCTCTTGTCCTGTGTATGCATAATAAAACTCATAAAAATTTTGTGCAATATACTCTATCTCATCTTTTGCATTTTCATCACAAGCAAAAAGAATCTCATCACCCTCTTCTAAAGATGTGTTAAAATTAGGAAGAAGTATCTCTTCCTCTTCTTTTAGTATCAAAAGCGGTATTATATTATTTTTTTGTTCTCTATTATATAAAGAGTGATTAAAAACACCCAAATCTATCTCTTTGTTTTCTTTTAATGCGTCAAAAATTTGAGGAGCAGATTTTTTGTTAATTTTAATTTCATAAAGTAATGGATTCTCATCAATTATTTGAATTAAATCTTTTAAAAGTTTTGCTCCCCAAGAGTCATCTTTTTTACAAATCATTGAAATAAATTTATCAGAGAGTGGACTTATTAGAGCATTTGTAGTTTTATTTATCAAAATTCTTGCAGGCATAAAAATATGGTCAACTTTTGCATTTTTGAAAATTGAAAAATCATCCATCTCGTTTTCCCTTGCAATTGTCATAATTTTTGGATTAAGCTTTTTAGCTGTTGCTAATATAGAGAGATTTGTTGTATCATCATTCGTTGCAGAAATTATTGCAACTGCCTCTTTAACTCCCACATCAAGTAACATATCTTTATCATCAGCATTTCCACATCTAATCTTAAAAGTATTATCTTGATTAAAACCTGTAACCTTTGATTTATCCAACTCAACAAACTCTGCTTCAATACTACTTGATTTTAAGTTCTCATAAATATGTTGTCCCATTCTTCCATACCCACAAACAATATATTTCCCTTTGGGAAAAGATGGAAGATTTGTATTTAGATGATCAATTTTATATATCCATTTTTCAAGCTTTAAAATATTTGGAGCATTTATAGCTAAAGCAATCTCATTTGAAATAATAGAAAAAGGATTGGCAATAATCTCAACATCCAAATCTCTTAAATTTTCACTGTGATTTGTTGTTGTTGATTTTATTGCAAGTCTTACATAAGAGTTTAAAAGTTTTGAAGTAAGTGCAATTCTAAGATTTAGAGCATCATCTTCAAAAATAGAGACTAAACCTTTGCAGTTACTCTTTTTTATTCCTGCTTCGATTAATGCCACTGGAGTAAAGGCATCGGCAACTAAAACTGGAACTGTTGGTGTAAAATTTTCTAAAATAAGCTCATTTGCCCTACTCTCATCTTTTTCAATAACAACAGTTCTAATACCTTGTTCCAAAGCCCTATTTATTATCTCACTACTTATTTGATTATAACCTAAAATAATAATGAATTTATCTTTTAATCCCTTTACTTGTCTTTTAAATTTAGACTTTTCCATCTCTTTTAAAAAAAGCTTATCTTGAAAAAGACTAACTAATGAACCAATACCATAAAACCAACCAAGAACAGTTATGTAAATAGAGAAACTAACCCACAATCTTTGAGGATAAGTAAAAGTATATGGTGTCTCACCAAAACCTATAGTTGAAGCTGTATAACTGATAAAATAGAAAGCATCAAAGATAGTCATATGATAAGGTTCTCCCTTATCATCTACCCCTTGAATTATTAGTAATCCAACTATAGCAATTGTATAAGTTACAACTATAACCAAAAAAGGTATTCTCATCCTTTGAAGGACAATAAATAAAGAGTTGTTTTTCACAAAAAGCCTTTTATCTTTTTGATTTTAGTGTATCTCCAACATATAGAGCAACAGAGACAAAATTTGCTATTAAGGCACCACCAGATAATGAAATTATTATTCCAATAACTTCTTGATTTATTGTATACGCATAAAAAGCAATAGTCCAAATAGAAGCAGCAGCTATAAGTTGAATATCTGCAACTAGCGAGGTTGCAAGTAAAACTGAACCCATTTGCGTTTTATCTCCAAGTTTAAGAGTAGTTGCAATTATATTTACAACAATTGCAGCCATTAACTCATACTTACTATGGTGTTCCAATGAGGTCATATCCCCATAAAAAAATCCAAAATTAAGTGTCATGGCTAAGATTATAAAAAAACCTGAAATTACTTTATCTAAATTCATCACTTCTCCTTCTCAAGTTAATTTAAATTTTATCAAATAGATGATTATAACAAGTTTTGTTTACTCTTTTTTACTTGATACAAAAATTCCACTAATAACAATCAATCCTATTCCAAATAGTATCCAAATATCTGGAAAACTATCCCCTAATAAAATCCCAATAAAAATAGAAAAGGCAATATTAGCATAAGATATTGTACCTATTATTCCTGCCTTTGCAACAGAATAAGCCTTTGTCATATAAACTTGCGCATAGGTTGAAACAATACCTAAAAGAATAATATAGAGCCAATCACCACTTTGTGGCATAACAAATGTTGCAAAAATATAATCATAGTTTGCAACCGTATAAAATTCAGAAACAAACATTAATATAAGAGGTCCAAGTGTTCCAATTCCCATAAATGAAAGTACAATTGTTCTTCCATCATAATATTTTCTAAGTTCTCTAATTGAAGTATAAGCAAGCCCTGCTCCAACACCACTTAAAATTCCCAACCAATCAGTTTTATCCAAAGAGCTTCCATCAAATTTTGTAATAAAAAGTATTCCAATAAAACCTATAAAAACTCCAAGCCAACCTTTAAAGCCTAACTTCTCTTTTACGAAAATATAAGCAAAAATAGCACTAAAGATTGTTGAAGTTTTAGAAAAAGTCATAGCTTCACCCAAAGGAATATTTGCAATATTATAAAAGAAAAAAAGAAGAGACAAAAATCCTACTGTTCCTCTAAAAATAAGAAGTAAAGGTTTTCCACCAATTTGTTTTAGGGGAGATCTATAAATAGAGATTAATATTAAAATAACACCAAATACATTTCTAAAAAAAACTACTTCAAGTGAACTCATAGAGTCACTTAGCTCTTTTGCAAAAGCTCCCATACAAGCAAACATAAAAGAGGCAAAAAGCATATATTTTATACCTAAAGATACATTTTCAGTCATTAATTTTCCTTAAATCAAAGATTGAATTTTATTTAGTTTCTTGTTAAATGATGATTATTAAATTAGCTAAATTACAAAATTAATATTTTTAGCTACATTAGGATAAAATGACGCAATTTTTTATAGATTTTTGGGAATACCCTTTTAGGAAAAAAATGGAATATTTAAAGATTACTGGTGGACAAAAATTAAATGGTGAGGTTACAATCTCAGGTGCAAAAAATGCTGCACTACCTCTAATAGCTGCTACAATTTTAGCAAAAAATGAAGTTTCAATCTGTAATTTACCAGATGTTGTTGATATAAATACTCTTTTAAAACTTCTTGATAAACTTGGTGGAAAATTTACAAAATGTGAAGACTGTATCAAAATTGATACTTCAAAATTGAATAATACTACTGCAACTTACGATATTGTAAAGACAATGAGAGCTTCAATTTTAGTTTTGGGTCCAATTTTAGCAAGATTTGGTCATTGTGAAGTTTCACTTCCAGGAGGGTGTGCTATTGGTCAAAGACCCGTAGATTTGCACCTTAAAGCCCTTGAAGCAATGGGAGCACAAATAAATATAAATCATGGATATATAGAAGCAACAGCTCCAAATGGTCTCAAAGGAACAAAAATTGTATTCGACAAAGTTACTGTTGGGGGAACTGAGAATACTGTAATGGCTGCTGCATTAGCACAAGGTGTTACTACAATTATCAATGCAGCAAAAGAACCAGAAGTTCAACAATTATGTGAAGTAATTAATAACTCTGGAGTAAAAATAGAGGGAATTGGAACATCTACACTTGTAATTCATGGCTCAAACAAAGAACTTTTGCATATGAAAGATTTTGATGTTATTCCAGATAGAATTGAAGCGGGAACATATATGTGTGCTGCTGCTATTACAAACTCAAAACTAAAAATTTGTAAAGTTTTACCTGTGCATTTAGAAGCTGTAATTGCAAAACTTGAAGAGATGAGTTTTGAGATAATACAAGATGAAAACTCTGTTACAGTTATGCCAACAGAAGAGATAAAACCTGTAAATATAATTACAAGTGAATATCCAGGATTTCCAACTGATATGCAAGCACAGTTTATGGCACTTGCAACTCAAGCAAATGGAACAAGTACAATAGATGAAAGACTATTTGAAAATAGATTTATGCATGTAAGTGAGCTTCTAAGACTTGGAGCAGACATACATCTAAATGGAAATATTGCAACAATAAATGGAACAAAAGGTCAACTAAATGGTACAGATGTAATGGCTACAGATTTAAGAGCTTCATCGGCATTAGTTTTATCTGCACTTGTTGCAAAAGGTGAAACTTCTATTCATAGAATTTATCATTTAGATAGAGGGTATGAAGATTTAGAAGGGAAATTAAATAAAATTGGTGCCAATGTGGCAAGATATAAAGAGTAGACTATTTTATAAATTAAGAATAAATTTTATAAAATAAGCCCGACATAAGCTTAAAGGTTATTAAATATGAAATTAGAAATATCACTTTTTAGATTTGATTATAAGTCAGATTATTTACCATACTATACAAAAAACTTCATCAAAATAAAAAATGAAAAGACTCTGCAAGAGATTTTAAATACGATTAATGATGAAGCTCCTTTTGAGTATAGAAATACTGACCACTTTTTATTGGTAGTAAATGGATATTATACTACAACAGCAACTACAATCTCAGATTTAGTAGAAGATTTTGGTACAGATTTAACTATTGAACCAATCTCAATTAGAAGAGCTCATACTGATCTTTGCATAAATGATGCAGATTTTCAAGAGAGATTAAAAGTGTTAGCAGAGTTTATTGATGAAGAGGATATCAAAAAATATAATGAGTATAAAATATATTTCTATGCATCAAATACAATCAACTATGAGTATGATTATATTGGTGACGCAATACTACTTTTAGCATATGATTTAATCCAAAAAGATAACTCTAAAGAGAAAGATATTTTAGAAGCACTAAAAGAGTATGAGTGTGGAGCACAATTTCATACAAACCTAAAAAATAGAGTTTTCAATTTTGATAATGAAGTAGAGAATAAAATAGAAACAATTAGAGAAAAGCTTAAACTAATAAAACCTATAAAAGAACAAAATCTATTTTTAGACAAAAAAAATAGTATAGATTTTGGAACTTTTGAAGATGATTATAAAATTAAACACAACTTTGAAGATTTTAATCTTGCATACTTTTCTGGACTTGAAAAAGATGTTCAAACACTTCAACTTTTAGAGAGTCTAAATGCAAAAATCATAGATACTCCATCTATGCACACAGATTTAGCTCTACAAACTTTTCATGTAAACTCTGATTTTTCTATAAAATTGGCTTCAACGGTAATGTTAGATGCTTTTGATAATAGTGCAGATCTATTAGTTGTAGATTGTGAAAATCTTTTTTATCTATTTGATTCAAATAGAAAAGCAATGCAAAAAGTATCTGGAAGAGAGATAATTCTTCCTGTAATACATAAAAATGAACTTCAAAAACTTGTTTCTGGTGAACATGAAGCTGTAAAACCTCAACTTAAGAAGCATGTTATTGATCCAGAAATAATCTAAAGATTTATTATGGTATTAGATGTCGATTTTATAATAGCAAGTCTACTTGTAATATTGACTCTAATTCCACTTTATATCTATAGAAAAGAGATTTACAAAAAATTTTCTAGAAGTGGTAATACAGAAACTTTTATCAAAGATGTAAAAGTTTATCTTCAACAAAACTACCCAAAAATCCAATTTGATTTTTCTGTTTTAAATAAACATCAAAATGAAAAAGATGTTAAACTAAGAGAACTAATGATTGTTGAAGAACTAGCTAGACAGTTTGCATATTTTGAATATGAACTTCATACACAAAAAGATACATCAAAAGATATGCATTGGAGTGGTTATGAGCAAAACTCAATACTTCAAAAAGATAATAAACTTCCTCCTGATTGGGCACAAAGAAAAAGTGTAGCTTGGAAAAGAGATAATGGTAAATGCAATAGATGTGGAACTCAAATTTCACTTCCTGATGCAAATGCCCTTTTTGCAAAACAGATGAGAGATGGTGGAGGATTTAACCTTGAAAATATTGTTATTCTTTGTAATGATTGTAGTAAAATTATCAAATCATCAAATCTTGAAAAAACAATAAAAGATCTTCCTTTATTAGATAAGCTTATTAAAAAAGTTGATAACTTTTAAATTCCAAAATACTCTTTTACCTCTTTACTATATTTTTGTTTAGTTGAACTATCTTCTACTCTATTCTCTTTTTTTTGTTTATCTTTTAATCTCTTTAAGGACTCTTCTAAAAATTTATCTTCCAAACTTTTAAGTTTTGCCAACTCTTCTCTTACATAAGTTAAATCTTTATTTGAAGGGATTATATATGGAGTAATTATGATTATTAAATTTTTACTATTTAACGTTGTTGCTCTATTTTTAAAAAGCTCTCCAATCAAAGGTACTTCACCAAGTAAAGGAACTTTTTCAACGCTCTTTTCATTTCGTTTTTCAGTTAAACCACCAATTATAACACTCTCACCATTGTTTAAAATAGCTTCAGTTATTATCTGCTTTTTAGTAGTATCTGGATTTGCATTAATTGAGACTCTATTTTTTATACTCTCAACTAAAGTATCAATTTTAAGAACTACTTTTTTCTCTTTAAAGACTCTTGGTTTTACTTTTAAAGTAAGTCCAATATCCTCTCTTTCATAGGTTATTGTTTGATTTCCACCATCTGTAACTGTTGTTCCTGTTTGTAAAGAGATTGTCTCTCCCACATAGATTTGGCTCTCCTTATTGTTTATACATAATAAAGAGGGTTCAGAGATAATATCCAAAGCATAAGTTCTGTTTAAAAGGTTCAGTGTTGCTCCTAAAGCTATTGTTGAAGTTACATTTGGTATTTCTAATCCAATTGCTTGTGTATTTATAGCTATTGCATCTCCTGAATTTAGACTGTTTGAAAAAGTATATATTCCTCCTGAATAACTCTTTCCTCCCAAAATTCCATATTGTAAACCTATCTCTTCAACCATATTGTCATCAAGTTCAACAATCTTTGCCTTTACATAGATTTGTTCCCTTTGCTTATCCATCTTTTTAACTAACTCTTTTAACTCTTTAACCTCATCCTCTTTTCCACTTAAAATAACAACATTTAACTCCTCATCAATTGCAATTTTACAAGCCTCTTTATCCTCTTTTTTCAAAACTATATTTTCTAAAACTGTTTGCAGATTTTTTGCTTCCACATTTGAAAGAAAGATTAACTCCTTAACTCTGTTTGAATTTTTAGTTATTCTATTTTGAATTTTATCAATCTTTTTTACTCTAGTATTTTCATTTTTTACTACTTTTAAAATATCATTTTCCTTTATAAGTTCATATCCATTTGATTTTAAACTTATTTTCAAAATATCTAAAAGTTCACTCTTCTTTATTGGTTTATTAGATACAAAATTAACAGAAGCATCAATTTTTTGTGTTGTAAGTATATTTTTGCCAATTACTTTTGATGTAATTATAATAAGTTCATTTATTGTTAAACCTTTGATATTTACATCTATATAATCATTGCAAAAAGAGAAAGTGACAAAAAGAAGAAAAAAGAGTAAATGTTTCATTTTTAAACCTTTTTTAATAATGTAAAAAATTATATTATATAAAGGCTTATATTTTTATCTCTATATCTCTTGGAAGCTCATTTAATAAACTCTCTTTTTGTTCTTTTGTAGTTTGAAGTGTTAAAACAACACTATTTTGAAAATCTTTATTTGAAACAATAATATTTAAGCCATTTATCAAATACTCAACCTTTGATAGTTGAGAGTATGCAAAAGTTAAAATTAGTCTCTCTAGTTTTTCATATTTAATTAAATTTGCGCTTGAAATTACTTTATTAACCGCATCACTATAGGCTCTTACTAATCCACCTGTTCCTAGTTTAACTCCACCAAAATATCGCACAGTTATTACTGCACTATTTATTATCTCATGGCCAGCTAATACATTTAAGCAAGGTTTTCCACTAGTACCCTTTGGCTCTCCATCATCACTTGAGTTTTCAACCACTTGATCAAACTCATTTAGATATCTATAGGCATATACAAAATGCCTAGCTTTAGGATGCTCTTGCCTTAACCTTTGCATTAGTTCGTTAAACTTCTCATAAGGGGTTAAATAGGCTATAAATTTTGATTTTTTCTCTTCGAAAGTTTGGGTATATTCATCTTTTACAAAATACATTTTTAAATTTTACTCAAATAATCTGATTTAGAGCTTTTTTTTACTATAATTCCACCATGAGATTAGACCTTTATCTTACAAACCATTTTGATATTCAAAGCAGAAATAAAGCGCATGAATTTATAAAAGCAAATAAAGTCAAAGTTGATGGAAAAGTTATTACTAAACCCTCTTTTGATATAGATGAAACTTCAAAAATTGAGCTTCTTGAAGAGGAGTTTTATGTAAGCCGTGCAGCTTACAAATTAAAATATTTTTTAGAAGAGATAAAAATAGAACTACAAAACTGTGAGGCTTTAGATATTGGTAGTAGCACCGGAGGTTTTACCCAAATACTTTTAGAAAATAGTGTTAAAAGTGTAACTTGTGTAGACGTTGGTTCAAACCAATTACATGAAAGAATTAAAGATGATAAAAGAATAACTTTTTTTGAGAATCAAGATATTAGAACTTTTAAAACAGATAAAAGTTTTGAAGTGGTAACTTGTGATGTCTCTTTTATCTCAATTTTAAATATTTTAAAAGATATTAATAACTTGGCAAAAGATAAAATTATTATTTTGTTTAAACCCCAATTTGAAGTGGGTACAAATGTTAAAAGAGACAAAAAAGGTGTTGTAAAAGATAAAGAGGCTATATTTAAAGCCAAAGAAAGATTTATTGGGGAAACAAAACTCTTAGGATGGAGTTTAATTAGTAGTTTGCCAAGTAAACTAGAAGGAAAAGATGGGAATGAAGAAGAGCTCTTCTATTTTAATAAATAAAAAAAATATTACTGCAATTGCATTGGGTGGTTTTGATGGAATGCATATTGCCCATCAAGAGTTATTTAAAAATCTTGGAACTAACGGGGGAATTGTATCAATTGAGTCAGATTATGCAAATTTGACGCCAAGAACATATAGACAAGAGTACTCTAAATATCCAATATACTACTATATTTTACAAAATATCAAACACCTTGATGGTAAAGAGTTTATTGCTCTTTTAAAAGAGGAGTATCCAAATCTTAAAAAGATAGTTGTTGGTTTTGATTTCTGTTTTGGTAAAAATAGAAAAAACTGCATAAATGAATTAAAAGAGTTATTTGACGGAGAAGTTGTAGTTATTGATGAAGTAAAAATTGACGGTATTGCTGTACATTCAAGGGTTATTAGAGACTATATAAATGATGGCAATATAAAAATGGCTAACAAACTTTTAGGGAAAGAGTATAAAATATTTGGAACTCAAATAAAAGGTCAAGGCTTAGGTTCTAAAAACTTTGTTCCAACTATAAATCTAAATGTAGAGAATTTTATACTCCCAACAGAGGGTGTTTATATTACAAAAACAATAATCAACGAAGAGGAGCTACCTTCTGTTACCTTTTTAGGACATAGGGTAAGTACAGATGGGAGTTTTGCTGTTGAAACTCATATTTTAGATAAAAATATAACAAATAGATTTTCACTTGTACAAATAAAATTTTTGGATAAACTAAGAGGAAACAGAAAATTTGATTCTTTTGAAGAGTTAAAAAAACAGATTGAAATGGATATAAAAGAGGCTAAAGAGTTTTTTCAATCAAAGAGTTCAATTGATAACTAATTATTAAACTTCATTTAGTTAAAATATCCCCTATGACAGATAAAGTATTTGAAAAAGCAATTAACAAACAGTTTGAATTTGATGAAGAGGTTGCATCAGTATTTGATGATATGCTAAATCGTTCAGTCCCTTTCTATAAGGAGATGCAAAGGCTTACAATAAACTTTGGATTAAAGTTCTTAAATGAAAATGACAAAGTTTACGATTTGGGATGTTCTACAGCTTCTACATTAATAGAACTTGCAAAACATTCATCTTTCCCTCTTCAATTAATTGGGATTGATAACTCTGAAGCAATGTTAGCAAGAGCTCAAAAAAAGGCAAATGCTTTTGGAGTAGCCATAGAACTTATTAATGAAGATTTACATAATATCTCTTACGAGGAAGCAAAACTTATTATTTCAAACTATACTTTACAGTTTATAAGACCTCTTCAAAGAGAAAAATTAGTAAAAAAAATCTATAATAGCCTACAAAAAGATGGAGTCTTCATCTTTAGTGAAAAAGTAATCTCACAAGATAAGATACTTGGGAAACAGTCAATTGACGAGTATTATGAGTTTAAAAAAACTCAAGGATATAGTGAGTTTGAAATAGCACAGAAAAGAGAAGCTTTAGAGAATGTTCTAATTCCTTATACAGAAGAAGAGAATAAAAAGATGATTTTAGAAGCAGGATTTTCCCACTGCGAAACTATATTCAAGTGGGTAAACTTTGCTACATTTATAGCAATTAAAAAATAAAGCCTTTTCTGAGGCTCTTTAGGTTTTGCTTCTTTTATTAGGAATTTATTCCTAAACTAAAAAGAAGAAAAAATTAAAAGGTCCCTTTTTATAGGGACTAATAAAAAGGAAATTATATGTTGGAAGTTGGACAAACAGCACCAAGCTTTTGCGCACTAAACCAAGATGACATAGAGATTTGCTCTAGGGATCTGCTTGGGAAATGGATTGTATTATATTTTTATCCAAAAGATTTAACTCCTGGTTGCACAAATGAAGCTTGTGACTTTACAACTGCTGAACCAGAGTTTGATGGTTTAGATGCAATTATTTTAGGAGTAAGTCCCGATGATACAGCAAAACACAGAAAATTTATAGAGAAATATAATCTTAGCATAACACTTCTTTCTGATACAAGCAGAAAGATGTGTGAAGATTATGGTGTTTGGCAACTTAAAAAATTTATGGGCAGAGAATCAATGGGTGTTGTAAGAACAACCTTTATTATAAATCCTGACGGCAAAATAGCTGCAATTTGGAATAAAGTAAATGTTAGAAAAACAAAAAGTGTAAAAGGTGAAAAAATTGAAGTTTTACACACAAATGAAGTTAAAGAAAAATTATCACAACTACAAGGAAAATAATGAAACTACTATTTAAAAGCACATTAGTACTATTTACGACGGCATTGCTTTCACAAGCATTTGCAAAGACAACTATTTGTTATAAAAAAGATTGGAATTCTCCTGCAACAATTGAAGTTGAAAAACTTGAAGGTGGAGAGTGTAAAGGTGAATTATCATATAGAGATATGCTTAAAAATGGATGGTTTCTAAAAGATATTAAAATAGAAAAAGGTAAAGATGGATTAAACTATATCTATACTCTAACAGATAAAAGAGTTGTAGAAATTGATAATGCTACTATACTAAAAAATGAATA
Organism: Halarcobacter ebronensis; assembly: GCF_013201825.1. Lineage (NCBI taxonomy): Bacteria > Pseudomonadati > Campylobacterota > Epsilonproteobacteria > Campylobacterales > Arcobacteraceae > Halarcobacter > Halarcobacter ebronensis. The sequence goes on from NZ_CP053836.1 coordinate 2,203,986, forward strand.
CAAAAAGTTAGATTATAGACCTTTTGCAATCAAAATTTTAAATGTTACAGATGAAACTGCAACAATTAATGTTGGTAATTTAAGAGTTGGTCAAAGTGGTATTGTTCAACACTACTATGAAGATAACAAAACACTTATTGTTTCAAATGCTTATGTAACTTCAAGTAATGAAACTGCTTCAACATTAAAGTTTTTCCCATTTACAGATTTAAAACAAAATGCAATTCCTACCTCAAACAGAAAACCAGTAACTGGTGATGTAATCATAATGAACTATATGTACGACTCTTCATTGATTATTGCTCCTTCACAAGATGCCTTTAGTGCAACAAGAGAGAAATATAAAGATAACAACTTCTTACACTCAGACCTTTTTGCAGCTAAACTAAAATCTGAAGGTATTCCAACTCCTCCTAAAGAGGTTATTCAAGAGTACGCAATCTCTCAAAACTTGGGAACAATTTTCTTTATTATAGATAGTACAATATATGTAGTAGACTCAAAAACTTTTGCAATTTTAGATAAAGATACCATCTCTTATAACTATATTGAAAACAAAAGAATGCCATTTTATACAAGAGTTGAGAAAATTGAAAAAAATATCTTCACATCTATGCTTGATTATAAAAGCTGGTTTGGTTTCCTAAATAAAATTTTTGGTGATGATACTAGAAGTGAAGATGAAAGATTACTTGAAAATGAGATTGCAGCTGGGGAACTTACTGTAAAAGGTGAAGTTTACAACAATTACTATGAAACAATGTTAGGTATAAAAAAATGATTGATGAAGCACATTTAGGTTACTTTATCTCTGTAGTTGGAGAAGATAATGTAAAGAGTGATAAAGCACATAAAATTGCTTATTGCTATGATGCTACAAAAGAGAGATTTGAACCAGATGCAGTTGTTTTTCCAAGGGATGAACAAGATGTATCAAAGATTGTAAAATATTGTAATGAACATAAAATCATTATAGTACCAAGGGGAGCTGGTAGCGGTTTTACTGGCGGAGCTCTTCCTGCAAATGGAGGGATTATTCTTTCCCTTGAAAGACATATGAATAAACTCTTAGAGATTGATATGCAAAACCTTGTGGGTGTAGTTCAACCAGGGCTTATTAATATGCAATTTCAAAAAGCTGTTGAAGAGGTGGGACTATTTTATCCTCCAGATCCAGCTAGTGAAGAGTACTCTACTTTGGGAGGGAATGTCTCTGAAAATGCAGGTGGAATGAGAGCTGCAAAATATGGAATTACAAAAGATTATGTAATGGCATTAAGAGCGGTTTTACCAAATGGTGAAATTATAACTTGTGGTAAAAAAACTATAAAAGATGTGGCAGGATACAATACTGCTGGTATTTTAATTGCAAGTGAAGGAACACTAGCTATTATTACTGAAATTACACTAAAACTAATCCCAAAACCAAAATTCAAACAAACTTATATGGGAGTTTTCCCTGGTGTAAATAAAGCTATGAATGCTGTTTTTAAATCTCTTGCAAGTGGTGCAAATCCTGTTGCAATGGAGTTTTTGGATACTCTTGTAATAAAAGCATTAAAACAAAAATTTCCACAAGTTGAACTACCTGAAAATGCAGGAGGAATCTTAGTTGGTGATGTGGATGGTTCTTCTCAAGCGGAGATTGATTCACAAATAGAGACTTTAAAAGAGGCTTTTGCAAACTATGGTTCTATTGATTTTATAGTTGCAAAAGATGAAAACCATGCAAAATCTCTCTGGTTTGCTAGAAAAAATGCAAGTCCAGCAACAGCAATTTATGGTACAAAAAAGCTAAATGAAGATATCTCTGTTCCAAGATCAAAACTTCCAGAAGCTTTAGATGAAATATACAAAATTGGTGAAAAATATGGTTTTAACGTTCCTTGTTTTGGACATGCTGGAGATGGGAACATACATGTAAATGTAATGGTTAAAGACAAAGAAAATCCTAAAGAGATGGAAGATGGACACAAAGCAATTGAAGAGATTTTCAAACTTGTGGTCTCAATGGGTGGAACACTTTCAGGAGAACATGGCATTGGACTTTCAAAAGCTCCATTTATGAATATTGCCTTTAGTGAAGCAGAACTTGAACTATTTAGAAGTATCAAAAAAGCTTTTGATCCAAACAATATTTTAAACCCATTTAAGATGGGGTTGTAAAAGAATCTTAAATGAGAGATTCAGATTTTGTAAAAAATCCACTTAGGAGTCTTTTAAAACTATTAGACTCCTTTTTTAATGACGACACAACATATTATGCCGCTAGTCTTAGTTTCTTTACAATCTTCTCAATACTTCCAATTTTTGCACTTTTAATCTATATTATCTCAAGTTTAGAGATTGTTCAAGGTTATTTAGATATTTTTGTTAACTACACTTTTGATATTTTAAATCCAACACACTCAAAGGAGTTTGTTCAAGCTTTTAAAAACTATATCTCAAACTCAAACAAACTTGGAATAATAGGTATTTTATATATGCTTTTTGTTTTTATTATGTTTTTCAAAGATTATGAGTATATTGTTAATAAAATCCATAAAGCAAAAAGAAAACCACTTTTTCAGTCATTTTTCTTTTATCTTGTTTTCTTAGTTACACTTCCACTTATGTTAGCAGCTCTAAATATTGCTTTATCATTTTATGATAACTCATTTTTCAACTGGTTTGTAACTTTTATCTTTGCTTGGATGATATTTTTTGGGCTTTTTAAATTAAGTGTAAATAGACCAATTACAATAAAAGCAGCTGCAATTTCATCACTGTTTACTCTAATTGTATTATCAATTACAAAAAACCTTTTTGTATATTATGTTGTTTACAACAAAACATACACAACTATTTACGGCTCTTTGGCTATTTTACTCTTCTCATTTTTCTGGATTTATATCTCTTGGATAATCTATTTATATGGTATAAAAATGTGCCATAAATTGAATATAAAAGAGGAGTTAGAGGCTAAAAAATAAAATTTATTTAGACCTCTTGTTTTTCACAACTTTTAAGTAATAAATCAAGCTGTTTTTTTAAATCATTTAATTTGTTTGTAGTTCTTAATAGATTTTCAGAAGATTCTATTGCTATATCTTCACTCCTGTCAATTCCCTTTATTATGTCATTTTTATCACCCAATTCGACTATTATATCTTCAAACTCATCGGCTAAATCTTGCAATTTCTCTGATGCCATTCTTGATTGTTCTAATGCCGTTTGAGAGTAACCCATTGCAGAGTTCACTTTATTTATAAAGCAGTTTAAATTATCTGCCATTTCAACAAACTCTTTTTCTGTCTCAACATGAATTGGCTCAAGTTCTGTAATATCGTGTGAACCTATCTCTTTATATTTATCAATAAACTCTTTAGCATTTGCCTCAATTTGTTTTAACTGAATTAATGAATATAAAGCAAAAATAAACATAAATGAAAAGGCCAAATATTGAAAGTTTTTAATAAAAGCTGTTTTTTGCTCAATATAATCTGTATAAAGTGTTACAATTTCATCAACCTCTTCAAGAAGTTTATTATTTGTCTGATACACATAACTTATAATTGAGTTTAATTCTTCAATATCATTTTTCAATAATGCATGTTTAAACTGATTAACATTTTTTTCAAAAGTATTCCAAAGAACAGTAACCTTTGAAATTTGCTCTGCAATTTTTTCAGTTGGAGCTTCTGAAATCTTTAATAAACTATTTCCATTTCTTAAAGTGTTAAGTCCAAATTTAAACTCATCAATTGCATTATCAATTTCAGTAAAATTGTTAGATCTTACTTGATATAAATAGAATACATTTTTTGTAATTCTTTGGGTAAGCATTCTTTGTTTACCTGCAATATTTACAATAGTTGCATCTTTTATATTTTTTTGGTTTAAATATATGGTAATAACAATAACACAAAAAATTGAGCTTAACAGTAACGCTCCAAGTATTTTAATCTTTTGTCCAACACCTATTCTCTTCATCTTATATTCCTAAATAGATACTTTTTAATTCATCAGGCTTTAATATCTCAACATTTCCCTTATCTATAGTTATTGTCTCATTTCTAACTAATCTTTTTAATACTCTTGATAAGGTTTCTGGTTGAATGTGAAGTAATAACGCCACTTCATTTCTTTTTAATTGATTAAACATAATTAAATCATTGGTTAACATAAATGCAACTTTTGAGGTAGCATCAAATACTAACTCTCTATTAACAATACACTGTAGTTGTTGATTTTTATGAATAAGTTCATTAATAAATTTAGAGACCATCTCATTTTGCATCAAAAACTCTTGTTTAAACCTTTTAAAATCTATAGAGAGAAGTAGACTATCTCTTAAAAACTCACTATTCGAAAAACAATTAATTTGGTTGTCATTAAGATTTGATAGTTCTGAAATCATTGAGTTTGGATAGACATAATATAAAAAGATTTCATTATCATATTTATCAATTTTATAAACTTTTAAAAGACCATCAATTAAAAATAATAATCTATCAGTAGTTTCAGTTTCATAATAAAGAATAGTATCTGAATTATATGAAGATATATCAGACATTGAGACAATTAGCTCTAACTCTTCATCGGACAAATGTGAAAAAAGACTAATAGATTTTATTGCTTCTTTTGTATTAACCATCCTGTATTATATATAAAAAATCTAAAATAATTATTGATTCTAATCAAATAAAAAAAATCTCAATCTGTTATAATTGAAAAAACTAAAGATAAACATGGAAATAGAAAAATTTAAAAATGAACTTAAAACTCTAAAAAATTTTATGGAGTTATATTGTAAACATAAACACAAAAATCAATTGGTTTTTAATAAAAATATCTCCTATAAACAAGAGAGTCTTCCAATTGATTTAAACCTTTGCGAAGAGTGTCATACTTTAATAAACTATAGTATAGAAAGACTACAAAACTGTCCCCACGAAATTAAACCAAAATGTAGAAAATGTCCAAATCCATGTTATGAAAAAAAAGAGTGGAAAAGCCTTGCAAAAGTAATGAGATATAGTGGAATGAAACTCGGATTTATCAAAATTAAGAGATTTTTTAGTTAAACATTAAATTATTTTAAATATTATTTTTTTTCAATAAACCTTCATAAAACACCACATTAAAGGCGTTTATAAATCTTTACTTAATTATTTGACCTAAGTCAAAGCATAATGTATATTTAAGTGTTAAACTTAGTTTGTTGGAAAGCAAAATTTTAGAAGGAGAAGAAAGATGTCACTTTCAAGAAGAGATTTTCTAAAAAGTTCTGCAGCAGCTTCAGCAGCAGCTGCAGTTGGTATGAGCGTACCAAGTAATCTTAGTGCAGCTGCATCAAATGCCGAGGCTGGCTGGAGATGGGACAAAGCAGCATGTAGATTCTGTGGTACAGGATGTGGAATTATGATGGCAACAAAAAATGGAAAAATTGTTGCAGTTAAAGGTGACCCAGCAGCACCTGTTAACAGAGGATTAAACTGTATTAAAGGGTACTTTAATGCAAAAATCATGTATGGGGCAGATAGATTAAAAACTCCACTTTTAAGAGTAAATGAAAAAGGTGAGTTTGATAAAAATGGGAAATTTGCTCCTGTATCTTGGCAAAGAGCTTTTGATGAGATGGAAGTACATATCAAAAAAGCACTGAAAGCAAGTGGACCTGAAGGTGTTGGTGTATTTGCATCAGGACAATATACGGTTATGGAAGGTTATGCAGCGCAAAAAATGATGAAGGGTGGATTTAGATCAAATGCTATCGACCCAAATGCAAGACACTGTATGGCTTCAGCTGTTGTTGGTTTTTATCAAACCTTTGGTATTGATGAGCCAAGTGGTTGTTATGATGACATTGAACTTACTGATACTGTTGTATCTTGGGGTTCAAATATGGCAGAAATGCACCCTATTTTATGGTCAAGAGTAACAGATAGAAAACTATCTGATCCAAATAATGTAAAAGTTGTAAATATCTCAACTTACAGACATAGAACTTCAGACTTAGCAGATATGGAAATCATCTTTACTCCAAATACAGACCTTGCTTTATGGAACTATATAGCTCACGAGATTGTATATAACTATCCAGAAGCAATTGATTGGGATTTTGTTAAAAAACATATTGTTTTTGCAGCTAGTCCGGTTAATATGGGTTATGGGATGAGAAGAGCTGATGAAAAATCTATTAAAGAGGGGAAATACTCTCCTAAAGAGATGGAAATTATCTCTAAAGAGATGAAAAAAGTTGTTTCTGAAACAGAAGCTCCTGCACTTGCTCCTTATGGATATAAAGCTGGTGATGTAATGGAAAACAAAGACCAAGGTCTTAAACACTGGGAGATCTCTTTTGAAGAGTATAAAAAATTTCTTGCACCATATACAGTAGATTATGTTGCCGAAATTGCAAAAGGAAATCCTGATGAAGATATTGAAGAGTTTAAGAAAAAACTTAAAACTTTAGCTTCATTATATATTCAAAAAAACAGAAAAGTTGTATCTTTTTGGACAATGGGTATGAACCAACACACAAGAGGTACTTGGGTAAATACTTTAGCATATAATGTACACTTCTTATTAAATAAACAAGCAAAACCAGGTTCTGGTGCATTTTCACTAACTGGGCAACCAAGTGCATGTGGTACTGCAAGAGAAGTTGGAACATTTTGTCACAGATTACCTGCTGATATGATGGTTGCAAATGGTGACCATAGAAAAATAGTAGAGAATAGATGGAAAATTCCAGAAGGTACACTAAATCCTGTCGGAAATCAACATATAATGAAAATCCACAGAGATATTGAAGATGGTGTTATTAAATTTGCTTGGGTAAATGTATGTAATCCTTATCAAGATACAGCAAGTGCTAGTCACTGGATTAAAGCAGCAAGACAAATGGATAACTTTATTGTTTGTTCTGATGGTTATCCAGGTATCTCTGCAAAAGTTTCTGACCTTATTTTACCTAGTGCTATGATTTATGAAAAATGGGGTGCATATGGAAATGCAGAGAGAAGAACACAACACTGGAGACAACAAGTAATTCCAGTAGGCGATTCAATGAGTGATACTTGGCAATGGGTTGAGTTATCAAAAAGATTTACTGTTAAAGATTTATGGGGTGAATACACTCTAAGAAATGGTAAAAAACTTCCAGATGTGACTTCTAAAGCAAAAGAGTTAGGATATGATGAAAATACAACAATGTTTGATATTTTATTTGCTAACAATGAAGCAAAAAGTTACAAACTAGATTTAGAAGACCCTATCCAAAAAGGTTATGACAACACTGAAGGATTTGGTGATGCTAGAAATGTAGTTGGAAGTGATGGAGAGGTTTGGAAAGGGTATGGTTTCTTTATCCAAAAATATCTATTTGAAGAGTATGCTTGGTTTGGAAGAGGACACGCTCACGATTTAGCTGACTTTGATACTTACCATAGAGTTAGAGGACTTAAATGGCCAGTTGTTGATGGAAAAGAGACTCAATGGAGATTTAATGCAAAATATGACCCATATGCAAAAAAATATGGTCAAGAGACTGGTGATACAGATTTTGCATTTTATGGAAAAATTGCAAAAGCTCTTCCACAAGGAGACCTTTTAGGAATTAAAGACAAAACTAAAAAAGCATTGAAAAACAAAGCAAAAATCTTTGCAAGACCATATATGGATCCACCTGAAAAACCAGATGAAGAGTATCCTTTATGGTTAAGTACGGGTAGGGTTTTAGAACATTGGCATAGTGGAACTATGACAATGAGAGTTCCTGAACTTTACAGAGCAGTTCCAGAGGCTTTATGTTATATGCACCCTGAAGATGCTAAGAAAAATGACCTAATTCAAGGTGACCTTTGTTGGGTTGAATCTAGACGTGGAAAAGTTAAAGCTAGAGTTGAAACAAGAGGAAGAAATAGACCTTCTAGAGGATTGGTATTTGTACCATGGTTTGATGAAAAAGTTTTCATTAATAAAGTTTGTTTGGATGCGACTTGTCCACAATCAAAACAGACAGACTTTAAAAAATGTGCGGTAAAAATATATAAAGCATAAAAGAAAGGAGTGCTGTCTTGAGCAGTCATGATCCTTTGAAAGAAAACGAAATGAAAAGTGAAGAGATAAGTGACAGAAGAAGATTCTTTCTAACAATGGCAAGAGCAGCAGGACTTGCTGCCCTTGGAGGACTTGTATGGAGTGCTTATGTTGATGAAGTTACAGCCTCACAACTAACTCTTAGACCTCCTGGAGCTTTAGATGAAAAGGATTTTCTAAAAACTTGTATCAAATGTGGAATGTGCGTTGAAGCATGTCCATATGACACACTAAAATTAGCAAAACCAGGTGATAATAAACCTCTTGGAACACCATTTTTTGAACCAAGAGAAGTCCCTTGTTATATGTGTGTTGATATTCCATGTGTTCCTGTTTGCCCTACTGATGCTTTGAGTTTAGACAAAGTAAGTACAAACGGACAACTAAATATCAACCAAGCTAAAATGGGTGTAGCTGTAGTTGATACAAAAAACTGCATTGCCTATTGGGGAATTCAGTGTGATGCTTGTTATAGAGCCTGTCCCTTATTAGATGTTGCTATTAAGTTAGAGTATGCACAAAACGAAAGAACAGGAAAACACGCCTACTTAAAACCTATAGTAGATAGTGATTTTTGTACAGGATGTGGTCTTTGTGAAAGAGCATGTGTGACTGAAAAAGCCTCTATTTTTGTTCTACCAAGAGAAGTTGCTCTTGGAAAGGCTGGAGATTATTACATCAAAGGTTGGGATAAAAACGATGAGAAAAGATTGGAACATGCAACTAGCAAAACTACAAAAACTGAGATTAGCAAACATAAAGCTATAGACTCATTAAATGATATGAAAGGACTATTAGATGATTAAAAATAGATTTTTAATCCTTAGAAGATTAGTTCAAATATCGCTTATGGTTTTATACTTTGGTGCAAATGCTTGGGGATGGAATATATTAATTGGAAATCTAAGTTCATCAAAAATTTTAGGACTTATTCCAATGAGTGATCCTTATGCAGTATTGCAAATGTTTGTTTCAGGAGCTATTATTGCTTCAGATATCTTTGTTGGTGCATTAATTGCCGTATTGTTCTACTCAATAATAGGTGGTAGAGCATTTTGTTCTTGGGTTTGTCCTGTCAATATGATAACTGATTTAGCAAACTATATAAGAAGAAAATTTGGATTAAATAGAATCCAAAAAAAACAACCAGCAACTAGAAGTATGAGATATTGGATAATTGCTATAAGCTTAGTTATCTCAGCTATCTTTGGTGTAGCAGCATTTGAGTTTATATCTCCAATATCAATGCTTCACAGAGGTATTATCTTTGGTTTAGGTTTTGGTTGGGCAGCAATTTTAATAATCTTCTTATTTGATCTTTTTGTTTTGAAAAATGGCTGGTGCGGACATATATGTCCTTTAGGAGGGTTTTACTCTCTAATAGGCAGATTTAGCCTTATTAGAGTAAGACACCAAGAAGAGAAGTGCACACTTTGTATGAAGTGTAAAGAGGTTTGTCCAGAGAGTCAAGTTCTGTTTATGGTTGGAAAATCATCAGGACAAGTTCTATCTGGAGAGTGTACAAACTGTGCAAGATGTGTTGAAGTTTGTGATGACGATGCATTAAACTTCTCTATTAGAGATTTATTAAACAGTAAAAATAAGGAGAGTTGATATGAAACTTGTTACTAAACTTGGCTTTGGTTTAGCAGTAACTTCATTTATTGTATTTATAGGTTGTAGTCAAGCTCAACCAACATATTCAGAAGAGTCATTAGGTTTAAGAAAAGTTGATTTATACAGCGAAAGCAGTGTAATTCCAGATAAAACAGAGTATAACGAAACAGCTCCTAGTACAGGAGGAAAAACTCTTGATAGAGCGTTCCAAGATGCTCCACCAATGATTCCTCACAGTGTAGATGGAATGTTACCTATTACAGTAGATAATAATCAATGTGTAGGATGTCACGCACCAGAAGTTGCTCCTTCATTGGGTGCTTTGCCTTATCCACAATCACATATGATTAATTTTAGACCTGATACATCTTTGGCTGCTGATGGGAAAATTACAAAAAATGGTAAAGAGATTGATAACACTTCTAGTGAAAAACTTGCAGATGTTTCAATTAAAAAACTAGCTAGCCTAAGTGGTGCTAGATTTAACTGTTCACAATGTCATGCTCCTCAAAGTAAAGGACAATTGGTTGAAAATACTTTCCAACCAGATTATACAACTGAAGATGGGGCTAAAAAATCAGATTGGAGTGGTTCTAAACTAACTGAAGGTTTAGATACTCTATTGGATAAATAAAATGGATAGAAGAGAGCTTTTTAGCTCTCTTGCTAGCTCTAAAGAGCAAAAACAAGAGAGTTTGATTAGACCACCATACTATAAAGAAATAGATTCTTTTCTCAAAGGGTGTAACACTTGTAATAAAGAGTGTGCCACCTCTTGCGAAGAGAATATTATTATAATAAAAGAGGATGGTACACCAACTATCGATTTTTCAAAAGGTGGATGTACTTACTGTGATGATTGTGCAAAGAGTTGTCCAAATGAAGTATTAAGCGTTGAATATAAAAGAGTTATTGATGTTAAAGTTGAAATAGATATACTAAAGTGTATGAGTTGGCATAATACAATGTGTTTTTCTTGCAAAGACCCTTGTTTGGATGATGCCATAAAATTTTTAGGAATGTTTAGACCGTCAATTGATGAAAAACTTTGTACAAATTGTGGTTTTTGTCTAAATATTTGCCCAAGTGATGCAATAAAAATAATCAATAAAAGGAGCTAAAATGCCAATCAAATTTACTTCACATGTAGAACAAGATGAAAAAGAGAATTGGTATATTCAATTAACTGATCCAATAGGACACAAAAGTGCAACTTGTAAAAGTTTGGATGAGTACAAAATTAAACTTGAAGAGTTTTCAAGTGATTATGGATTTGATATTGAAGTTGTTTGGAGTAAATCAAAAGATTTATCTTTGAAAAATATTGAAGATTTGAATGAAAAAATGGCTCTTTTACAAGAAGAGTATGAGACAGAAATTGCAGAACTCAACAGATAAAAGGAGCTCTTATGTTTAAACTTTTAATCTTAATAGTCCTAGGTTTAAATCTTTTTGCCCTTGAAAGTTTAATGCCAACTAAAAATTTTCAAACAACAGGAGATGTGCAAGATATAAAGTATAAAAACAATAGACTCTATGCTGCAACAAGCAATGGTACAGTTGAAATTTTTGATACTACTACAAATGAAAAAATTCAAACAATAAAAATCCCAGATATAAAAGATTTTATGGGAGATTCAATTGCTTCTAAAATATACTCTATTGACTTGATTGATAATAAAATTTTAATAGTTGCACAAGGAATAAAAGGTTATAGAGATATTTTTGTTTATGATAATGGCGCTTTAAAAAAAATTATTGATATAGAAAAAAAATATTATGTACAAAAAGCCTATTTTGTATCAGAAAATGAGATTGTCTTTGCCCTTTTAAGCAATCAAGTAGGTCTATACAATTTTAAAGAAGAGAAATTAAAATATTTAATACAAATAAGTGCCTCTTCGTTTTCAGATTTTGTAATTGATGAAAACAAAAAAGAGTTAGTTAGTACAGATGAAAGTGGAATAGTTAGAATACTACAAATACAAAGTGGAAGAGTTACAAAAGAGTTAGAAGCTCTAAATTTGGACAGAGTCTATCAACTTGATTATAAAAATGGCATTATCTTAACAGCAGGACAAGATAGAAAAGCTGTTGTTTATGACAATCTTTTAGTCTACTCTTTGGATTTTGATTTTCTACTATATAGTTGTGGTCTAAGTCCAAATGCTTCTTTGGGAGCAATCGCTTTTAATGAGGAGAATGAAGTTTTAATATTTAATACCAAAACAAAAAATTATCTATATAAACTTAGTGGTCAAGAGGCAACTGTTACAAAAATTCTTTTTATAGATAGTAATGAGATTTTTGTAAGTAGCGATAGTCAAAAAATAAATTACTTTAAAATTAAATAGGAGTTTAAGATGAATATTTCAAGTATTGTAGTACAAACTGTACCAAAATATTTAGAACAAGTTTTAGAAGATCTAAAAAATTGTGAAGCTTGTGATTATCATTTACATGATGACAAAGGAAGAATTATTGTAACAATTGAAGGAAATGGCGTAAAAGAAGAGCTTGAAAAATTAAGAGTAATTGAAGCAATTCCCCATGTAATTTCAGCTGATATGCAAATGGCATATAGTGAAGATGAGTTGGATGAACATATCGAAATACTTGAAAATTCAGATATGGTTCCTAAAATGTTAAATGATGACAATATCGATCCAGATAAAATTATCTACAGAGGTGATCTTAAAAGAAAAGATTTGGAAGGTTTTGCACAAGAGTTTGATAAGGTTGACTAAATGGAATTTAATGAAAGCGAATTTCTAATAGAGACTATAGTTCCTGAAAATGAGCTAATTATTTCAAGAACAGATTTAAGAGGTTTTATTACCTATGCCAACGAAACTTTTGCACAAATAAGTGGTTACTTAATTGATGAATTAGTAGGTAATCCACACAATCTAGTAAGACATCCAGATATGCCAAAAAGAGTCTTTAAACAGATGTGGGAAACACTACTAAAAGGTCAAAAATGGGAAGGAGTAGTGAAAAATCTTAGAAAAGACAGAGGTTACTACTGGGTACATGCAACAATTAGCGGAGTCTATAAAGATGGAAAACTAATTGAATATAAATCAATAAGAACACCTATTGATTATCAAACTAAATTGAAACATCAAAAACTATATGATGAATACAGAAATCTTGACAATGAAAATATTAGAAGGGTAATCTACACTTAGAGTACCCTCTTCCAATTTCTCTAATAAAAATCAAACATATACTAAACTTTTCCTAAATTAAAACTATTACTTTTTTTATTTCAATTTACCCCTTTTTCTTGACCTAGGTCAACTTAAATGAATATTCATTTAAGTTATAATTATTTTGGTGAATCTAACGGTAAAGGAGTACAATGGAAGAGATCAAAAAATCTAAATCCAAAGTCATTGTTCCGTTATCACTTGTTATAGTCGGGCTCATCCTTGGTCTGATTATTTCGTTTGGTAGCTCTATTGGGGTTAAACACACTAGCGACAAAAACTACTGTTCAAGTTGTCATACTATGCAACCAGTGACTAATTCATATAAAATGGATGTTCATGGTGGTGCGGGAAAACATGGAATAGAAGTCAAATGTGTCTATTGTCACTTACCTCAAGATTCAATGGCTAATTATTTAACTACAAAAGTTAAAACAGGTTTGCATGATTTATATGCAGAATATTTTAAAGATACTTCCAAAATAGATTGGCAAGCAATGAGAGAGCACAGAGAATCATTTACTTATGATAGTGCCTGTCTTAATTGTCATACCAATTTAAAAGACTCAACTGAGTCAAATCTAAAAGCATTAATTGCTCATAGAAAGTATTTTTCTAAAACTACAGATAAAACATGTGTAGGTTGTCACCAAAATGTAGGACATAAAGATTTAGGTTTATACCTGCCTAAAAATTAAGTCCAAATTTTTTAAAGGAGAAGTTATGTTAAAAAAGTTGTTGTTATCAATGTTTGCTTCAAGTGTTATGCTGTTTGCTGCTAATGTTGGTGACCTAAGTTCAGTTAAAACTCTGAAAATAGACAGAGATATGACTAAAATGGGAAAAAGCTGTGTAGAGTGCCATGCTAAGGAGACTCCTGGTATGGTTAATGATTGGAAAGAGAGTAGACATGGTCATGTAGGAATCTCTTGTATTGATTGCCACCAAGTAAAAAAAGATTCGCCAATGGCAACTCAAGCATGTCCAGGTGTTAAAGGAACTGATGTTTATATTTCACTATTAGTTACTCCTAAAACATGTGAAAGATGCCACCCTAGTGAAGTAAAAGAGTTCCAAGAAAGTGGACATGGAAGAGCTGGTCTTCAAGTTCATGCAAAAGATGGAATGCAAAAACTTATGAACCATTTTGAAGGTGCAGATAATCCACATACAAAAGGTTCTGCTGAAGCTACAGGATGTATGCAATGTCATGGTAAAGTTGTTGAGTTAGGTAAAGATAATAGACCAACAGCAGAGACTTGGCCACAAGCTGGTATAGGTACAATCTATCCTGATGGAAGTGTTGGGAACTGTGCTTCATGTCATACAAGACACAAATTTTCAATTGCAGAAGCTAGAAAACCTGCTGCTTGTTCTTCTTGTCACTTAGGACCTGATCATCCAGATAAAGAGATTTATGATAACTCTAAACATGGTCATATCTTTAATGCAGAAGGAAATGAGTGGAAATATGATAGTGCTCCTGATGCTTGGGAACCAGGTGATTATAGAGCACCAACTTGTGCTACTTGCCATATGAGTGGTATTGGAGATTTAAAAACTACTCACAATGTTAGTAGAAGATTAAAATGGAATCTATGGGCACCAAAATCTAACTTAAGAGATGGTGGTTTGGATAATGCTGTTAAAGTATGGAAAGAAGAAGGAAAATTCTCTAAAGGTAACCCTGTAGCTGGTCACCCAGATGGTTCAGTTGCAGCAAGAGCTGAAATGGAAAAAGTATGTTCTTCTTGTCACAGTACTTTACATACTAAAAACTTCTTTGAAATGGCAGATAAACATGTAATTCTATATAATGAATCATATTTTGAACCTGCTAAAAAAATGTATGATGAGTTAAAAGCAAAAGGGTTAATTGCTCAAGATCCATGGACAGATGAATTCCATAAAGTGTACTATCACTTATGGCATCACCAAGGTAGAAGAATGAGACAAGGGGCATTAATGAATGGACCAGATTATGCTCACTGGCATGGTGTATTTGAACTTCAACAAGATATTAGAGAGTTGAAAAAAATATACGAACACAGAATGAAAACTGGAAAAATTGACTAATATATAAGGGAGGAAACTCCCTTATATAAATTCTTAACTAGGAATAATTATGAAATATCTAATTGGCTTACTACTTCTAATATTTACAACAAATATATACGCAAAGGAGTTATTAGCGGTAGTTAATGGAAATGAAATAACAACAGATGTTGCACATACAGATTTCTTTAATATGGATGTGGAACAAAAAAAGATTGCAATAAAAAGATTAGTTGAAAAAGAGTTAGCTATTGAATATGGTTTAAATAGCGATATGGTAAAAAGTAAAAAATTTATAGATACTTTTAATCATATTATTAAAGTAGAAAATGGTAAAGACTTAGCCTCTACATTAAAAGACAAAGAGAATAAATATACTAATGAACAATTAAGAAGTAAAAAAGGACTTCTTGCATTTGATATGATATTAGATGAAAAAGCACAAGAGTTAAAACCAGATACAAATACTCTAAAAAAATATTATGAAATTAATAAAAATAGATACGACACTAAAAAAATGTATG